>CALWOW010000017.1 GCA_944383295.1 uncultured Clostridia bacterium
GAACTAGCAACACGCTGTAAAGCAGACATTGTGCAAGTAATAGGCAGAAAAATAGTATTATACAAAAAGAACATTGAAAAGAAAATTCGTGCTATAAAATAAAATTATACAATTATTATTGTTGTTCTTATAAGTATAAGTACAAATAACTTAAATAGCCAAACAAATAATCAAGACGAGATTTTATATCTAAATTAAAAATTATAAAGATTTAAAACAATAATTAATCTAAAAAATGAAAATAAAGTTTAAACTCTTGAAATTATATATAAAAAGAAAAGGAACTTTATCTAAATAGTAAAGTCCCTTTTTTGTTTGTTTCAAAAAATAGTGTGTTATGGTTGATTTTTTTGTTTGTATAATAAAAGTATATTTTTTAAACTAACTATTCTTTTTTAATATAGGGTAAAGTTTTACGAACAGTGCGGTAACACAAAGTATGCTACCAAAAACCAAATAATATATTTTGAAAGGCACTAAAAAACTTGTAAGCAAAAGCAACAAGCCAAACAAAAGGTAGTGTCTTGCTCGTGCTGGACTAAACGCATAGCGTAATAGTTCCATTTGTTTGAGTTTCTTTTTGGTAATATCTACTGCTTGCGGAAGTTGAGGTTGCGCTTTTAAATAAGTTGAATAAATTTGCGTTGTATCTAGTAACTTGATGTTTAGGTTTTTTATTTGCTTTGCTATATTTTTAACATCATCATCAAAATCATTTGCGCAAATTATAATATTGTCTAAATTGTTTATTTTAGCAATTCGATAAAAATGTAGTAGGGTGGAATAGTCTAGTTTTTCTTTGTCGTAAAAAGGTGCAAAAAGAGTACTATGCAAAGTGGTATGCTTATCATTTTGCGAAGTGTTTTCCTTTAAAATCAAGCAATCCATAGTTTTGCTAACTTGATACTTTTGTTTTAATGCATTTTCAAAATATTGCAAAACTTCGGCTTTTGGCGTAAAAAACAAGTTAAGATTAAGGTAATCAACTTGCTTTTTTTCTTCTTTTTTTAGATTAAGCTTTGCAGTACGCTTTTTGTATATAGTAGAAGTAATAAACAAAATTAGGGTTGCTACAAGTATAGATACAATCAAGCTTAACAATACCGATTTGGTATAAAATTTTACCCACGCAAACATAAGCAAGCCAACACACAAAAACAAAACGAAACTATCTAAAATCAAACTAAATTTTGTACGCATAAAAATATACCCCTTTTATGACAAAATTATTGACAATTTAACAAGCAGTTATGCTTTAATTAATTGACTTAATTGATATAAAAAGTTATAATATTAAAGACAATAAAAAGTCGAAATTATTTTATCAACATTTATTTTAGAAAAAATGAGTTGGTATAAAAAATTTTTTCAATCTTTAATGTTACTAAGTAACTAAATATGTTAAGGTAAAGTAAATACAAAGGGACACGAAAACTTTAAAAGGGAAAGATTATGAAGACAAAGACATTTAGCAAAGATTATACGCTTGCGATTAAAGCTTGCGAAATATTTGAAGAAAACAAAGCGGAAGGCGTAACACTTATTGATGTTTCTTATTTATCAAATATTGCTGACTATTTTGTAATTGCAACTGCTAATAGCAATGTTCACGCAAAAGCATTGACAGAAAAAGTAGAAGAAGAAATGGAAAAATGCGGTCAAAGAGTGATAAGAAGAGATGGCGTAGGTGATGGTAGATGGCTTGTCCTTGATTTTGGCTCTTTAATAGTACATATATTTACTGCTGATATGCGTGAATTTTATCATTTGGAAAAATTGTGGAGCGATGGCAAAAACACTTTGAATAGCATAGGCATCAAAAAACTAATAGAGCAAGACAAATTAACGCAAAAGGAATAGTTTTATGGAATTTATTGCAGAAAGTTTAGAAGACACAAAATCTTTTGCAAAACAATTTGCAAACACGTTAAAATCTGGCGATGTTGTGCTACTTACGGGTGATTTGGGCGCAGGCAAGACAACTTTTGTAAAGGCAGTGGCAAAGGCGTTGGGGTATGATGGACTTGTGACAAGTCCTACTTTTACCTTGCTAAATCAATACAATGCTAAATTTCCTATTTATCATTTTGATATGTATAGATTAAAGTCTTCTGCTGAAGCAATTGAAAGCGGTCTTGATGAGATTTTACACAACGGTGAAGGAGTTTGCTTTGTTGAATGGCCACAAAAAGTTGCCGGTATCTTACCCGAAAAAAATATTATGCTTGACATCACTGTTTTAAGTGATAATGAGCGTAGGTTTAGAGTTGTGGAGGCAAAATGAAATTACTAGCGATAAATACGGCAGGCGTTGATACTCAACTTGCGGTCATAAAAGATGAACAAAAATTTTTAAAAACTTCGGGTTTTTCAAGGCATAGTGAAACGCTTTTCCCGTTATTAGATGATTTGTTTTTAGTAAGTAAAGTAAGTGTGGCTGATTTAGATGCTATCGCTTGCGTTGTTGGACCGGGTTCTTTTACAGGAATTAGGATAGGTTTGAGTGTAGCAAAGGGATTTGCTTTCGCAAAGTCCAAACCTATTATTGCCATAAATTCAATGGAATTGCTGGCTTTCGATTTAATTGAAAGAAATAGCAATAGACCGATTTGTGCGGTTATAAACGCAGGGGCAGGATATGTATATCACCAAACTTTTTTGCGTAAAGATTTGGAATTTGGTAGGGTGTTGGAGCCTATTACTCAACCTAGATTAGATAAAATAAAGCACTTTACGGGGTATTTGCACTCAAATTATAATGATGAAGTTGATTTGATTTATAATCATAATAATGAAAAAAGCGTTAGTTTTGCGGACTTGTTGGGGGATAGTATCAACTATAAAGTAGAAAACTTAGCAAAATTAGCGGAAATAAAATTTAAGTTGCTGTCATTTACTGATGCTATAAATGTTGCTCCGTTGTATTTGCGAGTAAGTCAAGCAGAACAAAGCGTAAACGAATTAAAATTTTCACAAGCAACAATCAATGATTTACCTGAAATTTTAAAGTTGGAAAGTCAGGACGATGAGTGGGACTTGCAGTGGAATGAAATAGGTATAAGACAAAGTTTTGAAAACCCTGATTATCGTTGTTTTATAATGCGAAGTAAAGGGGAAGCAAAAGGTTTTATCTCTGTAAATTTATTGTCTGGCGAAGCGGAAATTTTGCGAGTTGTTGTTTCAAAAGAGGCAAGGTTGCAGGGTGTTGCTTCAAAAATGATTGATAGTTTAATTGAAACTTTGCGTAAAATGGATTGCAAAACTGTTTTTTTAGAAGTAAACGACCAAAATTATCCTGCTGTTTCGTTGTATCAAAAGAAAGGTTTTATCGAAGTAGGTAGAAGACCTGACTATTATGAAAAAGGGCAAGATGCAATTTTAATGAGATTAGATTTTTAGCAAAAAATTTAAAAAGGGCATATATTTACTAAAAAAAGTGGTGAATATATGCCTATATTTTGTGGAATGAATTACAAAGTTGTCGGTGAAGGTCCACCTGTGCTTTTGTTGCATGGTTGGGGAGCGAGTGGCGAAATTTGGAATTGTGTAGTAAATGATTTAAAAAATGACTTTGCCGTTTATACTGTTGATTTTTTGGGATTTGGTAAAAGCGAGAAGCCTAACAGAAACGCAGGAGTTTTAGATTATGTCGCTTGTATAGCGAGATTTTGCGAAGAAATAGTTGCTAAACCCTGCATAGTAGTAGGGCATAGTTTTGGTGGCCGTGTAGCAATAGTATTAACTGCGCTTTTACCCAAAAATGTAACTAAACTTGTACTTGTGGATAGTGCTGGGTTAAAAACAAAACTAGGTATTAAAAAGCGCATACAAATTGCTAAATATCTCAAATTAAAAAAACAGGTAATCTCTGGTAAATTAGACAAAAGCGTTTTAAACGAGTTTGGCTCAACTGATTATAAGGCACTAGACGCAGATATGAAAAAGGTGTTTGTAAATGTAGTTAATTTAGATTTAAGCGAATATGCTAAAAAAATAAACAAGCAAACATTGCTTTTTTGGGGTAAAAATGATAAAGATACTCCGCTTTATATGGCAAAACGCTTGAAACGTTACATAAAAAATAGTAAACTAGTACTTGTTAGAGGCGGACATTATAGTTTTTTAGATAACCCAAATATCTTTTTAAGGGAATTTTATCGTTTTGTTTGAGTAGGAGATTTTATGATAGAATTTTTTGATTTTTCAAACGGTCATTTTTACATAGCACTTGCAATAGCAATAGTCAATGCGTTTGTTTTATGTTTTGAGGGCTACAAATTTTTACAAGTCATACAATTATCAGGTTATCATACTCGTGGTTACTTTGATTGGCTAAATAGTTCTGGCGGAGTTTATGTTGGGCGACTTGCTATAGTTGCTGTCTTATCATCGGCTTGTATGATTGTTACTAATGTAATTTTAGACGGCTATAGTGACTATTTGAGTTATTTGGGACTAATATTTTATTTATTGTTTAGTTATATTTATATAATTAATGTTTATTATGCTCCAAAGAAAACACCTTTAAAGATGACAAACAGAATGAATAGAGCAATAATTTTGTTGTTTATTTTATGCTTTGTTATCTCGTTTGGACTTATAATTTTATCAAGTATGTTTTTATCCATCTTCCGTTTTGGTGCGGTAGCATTATCACCTTTGTTATTACCTATATTAGTACCATTTGTACATTGGGTTATGAAGCCTCTCGAACACGCAATAAACAAAGGTTATATAAAAAAATCAGCGAAAAAGTTGGAGCAATTTCCAAATCTTATCCGTATAGGTATAACAGGTAGTTTTGGAAAAACAAGTACAAAGAATTTTTTGGCAACATTGCTTTCCGAAAAATATAGCGTATGCGCAACTCCTTTTAATTTTAATACACCGATGGGAATAACTAAAACAGTACTTCAATATTTGACAATGGGGCATCAAGTTTTAATTGCTGAAATGGGGGCAAGACAGCAGGGTGATATAAAAGAATTGTGTGAATTAGTGCAACCTAAATATGGGATAATTACTTCCATAGGTGCGCAACATATTGCGACTTTCAAAACTTTGGATAATGTCAAAAAGACAAAGGCTGAACTTTCACAATATTTAGAAAAAGATGGTTTTTGTGTGTTTAATATAGACAGTGAACCTGTTGCCGAAATAGAAAAAAATAGTAAATGCAAAAAATCTACTGTTTCAATAAAGCAAAAGGCAGATGTTTATGCAACTGATATTTTGACAAATGCTAACGGTACAATATTCAAGTTGCACATAGGCGAAGATGTGTTTGAATGTAGCACTAAACTTTTAGGAATGCATAACATTAGCAATTTGTTGCTATGTGTTGCAATGGCAAAAGAATTAGGTTTGACAAATGAGCAGATTAAGGCGGGAGTTGCAAAAGTAAGCCCTGTTGAACACCGTTTGCAATTAATTAATGCGGAAAATGATGTCGTTATTTTAGATGATACCTACAATGCGAGTATCGAAGGAAGTCAACGTGCTTTGGAAGTTTTGTCAATGTTTAAAGATAGGCGCAAAATAGTGATTACTCCGGGTTTGGTAGAACTAGGCACGCTAGAAAGACTCGAAAATTATAACTTTGGTGCAAGAATAAGTAAAGTTGCCGACATAGTAATCATTGTCAACAAAACTCATTATTTATCAATTAGACAAGGGCTTTTGGATAATGGTTTTGATGAAACAAAGATTTACGAAGCGGAAACGATGTTGGCTACTCAAAATGTTATGAAAGAAATTTTAATGCCAAAAGATGTTATACTGTGGGAAAATGATTTACCGGATAATTATATTTAAAGAGTTTTGGCTCTTTTTATTTTTTAACAAAAATATTTATAAAAGCATATATCTTTTGTTTAGGAGGGTGTATGCAAAACATAGCAGTTGTATTCGGTGGGAAATCGGTTGAACACGATATTTCTATTATTACGGGGTTGGGAGTAATAAAAAATTTAAGCGTAAAATATAACATTGTACCTATTTACATAAACAAAAAAGGCGATTGGTTTACGGGTGAAAATTTAAAACAAGCGCAAAGTTTTACAGGAGATTTTAAAGCAAAGAGTTGCGTTATCTTGCCAGACAAACCTTTTTTATTTGTAAAATCAGGCTTAATTATGCGCAAAATTAAAATTGATTGTGCAGTACTTGCTTTACACGGTGGTATATATGAGGGTGGGGCAATAGCAGGTATATTTGAGTTGAGCAATATTCCTACAACAAGTGCTGATTTGACAAGTAGTAGTGTTTGTATGGATAAGGTTTTGACAAAATTAATTTTAAATAGTTTAAATATTAGCACCCCTAAATTTGTATGGGGTGAAAATATTCAAGATATAAAGAGTGAAATAGGCAAAAGTGATTTAGATTTCCCGCTTATTGTAAAACCTGCACGAGCAGGTAGTAGTATAGGCATAAAAATTGTAAAAGCAAAAAAAGATTTGGAGCAAGCAATTCAATATACTCAACATTTTGATAAAAAAGTAATTGTTGAAGAATGTTTACAAAATTTTCGAGAATTAAATATTTCCATTTTTAAAATGGATAAAAATTTAAAATGTTCTGCAATAGAAGAAGTATTTTGCAACAAACTTTTCGGCTTTGAAGAAAAATATGTTTCTCGTGATATAGAAAGAAAAGTTCCTGCTGATTTAACTGATGAGCAAATTGAAAAAATTGAATTTTATGCAAAACAAGTTTATTCGGCGTTGGGATTAAATGGGGTAGTAAGAATTGATTTTTTAATGTGTGACGGCGAAATTTATCTAAATGAAATCAATACAATTCCGGGTAGTATGGCGTTTTACTTATGGCGAAGTAAGGGAATTAGTTTTTCAAAATTATTAAGTTTAAATATTGAAAACGCAATTTTACAATTCCAACAAAAACAAGAAATAACTTATGAATATAATTCTAATGTTTTAAAAGATTTGTCCAAAATTGACAAGATTATTGAAAAATAACATTAATTTTGATTTTGTGTTAATAAATAATTTATCTTTTGTAATAGGGCGTAGGTTTTAGGGGAGTATGGGGCTTTTAAATTGTCTTTTAACAAATTTAACTCATTATTTGTAAAAAACAAATTATCTAAAGTAAAAACATTTATTAAACTTATGCCTCCATCTCTACCTGATTTTGTACGAACAGGCACTCCGCAAGCACTTAAATTGTCAATATAACGATACACAGAACGCACGCTTACTTCAAAATGTTCTGCAAGTTGTTTTGCCGTAAGTTTTTTGTTCTGCATTAATTGTAACAAAATACCCATCATTATAAAAAGTTGCATAACCTACCTCAAAAAATTTTTCCATATTTTAACATATAGAATTTAATTTGTCAAACAAATGTTCGAAAAACAATAAAACATATAAAAGGTATAAAAAGGTAATAGTTTTAGTTAGGGTAGATAAAAATATAAAACATAAGGGCTATAAATTTAAAAATTAACACAACAACAAAAGGAACTCAACAATAGTGAAGTTCCTTTTTTGTATTTGTGTCAAAAATAATGTAGCAAAGTTTTTATTTATCAAATATAAGGGAATAGGGTACTATGCAATGTGCTATGTTGTAACTTTTGTGAAGAATTTTGTGCTAAAAATAAGTTATACTGTATTTTCTTGCGTAGCACTGTATTTGAGTATAGTGGACAAAATTTTTTCCAAACTATCTTTTGGAACAGCATATTTTGAATTTGCACGTATAAGATTTGACCTTGTTATGAGTTGTTTAAAATTATTATAAAGTGTTTCGGGTGATAATTCTGGTTCCATTAAGGCAAGTGCATAACCCTTTTTTTCGAAATATAAGGCATTTTGGACTTGGTCGCCACGACTTCCTTTTGATAAGGGTATAATCAACATAGGGATAGAGTGTGAGAGTAACTCAAAAATTACATTTGAGCCACCCCTAGTGATTGCAACATCAATTATTTCTAATACAGCAGGCATATTATTGACGTATTCAACTTGTGTATAACCGTTGCGTTTTATGTTTTTGTTAGATTTTCCTTTGCCTGTGATGTGTAAAATTTGATGCGTTTTTAATAAATTGTCCAAAGCGCTCCAAACGGCATTATTTACGCTATTAGCACCTAGACTACCACCGATTACCAAACAAATAGGTTTTTCATTATTAAAGTTGTACATTTGTTTTGCACGTGTTTTATCATTTAATGATACATTGCTTTGCGGAATAGGTGGGCCAACATACAGACCGTTACTGATAGCATCTGCGGTTTCTTTAAAGGTTGTGCATACCACTTTTGCCGAACGTCGAGCAATGCGATTAGCTAGCCCTAATGTAAAATCGCTTTCGTGTGCTATTAATGGTATTTTTAATTTTTTGCTAGCAAGTGCTACAGGTACAGCTACAAAACCACCTTTTGAAAAAATGACGCAAGGTTGAACTTCTTTTAAAATTTGCTGTGCTTGTTTTTTACCATTATATAGTTTAAATGGTATCAGTAAATTTTTAGGGCTTAAATTTCTTGTTAGTTTTACAGTCGTGATAGGGCAATACTCTATGTTTGGGTATTTGCTAATAATGTCCCTTTCAATACCGTTTTCGCTACCTATATATACAATGCGCTCGAAGTTTTTTTCAAGCATAGGCAATAATGCTAAATTAGGTACGACGTGACCTGCAGTACCGCCACCTGTTAAAACTATGGTTTTCATTTTTTGCTACCTTTATTTTTTATTTATTAGTATATGTCAAAATCTAGATTTTATAAGTAGATAAGATAAAGTTTACATTAAAATATTGACTAAACTTAATATTGATTTATGTTCAACTTTTACTACTTTTTTTGTAAATTGATAATTTTTTTAATATAAATTTGGTATAAAAAAGACAAAAAAGTGAAAAATTTGAAAAATTATGCGCAAAATAATTTTTTATTTTTTATTATTTGTGTTAAAATATAAACTATAATGCAAGAGGAGAAGAATTTTGTCAAAAACGTATGAATCAAAAGATATAGTAGTTTTGGAAGGTTTAGATGCTGTAAGAATGAGACCCGGTATGTATATAGGTACAACGGGCACGAAAGGGCTACATCATTTGTTATGGGAAATCGTTGACAACTCTGTCGATGAGTTAGCAAATGGCTATGGTGATACAATTATTGTAACTCTCGAAGAGGATGGTAGCGCTCAAGTCGAAGATAATGGGCGTGGAATACCTGTTGACATACACCCACAAATGAAAGTAAGTGGCGTTGAGGTAGTCTTTACGCAGTTGCACGCTGGTGGTAAATTCAACAATGAAAACTATGGCTTTTCGGGTGGTTTGCACGGTGTTGGTGCGTCAGTTGCTAATGCTTTATCTCGTTGGCTAAATGTTTCCGTATTCCGTGAGGGGTATGAGTATGAAATGCAGTTTGAGAGTAAAGGTAGTGGCGGAAAAATAAAAAGTGGTGTTCCTGTTGCGCCCTTAAAGAAAGTAGGTAAAACTGATAGAACAGGTACTTTAGTGCGTTTTATGCCAGATGATAGAGTATTTGAAGATATAACTTTTGACCTTGAAACCGTTTCAAAACGATTGAGAGAAATAGCATTTTTAAATAAGGGCATAAAGATAGTTTTAATAGATGAGCGAAAGTTGGAAAACGGTAAACCATTTACTCAAGAATTCAAGTACGAAGGGGGATTGAGTGACTTTGTTAAGTATTTGAATGAAAATAAAACTGTTGAGCATCCAAAACCTATTTATTTTGAAGCAAAAAGTGATTTGTGTCAAATTGCATGCGCTATGCAGTACACAAACAATTATACGGAAAATACTTTTAGTTATGTAAATAACATTCCAACTAGCGAGGGCGGAACTCACGAAACGGGGCTTAAGAATGCAATTACAAGAGCTTTTAATGATTTAGGTAAACGATATAATTTAATCAAGGATAAAGAACCACCTTTGACTGGTGAAGATTATAGAGAAGGCCTTACAATAGTTTTATCAGTCAAAATGCGTAATGTACAATTTGAAGGTCAAACTAAAACAAAATTAGGTAATACTGAAATAAAACCCGAAGTCGATAATTTGGCATACGCAAAATTGATTGAATACTTTGACCAAAATGCTAACAAGAGTGTTTTGGAATTAGCAATAAACAAAGGTAAAGCAGCAGCAAAAGTAAGGGAAGCAGCAAGAAAAGCAAAGGAAATTACACGTGCAAAAAATAGTATTGAAAACAGCAACCTTGTAGGTAAATTAAGCAGTTGTACAGGGAAAAAGCC
This sequence comes from uncultured Clostridia bacterium, assembly GCA_944383295.1. Lineage (GTDB taxonomy): Bacteria > Bacillota > Clostridia > Christensenellales > UBA1242 > UBA7867. The sequence goes on from CALWOW010000017.1 coordinate 10,263, forward strand.
CGAAATGAACGAATTGTTTATTGTTGAGGGTGACAGTGCAGGCGGAAGTGCAAAACAGGCTCGTGACCGTAGTTTTCAGGCAATTTTACCTTTGCGTGGTAAACCTTTAAATGCCGAGAAAAAACGTTTGGCACAAGTCCTTGCAAATGAAGAAATTCGTACAATAATCAGTGCATTAGGTACGGGTATAGGTGAAGATTTTAATATTTCAAATTTGAAATACCACAAAGTAATTATTTTAAGTGATGCTGACCAAGACGGTGCACACATTAGGGCAATTTTGCTTACATTCTTTTTTAGATATATGAAAGAGTTAGTGTTAAACGGACACGTTTATATTGGACTTCCTCCATTGTATAAAGTGCAAAAAAGAGACAATATAGAATATGTTTATTCAGATGCAGAACTTCCTGAAGCAATCGAACGCATTGGTAAAGGTTATACAATGCAACGATACAAAGGTTTGGGTGAGATGAACCCTGAACAATTATGGGATACAACCATGAATCCGCAAACTCGTTCTTTAATGCGTGTTACTTTGGAAGATATCGCAAATGCCGAGTTAATGATAACAACATTAATGGGTGATAATATTGATGCACGTAAGGCGTACATTACAGAACATGCAAACTTTAATAAAGAAGATAATTTCAAGCCGATAAATTAGGAGTAAAGTATGAGAGAAAAAGAAAAGAAATCTGCTAGTACAGGTTCAATAGATTTGGCTACCGCAGGTGGCATTATTGAATGCGGTATGGATGAAGTATTGCACAATAGTATGATGCCATACAGTGAGTTTGTAATTCTTGACCGTGCGCTTCCTCGTGTTGAAGATGGACTTAAACCCGTACAACGTAGAATTTTATATGCAATGAAAGATATGGGGCTTGACCCAGACAAACCTTTTAAAAAATCGGCACGTATTGTCGGTGAATGTTTAGGTAAATATCACCCACACGGTGATACATCGGTTTATGATGCAATGGTGCGTATGGCTCAGCCTTATAATATGCGAGAAATATTAGTTCAAGGTCACGGAAATTTTGGTAGTAATGATGGCGATAGTGCTGCTGCTATGCGTTATACAGAAGCAAGACTTGCACCATTAGCCTTAGAGTTGTTGCGTGATTTGGAAAAAGACACAGTGCATTGGAGTTTGAATTTCGATGACTCTTTAAAAGAACCTGATATGTTGCCGGGTAGATTTCCAAATTTGCTAGTAAATGGCGCAAGCGGTATTGCTGTAGGGCTTGCTACAAACATTCCTCCACACAATTTAGCAGAGGTAATTGATGGGGTTGTAGCTTATATTGACAACCCTAAAATCACTTTAAAGCAAATGATGAAAATCATCAAAGGACCTGATTTCCCTACAGGTGCTTTGATGACAATAGACGAACTTGAAAAAGCGTATGAGACCGGTAAGGGTAAAATTATAATGATATCTAAATATCACATAGAAGAAGGTAAAAATGATAAAAAGAATATTGTTATTACCGAACTTCCTTATCAGGTAAACAAGGCAAAACTGTTACAAAATATTGTTGAATTAAGTGAAGAAAAATCTGGGGTGCTTGCTGATATCGCAGAAGTTAGAGATGAAAGTGACAGAAATGGTATGCGTGCAGTAATCTCTATAAAAAAAGAAGGCAATGTCAACGCTATAATTGAAAGTTTAATGAAAAGCACAGATATGCGTTGTAGTTTTGCCATCAATATGGTAGCAATCGCTGGCGGTAAACCAAAGACTTTAGGTCTTATGGAAATTATAAAATATTACGTAGAGTATCAGCGAGAAATTATTTTAAGGCGTAGTAAATATGATTTAGAAGTAGCAAAAGAGCGTAGCCATATTTTAGAAGGCTTGCTGATTGCTATTAAAAATATTGATGAAGTCGTAAAAATAATTAAAAAGGCTGTTTCGACTGCTGATGCTAAAATGAAGTTAAAAGAGCGTTTTGTTCTTTCTGAACGACAAGCGCAAGCAATACTTGATATGCGACTTGCAAGGCTAACCAGTTTGGAAGTAAACAAAATTACCGATGAACTAAAAGAGTTGAAAATATTAATTGATAAACTAACAGCAATTATAAAAAGTACTGCGTTGCAGTTCCAAACTGTTAAAGAAGAAATTTTGGAAATTAAACGAAAGTACAAAAATCCTCGTCGCACTCAAATTATTGGTGCGGAAGAAAAAATGGAAATTGAGACAGTCAAGGTTGATGTAGCCGTACCTATGGTTTTGGGCTTAACCGCACAAGGTGACTTAAAGGCAATGGAAGCAAAAACTTATGCAAATGCTCAAAAAGAGTTTAAAGCAGATGGTTCACTCAATCAAGTACATACTCAACTTTTAAATGTTAAATCGGATAGTGAAGTATTGGCATTCACAAGTGCGGGGTATTGTATTAGATTTAATATGGCAGATTTAAAACCTTGCAAATATCGAGATAAGGGAGTAAGCCCTCGAGATATATTTGTTGAATTTGCTATGGACGAACAAATTGTTTCATTAATACCTGCCGAATTTGCCGAAAAAGAAGAACGCAACTTGTTATTCTTTACGAAGCAAGGTATGGTAAAAAAGACTGCTTTTGCTGAATACAACACTGTAAAAAGTTATATACAAGCTGTTAAGGTAAAAGAAGATGACAAAGTTATCAATGTTGAATTCGATGTTGATGGTCACGATATGATTTATGCTACGGCGTATGGACAGGTATTGTTTGCAACAAAAGATGATATACCTATTCAAGGTAGAGTATCGGGTGGTGTAAAGGGTGTAAACCTTTACGAAGGCGATTATGTTGCGTACGCAGGCTTGACTGCTGATGAGGGCGAAATGGTGGTTGTGACCGAACAAGGACTTGCAAAGCGTGTAATTTTAGCGCAAATTGATAAATTACCTAGATACAGAAAGGGTGTTAGATTAATACTTTTAAGCAAAGAAGATAAAATTACTTTTGCTACTTGCATTACAAATCCAGAAGATTTAGTTTTGGTAACTAAAGAAGGGAATGTGGGTATAAACTCCGAAAAAATAGAAATTATTCCTAGAGAAAAGAAAGGCGCTCCGCTCAAAAAAGTTACAGGAGTTTTGAGTGGTTTTGTCAATACAAAATTAAAATAATAACTATCAAATATTAATTAAACAGGTACTAAAATACCTGTTTTTTTGTGCTAAAAATAAAAGTGGGTGAATATAGATAATTAAAGCAAGTCTGTTTTCGACACGCTCTAACAAATTTCGTTTTTGGCTGTATAAATTTCGTCAAATTTCTATTTATAGAGCGCGCTAATAATTTGCTAAACTATTAATGTGAGGATTTTATGAAGTTTCTTGTTGTAAAACGAACGGTGATATGGTCTGCACTTGTTGTGCTAGTCTTGTGCGGAGTATTATCAATGCCGTTGGGTGAAAATGCAATGTCCGCAGTATTTTTTGGTGACAACTTGCGTAAAATTCCGGTGTACAATGTTGACACACAAGAAAAAAGAGTTGCTATTAGTTTTGATGCTGCTTGGGGAGCGGATAAAACTCGTGACATTATGAAGATACTAAAAGAATACAATGCAAATGCAACGTTTTTCCTTGTCGGCTTCTGGGCTGAGAAATATCCAGATATTGTTAAGGAAATTCACGAAAATGGATACGAAATAGGTACTCACAGCAATACGCATCCTGATATGACCAAATTAAGCAAAGAGCAAGTAAAGTTGGAATTAGAGCAATCTATGCAAAAAATTAAATCTGCCGTTGATGTTGACATAAAATTATTTAGAGCACCTTTTGGAGCGTACAACAATCAACTACTAGATGTTGCAGAAGAATTGAATTTACAAACAATTCAATGGAATGTTGATTCACTAGATTGGAAAGGTATTAGCGGAAGTGAAATTGCAAATCGTATATTATCAAGAGTAAGCTCCGGTTCAATTATTTTGTGTCACAATAATTCCGACCATATTTTAGATGCTTTGCCTATTGTGTTGGACCGTTTAAAGTTGCAAGGTTACACTGTGGGTTGTGTCGGTGATTTGGTATATACAGAAAACTTTACTATTGATAGAGCGGGCGTGCAACACAAAATAAGCGCTTAATATTAAGCATAAAGTATGTGGATGTGTAGTGCTAAAAATTTTTATTTGCAAATATTAAGAAACAGGAGAAAATTATGAGTTTTGAATTTAACAACAATAGGGTTTATCTATGCGGAAAAATTGCTAGTGAGCCAGTGTTTAGTCACGAAGTGTATGGCGAAGGTTTCTATGATATAAACTTGCAGGTGAATAGACTATCCGAGCAATTTGATATAATCCCTATAACCATATCTGAAAGATTATTTAAAGATGTAGATTTGCGTATAGGTCGTGAGTTGGCGGTTAGCGGACAATTCCGTAGTTATAATAAATTTGTAGATGGCAAAAGCAAACTGATGTTGACTGTTTTTGTGCGTGAAATTTTAGAGCCAAAGCCAGAACAAAACTGTAATATTATCGAGCTAACAGGTTATATTTGTAAGGAACCTGTTTATAGAACTACACCATTTAAAAGAGAAATTTGTGATGTGCTACTTGCTGTAAACAGGGCATACAACAAATCAGATTATCTTCCTTGTATAGCGTGGGGGCGGAATGCTCGTTTTGTTAGCGGACTTGCCGTGGGGGATAAGCTGTATTTAACTGGTCGTATTCAAAGTCGTACTTATCAAAAACGAATTGAAGACAATGTGGAAACTCGTATTGCTTATGAAGTTTCGGTAAGCAAAGTGTCGGATCAAGACAATTTACAATATATATTGAAGCAAGATGATATTGCAAGTCCAAATGGTTTTGCTGAAGTGGTAAGTTCTTAATTAAAGTCCAATTATGGACTTTTTATTTTTTATTACAAATATTGACATTAAATTTATAATTTGGTATAATTAAACAAAAGCGACAAAAAATAAATAGGGAGAGGTAAAATATGGCAGATGAAATTTTAGAAAATGAACAAAATGGGGAAAATCAAAAAACTGCTCGTGAAAGCGTAATGCAAGGTGGCAGAAATGTTTTACAAGGCGCTAGTAGTTTGTTGAGTAATCTTCACCGTTTTGTTGTGGGTGAGGACTTTTTGGAGTTTGCTCAAATACCAAAGGAAAACAAAAGATTTCTTTTTGGTATTACAATGTCTGATAATGTACAAAAAATAGGAGAAGGATTTGCAAGTAATTCAAAGCATGTAAGAGAAGCAATCCTTTCGAGTGCATTAACTGAAATACCTGATTCAGCTTTTGAGGGCTGTGGTAAATTGAGTGTAGTCAATTTTGACCACTTGACAAATTTGAAAGCAATTAGAGAAAATGCTTTCGCTGACACAAACATTCGTTCAATTCCTAATATGGATAATTTACAAATCATAGATAAGGGCGCTTTTAACGAATGTACAAAATTAAGACACTTAAATTTTGGACAAAATAGCGAAATTCGAGTTATTAACGATTATGCATTTAATGGCTGTAAACGTTTGGTTGACCAAAAACACAGTTTATTTGGCGGTTGGGGCGGTAAATTTGATTTACCACCTAAGCTAGAAGTGTTGGGTAAGGGCGCTTTCGGTGGTTGTCACAAAATTAGAAACATTACAATTCCTGAAAGTTGTAGAGAGATAACAGGTAATCCTTTTAGTTCTCCTAGTGATTACAAGAAAAACGGCAAAATGAAACTTCGTTCTCGTTGGCGTAATTGGCATTGCAAAGTTGATGTTCCAGGTTTGGGTAAAATTAGGGCTAAAAACTTTACAAGCATGCAAACAACTGTTGATGGCTTACGCTATTTAGTTTGCAATAGTCAATACATGGTTGAAATCGAGCATGGTAAATTTGTTTCAAAAACAAAAGCGGAATATGAAGCATGGAAAAATGAAAAAGATGATGATTTGGTAGCAAATACGCAAGTATCAAGAGAAGCATTTGTATCATATCTTGCAGAAAAAGGTATAAATATAAGTATTGATAATGTTGCTTTGTCTCAAATGGACAAGTTCAATCGTGCAAAAAATGATGTTATAAGCATACCTTACGGTAAAAAGACTTTAGAAATTAGTGTGTTGGATATGAAAACTTACTCTGCTAAATTTGAAAAAGCTAAATCAAAAGAAATGCAAAAAACAGCTAGTGAAGAAAAAGAATTACCTAAAGAAGATAAGCTTAGTACTAATATAATGGAAAAAGAGCAACCTCAAACAATGGCTGAGGCAGAAGCGGAAACTCAAATCGTTGAGCCAAAAGGTCCACAACCATACGACAAACAAGTTGAGGATATACCTATGGTTGAGGGTAATGACAATCAATATAATGATATTATAAATAATTTGAATGATTACAATTTGGCAGTTGCAACTACATCTAATACACCTACCATTTCAAAAGACGATAATGAGAAAGAAATGGGGCAATAAAATAGCATGTATTTAGTTTATTAAGTTTTAATAGTTTTATATGTTTTTAATATTAAAAGATTAGGTATTGCTGTAAATTATTATAAATTTAATTATTTAATTATATAAAACAAATTAATATGAATAATAAATAACAAAAAACTTTATTAATTAAAATAAAGTTTTTTTGTTTTTGAATATAATTTATATGTATTTACAAATAATAATAAGATATGTTATACTACATACTGAAGTATAGAAGCTTTTTATGGAATTAACTATAGATAACAGAAAATTGGAAATAAACAAAAGAAATAATTTGAGATTGTCTTATAGGGACCTTATTTTTTGGCAAAATAATTCTATACATATTAACAACGAAAATGAAATTAAGACAAAATTAATTGCTTTTATTAATAGTGAACTATATAATTTATATAGTTATGCTAAACCAGAAAATTTTTTAGTTAACACAGCAAACAATCCTGATTTAGAGCGTTATTTTAATAGGCAACTGCAAGTATATAGGGCAAGGGGGTGAAGAGGCAAGTGCATCATATTTAGAACAAGATAGTCAAAATCAAAAAGCACAATTTGCTCAAACTCTTGGTGAAAAACAATATCAAGAATATAAGCATTTGGTAAATTTTTTTTAAAGGAAGTAATTATCCTGCAAGCTTTCAGTGGCTTTTGTTAAACGAAACCTTAAAAAGTATATACAGAACAGATTTTTCACAAGGTCAAGCAAAAGTTATTGTTAACGCAAGAAAACCACACCAGACCATTTTAGGAATGATGAATTTACTTACACAAGTTGTAGATTTTATATATAACAATGCACCTAAATACGCAAGTTTCAAGGAATTATATAAAGATGCGCAAACGTATTTTAAAAGGTTTGTTACCCAAACTGAAATAATTAATATTAAAAATATCGATACTTTTGGTAAAGGTAGTTGGATAAGATTTAACAGTCAGTATAATGACCCTAAAAATTTTGAACAAAATGTTGCAAATTTAAAATCACTTATTGCAGACACTCCTTGGTGCACTAGCACTTTGGCAAGTACTCATTTAAGTGAAGGCGATTTTTATGTGTTTATAGATAACAATAAAAAACCCCATATAGCAGTTAAAATGAATGGGAATGCAATAGATGAAGTTCGTGGAATTAAAAATGGAAATAATCAAGAGTTAGAAAATGAATATCGTGATGTAGTAATTAATTTTTTAAAGAATAATTACAAAATCGAATACGGGAAAGAATGGTTAGACAAAGAAGAATGGAATGCTAGATTGATACAATATGCAAAAGATATTGATGAAAATAACTTTAAATTTGAAAATATTCCTTATTTATTTAATGATTTATTTAAAGTAGATTTCAAAAGTCACGGTGGAAACAGTAATTTAGCGCTATTGAGAAGTAAATTAGTATACATAAAACCACAGTTAGCAGAATATTATAATTGTTTAGAAAATGAAATATGCGTAAGCGATTATGTTCCTAAAGACCAAGAAGTATGCCCTTATACCTTTATTATGGGGAATGCTAATTTGAAAAAATGTATCAATTTAGGCAACTTGCAAACAATCGGTGGAAATGCTGATTTTTGTGATAGTAAAATAACAGATTTAGGTAATTTACAAACAATAGGTTTGAACGTTGATTTTCGTGATAGCAAAATAACCTCTTTAGGCAACTTGCAAACAATCGGTGGGGATGTTTATTTTATTAATAGTTAGATAACAGAATTAAAAAATTTAAAATTAATAGGTGGAAGTGCTATTTTTAGTGGTAGCGGAATAACCTCTTTAGGTAATTTAAAAACAATCGGTGGTGACGTTTTCTTTACCTATAGTCAAATAAACGATTTAGGTAATCTACAAACGATAGGCGGAGATGCATACTTTGATGCAAATACCATTAAAAAAGCAGATAATTTAAAGCACGTAGGAACAATTAATTTGTTGCAAAATGATAATGAAACGACCATAACATTAAAAGAATTTAAAAAAGATATAGAAGCAAATAGGGACAATATATCTTAAATTATGCAAATTTAAACTTAAAAAGGAACTATACATTATTTGTACTGTTCCTTTTTTATTTCGTTAGTGCAAAATAGTTTATTCTTAATTGCTTTTTATTTATTGTATAGGTTTTTGCTTTTTCTTTTTATTATTCATTGATAGGCAAATCGCTATAATAATAGCGAGTATCAAAGAAATAATCATAAGGCAAATACCTATTATTTGGGTTGTTGTTAAATTACCATCGTTTAAAAAACTTTGTTTTACAAACCCTGTTTTTAATTCTCCATTACTCAAATATTCTATTTTGCTTATTCCATTTGTAGTTTCTAAAATAGTTACACTTGTATTTTTTGCTAAAGTTTCTTGTTCAATAGTCAATTCATTATCCTGATATACAACAACTTCCGCTCTTGTACTTGCATTACTAACTAGTATATTGTCTATTGCAGTATCTAAAGTTACATCGATAACTGTACGTGTATCAATATAGCAAATGTAATCGATACCATTTTGATTATATTTTACTGCATAAAATTGAGTTCCATTTTTATCAATAGGTAAAGTAGGTGATGAAACTAATTGTAATGTAGTGCCATGGGTAACTTGTGCGGAATTAGGGAAATAAGTTTCGCTATCAATCTTTACGCTTGTAGGTAATACAAAAAGTTTTGCCTTTTCAACTATAACCTTTGCATTCTCATAAGCAGGGGAAAAATTGCTCACTTGTTCACAATCACTTTTTAAAATATAACCCACAAGATATCCTTGTGTATTTTCTGCGCAATTATCATAAACATAGTAAAACTTTGAGTCAGTATCATCTAATAAAATTAAGTTTTTACCTACATCATAAGATGCTATCCCTGTATTTAAACTTTTAAAAGAATATAAAGTTGTAGGTTTGTTCGTCATTAAAATTGTTACTACTTCACTTTTTGCTGTAATAGATTTTAATTCTATAGGGGGAGTTTGATTGTTATAAGCGGTTATAAAATTTGTAGTTTCATCTTGAATAGTTGTTTTATATAAATTGGTATCATCAAAAATATAGCAACTACCTTTTTCAAAATCTAAAGTAAAGCCGTTTGCAGTAATACCTAAATCTACACTTTCGCAACTATTTGTAGTGCACTTATATAGCTTGTTTTCTGACAATATATACAAGTTATTTAAGTTATCAACAGCTATGTCTTTTATGCTGTTAATTTCATTAGAGATTGTAAAATTAGATTTTGTTATTGTTTTAGTATTTATATCAATCATATAAATAGAGTTATCTATACTAAAATAAATTGTTGTATTATCTTCGTTTACGTAAAAGCCACCACTACTAAAAGTTAAAGGAGATTTATCAAAATTAAGCTCACAAAAATATTCCAAAGATTTAGTGTTTGTATCAGTATTTTCAACAACTGTAGCGACAAAATTTTCTGTTATAACATAAATTTCACCAGTAGCGCTACTGGTTATTTTTTTTATAGAAGGGAAAGATAATAGTTCGCCTTCTTTTAAATATTTGTCAATTTGTGTCGTTTCATTGGTGCTTAAATCTAAAATGTACAAAAAGTCATTTTGTTTTATAAAAGCAACTTGATCGCTGGTAGCACTAATTTCTGTAGGAATTCCTATTTGACTTTCATAAATAATGTTAGTGCTATTTCCAAGTTCAAAAATTTTGTTATTCGTTTTATCAGTAATATATATTTTGTTTTTAAAGTAAGTTGCATCGCCAATGCTAGAAAGGTGGGTGATACCATCTGTAACTTCTATAACAGAATTATTAACTTCAAAAGAATTTGCTAATAGTATGTTTGCATTTACTCCACACATACAACAACAAAGACAAAAAATAAATGCAATTGACATCAACATCTTTTTCATATGCAACTACCCCAATTTTTGAAAATGTATACTATATATCTTATTATAGCATATTTAAGAAAAAAGCAACAACAAAAAAATTGAAAAAATTTAATTATTTTATAAAAGTGTACATTAGGTGTCAGTAATTTATAATTATAATACAAACAAATGTTCGAAAATAAAGATTGCGCATTTATTTCAAAAAAATTCAAAAATTTACAAAAATTTACAAAAAACATGTCACAACATCTTGACAAATCGAACATCTGTAATATATAGTAGTTGACACAAGGCGAAATTTGACGGAAAATGTTGATTTTTGTCGATAAAAATTTGGAGGTAAAAATGAAAAAGTTAATATGGGCAAAAACTTTGTTTGAAGCTTATAAATATCTGGGCAAAATAATTAAAAGCATTGATAGATTAGTTTTAGAAAAATCTGTTAATAGTGGGAATATATATCAAGGCGAATGTAACACAATGGAACGTATGGAAGCGGTAATTGATTTAATTCAACGGAAGCGCCGACTTTTATCTGTAAAGCTTTTGATAGAAGAAAGCATAAAAAATAGTAATGAATATAATTCAACATTGCTTGTAAAATATTACATTGACAAACTGGATACCGCAACTATGGCTGAAGAGATGCACACAAATCGCAGGACTTTGCATAGGCACATTAACAATGCACTATTAGGGGCAATGGAGCAAATATTTAATCTAGGATACACCTACAAGGATATCGAAACAATGTTGGAAAATGAAGGGTGGATAATAGGAATTTACAATTCATATTTAGTAAAATTGAAGGGTATAGAAAAAGGACTTTCGCCGTTAGCGCTTCCTAAAATGACAAGGATAGAACGAATAGTAAATTCTGTTTATGGTGGAATTTAATATTGCATAGTATTATGCATAGTATTAATTTTTTAAGTAAATTTGTTTAAAAATCTAAAAATCGAACTCATTTTTGTCATTTTTATCCGGTAAAGCTAATCGATTGAGACTAGTTATTTGACGACTTGCTTCACGTTTCTTTTTGCGTTTTTCGGGTTTGAATACTAATAAAAGCAAAATTAAAGCTGGTATAGTCAAACCTAAAATTAGCAATATATTTGTACTTGTTTGTAATTCAGGTGCAATTATAACACCTGCATTTGTAGATTGATTTGGTTCTGTCAAAACTTCTTCCACATTAGCAGAAAAAGGGGTAAGGTTTTGTGTGAGCGGAGCATATACGTATCCTGTAATGATTCCTTGTTCAAAACTTTTGTATCTACAAAAATACCATAAGTCTGACAAATCTGAATTTGCTTGTTCGCCATTAATTTGACCAAAATATTCTATATCAACAGCATTAAAAGGAATAGTGCCTAGATAGTCGCTAGTTGTGTTGGGCTCGCTCCTTATAACTAAATTTGCGATACCTTGAACACTAAAAGTACGGTTTGTTTCAAATGGGTGTTCTGGAGTTGAGTAAACTCGTTGCAAATTATCTATCAATACATAACCAGTAAATTCCTTATATGTTACATTTATCATTGTTTCGTCAAAAGTGCTGTTGTAAATTACAAAATATGTGTTGGGTAAAGTGAAGTAAACATTTGAATTTTCTTCACTTGCGACAGGGGTTTTGTATAATACTGTATTGTCCGAAATTACTCTATAATATATTGGTTCGCTTGCGCAAATTGGACTAAAATTACAAAAATATGCAAAATTAAAAATGAATAAAAATGCAAGCATAATGAATAAAAATTTACGCATACAACACTCCTTATATGATTTTAGCAAACAGTAATTGTTCTATTATATGCAATTATTGTTTTTTTTACGATTTTTAAACCTAATAGTGCCGAAAAATAAAAATTTTGGTTGTTTTGGAGGATGAATGGATTTAGATGAGTTAATAAAACAGGTAATAATCATTGATAAAGAGTTAGAACGTAGAAAAGAAAACGACCATTTATCTAATTACAATACAGGCAATAAAGTACATAAAAAGCAACTTTTATTCCATAAGTCCAAGAAAAAGAATAGATGGGTTTTTGGTGGTAATCGTAGTGGTAAATCGCAGTGTGGAGCGGTTGAGGCGGTATGGTTGGCACGGGGCATACATCCCTACAAAGATAACAAAGCTTGTGATGGTTGGGTTGTTAGTTTGAGTCAGCAAGTGCAACGTGATGTTACGCAAAACAAAATTTTGTATTATCTCAATCCAGATTGGATTGAAAGTATAGTTATGTTGTCAGGGCGAAAAGATTCAGCAGAAAATGGGGTTATAGATTATATTTTAATAAAAAATGTTTTTGGCTCAACAAGTAAAATTGGTTTTAAAACATGCGACCAGGGGCGTGAAAAGTTTCAAGGTACGAGTCTTGATTGGGTTTGGTTTGATGAAGAGCCTCCTTTTGATATCTATATGGAGTGTCGAATGAGAGTGCTTGATAGAGAGGGTATAATTTTTGGAACGATGACTCCACTAAAAGGACTTACTTGGGTGTATGACAAAATTTATTTGAATGAAGCGCAAGACGATGAAATATGGTGTATTGAAATGGAGTGGGCGGATAATCCTTTTTTATCAAAAAAAGAAATCGATTCTCTTACCAAAACTTTAAGCGCTGAGGAGTTGGAAAGCAGGAGATATGGGAAATTTAGTGCAAAGGGTGGTTTGGTGTATAGTGAATTTGACGTGGGTGTGCATGTAATAGAACCGTTTACTGTCCCGCATGATTGGTACGACAATATAAGTATTGACCCAGGACTGCATAATCCATTAAGTGCTCATTGGTACGCTGTCGATTATGACGGAAATATTTATGTAATTGCGGAGCATTATGAAGCGGAAAAATCAATTGAATATCATTCAAAATGCATTCTAGAAAAATGCAAGCAATTAAATTGGCCGACAGGTTTTAATGGTAAAATAAACGCTTTGATTGATTCCGCCGCAAATCAAAAGACTCTTGCTTCCCCTAAAAGTGTGAGTGAGTTGTTTTATGATTATGGAATAAATGTAAATACGAATGTAAACAAAGATTTGTTTTCGGGAATTTCAAGAGTAAAAAGTTATTTAAAAAACGCAAAAAATGAAGCAAAATTGTTCATTTTTTCCACTTGTGTCAATATGATACGTGAAATAAAGGGGTATTGGTGGGGTAATGCTGATGTGCCGATAAAGAAAGATGACCACGCAATGGATGATTTGAGATATTACATAATGTCAAGACCAGAGGCGCACGATGAAGAAAAACAAAAGCCAACTTTAGTGCAAATGCATAAAGAAAGGCTTATATCAAAAAATCGTCGTGAGCATTTCAATAGCAGGAGGTGGTTAAATTGAAAACTGAAGAAGAATCAGAAAAGCTTGCAAAATCTTTATTAAAAAAAGCGATGGGCTATACGGTTGATGAAGTGGTTGAAGAATATGTCAATGAAGATAGTGATTTAAAATTGATAAAGAAAAAAGTTACTAAAAAACATATCCCTCCAGATATAAATGCTGCCCGTGCATTATTAGAACGTTGTTATGATACTAATTTTAATAAATTGAAAGAGTTAAGTGATGAAGAATTAAAAAAAATGCGAAATGAAATTTTAAAAGAAATCAAAGAAGGTTATCAAAATGCAACTAACAGTATCAAATAGAAAAGTAAAATGTGCGGGCAAAACTCAGTGTGCGAATAAAACATTTTATAAAATAAAATTTAGTAAGTATTCAATAAATTTATGTGAAAAATGTGCACGAGAGTTGTATGAAAAATTAGGTAAAAATTTAGTACCTAAATCAGTTAAAAGTAAATTTAATTATTAAAAATGAGGTAAAAGTATGCAAAATACACAAAAAAACGCATCAAAATCAAAAAATTTAATAGAAAAAGAGTTAATTAGTGAAATAAAAAAAGATTTCGAACGTAGGCAAGAAGAACGTAAGCCGTTTACTGCTCAATGGCAATTAAATATAAATTTTGTAATGGGGAATCAATATTGTGGCATAGGTGCAAATGATACACTAGATGATTTTGACAAGCAATATTTTTGGCAAGAAAGAGAAGTTTACAATCATATTGCCCCATTAGTTGAAACTAGATTATCTAAACTAGCAAAAGTCCGCCCAACTATGACAGTGCTTCCCGCAAGTGGAGATGAAGATGATGTTAGTAATGCCCATATTTGCAAAAATATACTTGAATCTGTATCTGCTAAATTAGATTTAAGTGAATTAGTTTCTCAAGCTACTCGTTGGAGTGAAATATGCGGTACAAGTTTTTATAAAATTGTATGGAATGATAGTGCGGGTTCTGTTGTTGGCTTAACTACGTTAGGTGAAAAAATATACGAAGGCGATGTCGATGTAGTTGTTTGTTCACCGTTTGAGATATATCCAGACAGTAATTCTTGTGAATCATTGGATAATTGCAAAAGTTTAATTCACGCTAGAGCATACCACGTTGACACAATAAAAAAACATTGGGGAGTTAGCGTGAAAGGTGAAGATATTGATACATACAATCTTTCGAACTCTCAAGTTGCTGGTGGTTTGGGATACGCTTCAAAATCAGCTAAAATGACAAAAACCGTAAAACACGACCACGCAATGGTTATTGAAAGATACGAAATGCCAACAAAAGAGTATCCAGAAGGGCGTTTGGTAATTATAGCTGGCGATAAATTACTTTATAATGATATTTTACCATACAAAAATTTGCAAAACGGAGAAAGAGGATTTCCCTTTATTCGACAAATTAGTATTGGGCAACCTTCTTTATTTTGGGGGACAAGTATAGTTGAGCGCTCTATTCCTGTTCAAAGGGCTTATAATGCTGTAAAAAATAGAAAGCACGAATTTATTAACCGTTTATGTATGGGCGTTATGAGTGTCGAAGATGGTTCAGTTGATATCGAAAATCTCGAAGAAGAAGGATTAAGTCCTGGAAAGATTTTGGTTTATCGTCAAGGCGCACGTGCACCGCAAATAATGTCTAGTTCTAGTTTACCTGTAGATTTTAGAGATGAAGAAGACCGCTTATTAAATGAATTTTTAAATATAAGCGGAGTAAGTGACTTGTTTGGTACAAATGCAAGTGCTATTTCAAATATGAGTGGTGTTGCTTTACAAATTTTATTAGAGCAAGAAGATATGCGTATTTCTTCAAGTGGTGAATACGTAAAATTTGCTATAAAAGAAATTGGAAGACAAATTTTGCGTATGTACAAGCAATTTGTAACAAGTCAACGTATGAATAAATTAGTTGGAGAAAACGGAACAAGTAAATTGTTTTACTGGGACAATGATACTATAACTTCTGATGATGTCGTTTTTGAAACCGAAACTGAAATGGGAGAAACGGTTGCTCAAAAACGTAGTATGATTTTCGATTTATTACAAGCTGGACTTTTGCATGACGAAAACGGAAAACTTTCTAATGCTATGCGTTTAAAAATTTTGGAGCTATTGGGTTTTGGAATATGGGAAGATGCACTTGATAATAATAACTTGCAATTAGAAAAAGCAAAACGAGAAAATATTGACTTTATTGAAAATAAAATTCCAGAGGTGTTGGAAATTCACGACCATGATTTACATATCAATGCGCATACCGCATTTATGTTAAGTGGAGAATTTGACAGATTGAGCAAAGAAAAACCTGAAATAAGAGAGAAAATGTTACAACATATAAGAACACATAAACAGTATAAAAAACTTACTACTTTAGCAGAAAATAATACATCTATTCAATAGGAGTGAAAAATATGGAAAATGAACTACCTTTCAAATTGCCAGAATTTAAAGTAGATGAATTAAAACAAGATAATACAAATTTAGGTACTTTTAAGTCTGTAAAAAGTTTAAAAGATGCCTATGATAGTTTGCGAAGTTGTTTTACAAAAAATGCTATGGAATTAGCAGAAATCAAGAAAAATATGCAACAAAACAATGAAAACATAGATAAAAAGGAAGAAGTATTCGCAAAAACCGATACTAATGTGTCTAAAATCGACCAAAATGACCAAAATCAAGCAAAAAACAGTGATTTAAATGATTTTAGACAAGAGATTTTGCAATCTAATGAACTAGATATCATTCAAAAAACTAAAAAAGGTGAAGATATTTTGTCAGACAAGGTTGATATAACCCCTGATAAAACCATTTTGGACAAGGCGGAAAGCCCCCAAGAAGTGAAACCAAATGTCGATGTTTGGGAAAATGCAGATTGGAATAGTAAAGTTGAACGTTTTTTTGAGTTATATCCTGATGCAAAAGTGTATTCAAAAGAATTGGCGCAAATTTTGGTCAATGACAAGACTGTACGAAAAAGTGAAAGTCCCTTGACTAATGCGTGGATTAAAATTTTGCAAAATAATAAACATGAAATTAAACTTGATAACGAATTTATATCAAAAAATGTATTAAATAATCCTAAAATTTACAATTTGGTAGTAAATGATTATTTAAGTAAACTAAAAACTAACAAATCTGCTCCGTCAGTTATTGCTAATGCGGAAGGTGCTAGGGTTAGCGCAGAAGTGCATAGAACCGTAGCAAATATGGCAGAAGCAAAAGAGCTGGCAAAAAAATTTTTTAAATAGGAGATAAAAATGATTACATTACAAAATGCGCAAAACGCTTTAAAAACAGTGTATTTAGAAGCATTAAGCAATCAATTGAATACGCAAGTTGACCCTGTGTTTAATATGGTCAAACAAAGCTCAACTGATGTTTACGGTCGAAATATTATTAAACTTGTTCCTTATGGTATTAATGGTGGAATTGGCGCAGGTGACGAAGATGGTGCTTTACCGACAAGTCAAAATAGTAAATATCTTAATTTTACTACATCTTTGAAAAATTTGTATGGAACTATCGAAATAACAGACAAGGCAATTCGTGCTTCAGAAAATGATGAAGGTGCTTTTGTTAATTTATTGACTGCAGAAATGGATGGACTTTTGCAGTCGAGCAAATTTAATTTGAGTCGTATGTTTTATGGTGACGGAACTGGAATACTCGCTAAAACTATTACGGCAATTGATTCATCGGGTAAAAATATGACAGTTAATAATGCTACGGCGTTTGCTGAAGGTATGTTGCTTGATTTTTACATGAGCGATGTTCTTGATGCAGATATGACAGGCGTTGAAGTTATAAAGATTGATAGAGCAAATAAAAAAATTTATTTAAGCAAGGTTTCCGCTAGTTTTACAACAACAAATATTTCTAAATATACCGTATGCGTTCAAGGGAGTAAAGATAGAGAATTGACAGGACTTGGCGCAATTTTTGGTACAAGTGCTACACTTTATGGGGTATCAAGGGCTGATTATCCGTTTTTGATGCCTTACACTTTATCAAAAACTTCTGCGGAAACATTTGACGAAATGTTTATTCAAAAAATGATTGACAGGGTGGAAGCTCGTTCAAATTATCAGCCAAATGTGATACTTTGTGGCGGCGATGTCATTTATGATGTTATGACAACTTTAGCTGGTTATGCAAAAAATTTGGATAGCACTAATTTAGTTGGCGGATTTACAAGTGTTCTATTTTGTGGAATACCTGTTTTAAGAAATAGATTTGAAACAGAAAACAATATGATGTTATTGAATACCGACCAGTTTACTTTACATCAATTATGTGACTGGGAATGGTTGACTCACAATGGTGGTTCAATTTTGAAACAAAAAGAAGGTTATGCTTCATATAGTGCCACTTTAGTGAAGTATGCAGATTTGATTTGTAATAGACCAAATGCGCAAGCATTAATTACTAATTTATAAGGAGGTAAAATAAATGATTTCTTTATCAACAGCAGATAATGCTTTAAAAAATGTTTATCTTGATGTTTTAACTGATCAATTAAACAACAGTTTAGACCCATTTTTTGCTAAAATTGGCAATACAACGCAAAATATATCAGGAAATGAAGTCAAAAAGATGATTCCGCTTGGCATCAACGGCGGTATAGGTGCAGGTACAGAAGTTGGTGCTTTGCCTACAGCAAAAGAAAATAGTTATGCTACCATAACATCAAAACTAAAAAATTTGTATGGAACTATTGAAATTTCTGATAAAGCAATACGAGCAAGTAGAGATGAAGCTGGAGCTTTTTTAAATTTGTTAAATGCAGAAATGGAAAACTTGATTGAGTCAAGTAAGTTTAATTTTAGACGAATGTTGTACGGAGATGGTAGGGCTTTGGTGGGAACTATTGCATCGGTTGGAAGTACACCTAATGAATGTTCTGTTGTAAGCCCTGTGCATATGGCTGTGGGAATGCGTGTAGATATTTACGATGATCTTAATGAACCTATTGAAGAATTAAAAGATGTTGAAATTGTAGGTATTGATTATGTAAATGAAATTATTAAATTAAGTAAAGAAGTTCCAGAAGACTATCAATTATGTGCGCAACTTTTTGTATATTTAAAAAATTCAAAAGATAAGGAATTTATTGGGCTAAAAGGTTTGTGTGACCCTGCAATAACAAATTTATACGGAATAGACAGAACTGTTGTTTCGTATATGACAGGTGGAGCAGAAACAATTCAAAGTGCACAACTTACTTTACCTAAAGTAATGAAATATATTGACGATGTAAGGTTAAATTATGATGGAAACATTGACTTTATTACCTGCGGTTTTGGTTTTCGTAGAGATTTGCAAAGCAAACTAAAAGCAATGACGTATAATGTAGATATTCAAAACTTGCAAGGTGGTTTTAAATCAATTAGTTTTAATGGTATTCCAATAGTTGCGACTCGTTTTTGTGAGGACAAAACCGCATATTTCCTTGATTCTTCTGTGTTCCATTTGCATCAATTATGTGATTGGACATGGTTATCTAATAATAAAGGCGAGGTGCTTCATCAACGAGAAGGATATGCTACGCATTGCGCAACTTTAGTTAAATATTGCGATTTGATTTGTGATAGACCAAATAGAGTAATGCAAGTAAGTCTTTCTTAATAGGAGAAAAATAATGGCATTAATTAAAATTGAAACCGATGCTTTTAATATATGTGAAAGAATAAAAAAAATCGATAAAAATTACTTTGTAGTATATAATACAACCAAAAATCAATATGAAATACATAATACTATGCAAAAATCTAATACATTTTGCATAGTTTGTGACAAAGGTCTAAATTGTCAGGTTATAGATAAGTTGAGAAAAACAAAAATAGAAAATATGCAAAAAGTAATCAGCGAAATTGAAAAAAATAACGAATATTTAGAAAAAGAACAAAAACGTAAATTGATGGATAATGCTACATGGAAAGCTAGGGAAATGTTTAATTATGCTAAAGGCAAAATAGATAATTGCGACTTTAAAAATAGTTACTCTACAAAATGGGTTTAAAAGGAGGAACTATGACAGTAAAAGAAGTTTTAAATTTAGTTGCAGAATATATTGGTGAGACAGATTTGAAAAATTGCACAGAATTGGGTGGAGAAACTGTTGCTACAGAACAACAATTAGAAAAACTCAATTTATTGCTGTCTTGCGTTAATGATGTGTCGCAAAGTTTGGCGATGATGTATTTTCCTTTAAAATTTGAAGAAAAAATATCAAACAAGACAGGTAAAATATTGTTTAGCACACTCAAACAACCCTTGCTAGAAATATTAAAAATTGTTGATGAACATGGATATGATACTGAATTTGCTATTTTTCCTACTTATCTAGAAGCTAAAAATGGTGATTTAACTATCGTTTATACATATTTACCTAAATATTTAAGTGGTTTTGATAACGTTTTAGAAATTCAAGAAGGTAAAGTATCAAAAAGATTGTTTGCTTTAGGCGTTGTGAGTAGATATTTCTTATTAACCGGTATGTATAGTGATGCGGAGGCTTGGGAGAATATGTTTGAGCGAGCTGTTTTGGTTGCTAATCGCCCGAAAATTGCGAAAACAATCAAAAAAAGGCGGTGGCTATAATGATTTATAGCGAAAACTTACCTAATGTCAACAAATCTACATTAAGGGTTAAATTAAGTGATTTTTCAAAAGGAATAAATACTAAGATTAGTGAAAATATTTTACCGTTAAATTATGCTGTAAATTCGTTTAATTTTAGTTACAATTCCGGTGCTCTAAAAGAAGGATTGGGGCTAAAAGAACTTGAAATTCCTGTCAATAACTACACAAAAACCATGATAACACCAACAGGAGTTAATCAAATTTTAAATTTTTGGCATTATAGGAGATATGATAAGTTAAATAATGATTTTTCACCCTTGATGATGATTTATTGTGATGACGGTAAATTATACTGTGGAAGATTGGATACTGATGATGATATATTTAGAGATACTGGATTATCATTTGATACTGAACCGGTTGGGTTAAACTATCGGTTAAATGGAGTAGATAGTTTTTTATGTTGTGTACCTAATGGTATTGGAGTTTATAGTAATTCTGTTTGTAAAATTTATACCGACAACGTACCTTCGATAACTTCTGCAGCACTTCATGCGGGTAGATTGTTTGCTACAACGGGCGGAGACCAAAGTCAACTATGGTTTAGTGATGACCTTGATCCAACAAATTGGGATGTTAATGCTTTTGATGGTGGGTATATTGAATTGACTGATGAGCGTGGGACATTAAAAAAAGTAATTGAATCTAATAATTATTTGTACGTTATACGTGAATATGGAATTTCTAGAGTATCAGGTTGGGGGCTACAAAGTGATTTTAGTGTTAAAAATCTATACTTAACTACTGGCAAATTGTATTACGATAGTGCGGTATTATGTGGAAAAATAATCATAATGTTATGTCGTGATGGTATTTATTACTTTGATGGTAGCGATATGACAAAGCTTCAGTTGGGGCTTGATAAATATTTTGAAAATGTCGATAATGAATACGCTGTTGGCGCTTTTCTAGATGGTAAGTATTATTTAGCTTGTAGGCTAAATTATAATGATAATAGAATAGTCGGTTGCGAGAATACTGCATTTAAAAATAATACATTAATTGAATATGATTTGAATACCGCAGAAATAAATATTTTGCGTGGTGTAGATATTTGTAGTTTAACTGCATTTCAAACTGAAACTTTTAGCAAACTTATTGCGTGTTGTAATGGTGAAAACGGTGTAATTTTGAGTGAATTAACACACGATGGATTGATTTATGGTACACCTACTGAAAAAATTTGGGATTCACCATTTACAGATATGGGGTATCCAACATACAAAAAAGTGTTAAAAGCTTTGGTGATAAATTCTACCACTGATATAACTTTGGAAGTGAAAACAAACAACAAAGCTTACTCTTTTAAAGCTAAAGGCGATATTAAACCTATTCGAATACCTATAAATATAATTACTGAAAAATTTAGTATAACATTAAAAACCAATGCTGAAAAATGTGAAATATCCAATCCTTTACTTGAGGTTGAACTTTGTTAAGTGGGGTGGAATATGGATAATTATGTTAAAAAAAGTTATCAGCTTGCGACAGAGTTGGAAGATAGAGTGGATTTATTACTCGAAAGAATACAGGCTTTGGAAAACAAAAACAATGATAACGCAAGCAATACATATGAAGTTAAAATCCAAAGGTTTAACTATGCACCTATATCCAAAGATAGTGCGGGTATGTCGTTTGTGATTTTGGGACAATTAGATTTTAATCCAAACGAGGTAGTTAATAGTTTTGTTTTTATGGATATAACTACTGAAAGTTTAGCAAATGTCACTTGTATATTTACGCTAGATAATAATTATGTAAGTACTGATTATGGTGGTATAAGCGGGAAACGAACATTATGCATACCTTGTTCTTTTACTAATTCAAAAGGGACGGTTGAGTTGGCTGCTATTATGAGCTGTCCTGAAGATGTCCATATCGAAGCAGATAATATTGTTTTGCTTTTGATAGGCAACAACCTTAATTTTGTTAAGCGATAGGTATTATGCATTGCATAATATTATGCATAATACCTATGCATAATACTGTAAAAACCTAGTAAAAACAAGGGGTAACAAATGAAATATCAAAGTAAACTGTTAATTCAATCTTTGATTAAAACAATAAATTTTAAATTATATTTTTATAACGGAGGTGGAAATTATGTCAACAAAAAATTTGCAAGAAGAAAAAGAAAATGAAAAAATCGAAGTTGAAGGTACTGCATCAAATTTGCCACTCAATGCAAGTGTTGATGCAAATACAATTAAAGACAAATTAAATCAAATTGAAAATAGTTATGCTAGTCAATATCCTGTTTTTGATGAAAATACAATTTTTGAAGATTTGCCTTATCAAGAAATCAAAACACCTAGTAGTGATGAAATAAAAGATATTGCAGAAGAAGAGCTAAAGCCATACAAAGATGTAAATATTGCAGAAATTGAGCAGGATTATAAAAGCGATTTGGACACTTTAAATTTAAAAGAGCAAACTGTTAAAAGTGATTTGGAAAATACAAAACAAGATTTGGCTAATGATTTACAAACAGGACTAGCTACAAGTCAGGCAAACAGTATTAGAAATGGGGTTCAAAATTCAAGCATTGCTACAAATGAAAAGAATGCTGTACAAAATAAAATTGATAGTGAATTACAAACTGCACTTAATAAAGCTAATACCGATTTAGCTGAAATTGCTCTTAAGCGAAGCATTTCTGAAAATGAATTTCAAATTGCGCTAGAAAAATTTGATATATCTTACGCTAGCAAGTTGGAGCAAAAAATAAATGACTTGAATTCTTTATATGCAAAAAAACAGGCGGAAGCGGAAGAGTATAATAAAAAAATTGCAGAACAACGTAAGCAACTTTTGGAAAATTGGCGCATAAATAGGGAAATTATTACTTCCAAACTTGACGCTGAAAAAGGTCAAGAAAAAGCATTTTATGTTATAGAGCAATTGAAAGGCTTGTCAAAAAATGACGCTATGGAACTTTTGCGTGATACCGATATTATAAAAGCTTTGGGTAATTGGTATTCTCCTGTTGTAGATTATGTACAAAGAATTTTAAAATAGGGGGTGTTTAAATGAGTTCGGCGTTAAAAAATCGACTCAAAAATTACAGCTTCTGGGTTTCTTTAGCGAGTGCTATTTTACTGCTTGTGCAAGCGATAGGAAAACCACTTGGCCTTGTTATTAACGAGGAAATTTATATGTCTATAGTTAATAGTGTACTCGGTGTTTTTGTTGTTCTGGGTATCATTTCTCATCCAGCGCAAAATTTAATTAGTAGTAGCTCTAGTGCGAACGTGGATACTGTAAATGAAAAAGAAACAGAAGTAAGCGATTCTTTAAAGAGTGTTGAAATAAATAATGACAATAAAAGCAATAGCGCAAATTGTGAGAATGTTGTTAATGTTGTTGAGAATAATGATGTAAAATCGTTAGCTCAAATTAAACAACAGATTTTAAATGATTGCGCACAAAAAGACAATGTTTCAAATTTAAAATAATAAAAGGAGGGGGAATGCCCCTCTTTTTTATTATGGTCGTAAAATCGTATAAAAAAGCTTTATTAGTTAATTACTTTATTAATTGATTAATCGTGTAATAAATCATTTATTTTCTATTTTAAAAAGAATTTAACTCTTAAAGTATCAAAAAGTAGAGTATATATTCCTTATATTAAATAGTATAGTTTTTTCAAAAATTTGGTTGATATTTATATGCTGTAAGTATCGTGTTTGACTAATTTATTTTACTAAATACTTGATTTAATTATTTTTATGTGTTATACTCAAATCAATAAGTTAGGAAATTTTTTTGGGTATAAACCCTTATTTTAAATAAAATTAAGATTTTAATATTTTTAAAAAATGGTCGAATTTATGTCGATTAAAGTTTTTGTTTGATTTTTACACTGATTTTTTGTATAATCAAATTTAGGAATTTATAATAATGGGGTATAGGTATGAATTATCTAAAAGAAGTCTTAAATTATTACTTTAAAAATTTCATATATATAACGATTTTTTGCATTATCCCTATTGTGTTTTTGTCTTTGTTGCTCAAACCTTTCGCATTGTTTGAATTTGTTGTTGAGTATCCAAATTACACCATAACCGATTTTGGCGGATTTTATCTAGCAGTTTATGGAATAGGTTGGCTAGATGTATTGTGGATTGTGTTGGGACTACTTTTACTGGTTGTTTCCTTAAGTTTACTGCTAGGGTTTATAGAAAGTCATTTTAAAACAGGGAAAGTCACGCTTCTCAATGGTTTTAGCTTGAATAGCAATGTGTTGAGTGTGTTGAAGGTCATATTGATTTTAGCGATTTTTTCGTATATTGTTAATATCGTTATGATGTTGTTAATGTTCTTTATTCATTATCTCTGTGCTTCTAATGGTACGGGTAATGTGGTTAGTACGATTTTTAATTATATTTTTGTAATTGCTGGTACATTGGTAATTATGCGTGGTTTTACATTACTAATACAGACGGGAATAGGTATGATGATAAGCGGTTCACCATTCAACGTTTCGTTTTCTGATGGAACACGTGCTGTATTTAGGAATGCTTGGCAGATTTTCGCCATAGAAACGATCTTGTTTGTTGTGGTTTTTGCTGTAGTTGCTGTTTGTACGGTATTGAATATTACTTGGCTAGGCAATATTATCGGCTTAATGTTGTTTTTACCGATAGAATGCATATTGGGAATGATAATATTTTTTGACTTTAATGACATAAAACGTTATGACAAACGTCGTTTGTTTGTGAAATTTTAGGTTGGGAAGGTATAGATATGATTGTAACTGATGCTTCCAAATTATTTGTGCGAAATGGTGGCTTGGTATGGAAAATACTACCGTTTATGCTGGTAAGTCTATTGATTATTTGTGGACTTGCTATTGCCATTTGCTATCCGTTGATAAACGATTTATCAAACGCAGGGTTTTTTACGCAAGTTTCTGATATTTTTAGCAAAACATTTTTTAATTTTAGATTAGATATGATTTTTGCTTCAGCATCACAAACATTAGTGTTGTTGTTTGATTTGATTTCTCAAAATATAGAAACAGTATTGCCTTTGATAATCATATTAATTTTATTAATTAGCTTGGGTAGTTCCTTTTTGATAGGATTAAGCGAACTTGCTATTGCGGACTGCTTGTACGGATATATGACCAGTAATTCAAAGTTTAGCTTTTACAGTTGCTTAATTAAGAATTTGGGTAAATCTTTGAAATTGCAACTTGCGAAATTGTTGATAGTATGGCCAATTGACATAATTATCACTGGTGCATTTGTTGGAATGTTATTGTTGTTTACTGTGCAAAATACCATTGTAACAGTAATTGCACCTTTTGTTATAGTGTTGGTAATGTGTCTTTTGGTTGCGTTAAGACAAACATTGTTTTGCATGTGGGCGCCTTGTATGATTGTGCGTAATCGTACAGTGTGGGGTGCTTTAAAGGAAAGTTGCATTTGCATGGCACAAAACTTTAATGCAATTTATGGTAAACAAATAATTATTACTTTAATTTATATTGCTGTAAATATTGCAACCTGCATTTTTACGGCATCAGTTGGGTTGTTTCTAACCATACCAGCTACGTTGTTATTTAGCAATATATTGGGGCAAACTTGCTTCTTTTATATTAATGGACTTCGATTCTATGTAGATGAAAATCAAATCATTTCACCTAAAAAACGAGAAGATTGGGAAAGTCTAAAAACATTAAAAGATATAGTATAAATGCTTTTAAAAGCATAAAAGGAGATAAAATTGGAACAAGAAATTAAAAGCGAGAGTGTGGGGCAAGAAAATTTAGACGCTACCACAATAGTAGAGAATAAAATTCAAAAAAGAACATTTATAAAACGAGATTTTGCAAACAATCGAAATAATCATGAAAATTCTAATACAGAGCAAACAAGTCCAGAGCAGATGGGACGCAAACGTAACTTTGCTCACAAAAACAATTCAAGAGTACGTAATTTTGGACACCGAGGAAAAGGTTTGCAAGTAATGTTTTTCGGTGGTGTAGGTAAAGTAGGTGACAATATCACTGCGTTGCGTTATGGTGATGATATTTTAGTCATTGATTGTGGTGTTGGTTTTGCTGAACCAGATATGCCAGGGGTTGATTTGGTTATACCAGATATGTCTTGGTTGAAAGCGCACAAAGATATGATAAAAGGTATTTGTATTACACACGCACACGAAGACCATATAGGCAGTTTGCCATACTTTTTAGATGAGGTAAAAGCACCTGTTTATGCTAGTAAATTGAGTATTGCGTTGATTGAGAATAAATTGCGTGAATTTCCTAAAATCAAAATGAAAGGTTATGCAATGAATCCGGGTAATGCTGTAAACATAGGTTGCTTTAATGTTGAGTTTGTTCACGTCAATCACTCTATTGCGGGTGCTTATGCATTAGCAATTACTACACCTGTTGGAGTTGTGTTTGTTTCTGGTGACTTTAAGATTGATTTTACACCTATTGCAGGTGATACAACAGATTTGAGTAGAATGGGTGAATTGGGGCGTAAAGGTGTCCTCTTGATGCTTTGCGAAAGTACAAATATTGAGCGTCCTGGTATGGCTATGAGTGAACGTGTAGTTGGTGAAACTTTGGCTGAAATTATGGAGCAATCTCGCAACAATAGGATTATTATTACTTCATTTGCTTCGAATGTTCATCGTGTACAGCAAATTATGGATTTGGCTAAAAAATTTGGGCGTAAAGTCGCTTTTGCAGGCCGTAGTATGATAAATACTATGGAATTAGCAATGAAAATTGGCGAAATAAAATTTGACCACAAACAAATTATCGATATTGACCATGTTGGAAAATATGCTGATAACGAAATTTTGATTTTAGCAACAGGTAGCCAAGGACAAGAGCACACTGCGTTAGATAGAATGGTAAACGGAGAGTTTGCAAATATTCGTATAGGCACAAATGACACTGTTATTTTCTCATCTTCACCTGTGCCAGGAAATGAAAAATCTGTTACAAACATTATCAATGCACTTATTTTGCAAGGTGCAAAGGTTATTTATGACGATTTAAGTGATGTCCACGCATCTGGACACGCTTGTCAAACCGAATTTATGATTGTGCATAAATTGATTAGACCTAAGTTCTTTATGCCAATGCATGGTGAAGTAAAGCATCTAAAGTATCACGAACAATTTGCAATAAAAATGGGCGTTAAGTCTCAAAATATTGTAGTACCGCACGTTGGTTCTGTGGTCGAAGTTACTCCAAATTCTATAAAAGAATTACGAGATGTTGAAGCAGGAGAAAAAATTGTTGACGGTAAAACTGTCTGTGATTTGGACAATTCTGTATTAAGTGATAGATTGCAACTTGCTGAAGACGGAATTTGTGTGGTTGTGTTAGGTGTAAACAAAATGGGTAAACTTGCAAGCGGTCCTGAATTGATACCTCGTGGATTTATTTATCCAAATGAAATAAATGACATATTGAGAGAAGCAAAACAAGTAGTCGTTGACGCTATGAATCAAAACAACGAAGGCAAACCTGATTGGAACGAAATTAAAAATACAGTGCGTAGAGTGTTGACAAACTTATTCTTTAAGCGTACTCGTCGTAAACCTATGATAATTCCTATTATTTTGGAAGTTTAAAATGGACTATTTAGATGAAATGGAGCAATACGCAAGGGAGCGAAAAATCCCTGTTGTGTTGCGTGACACTCGTGAGTATCTCGAAAATATTTGCAAGACTTTACAGCCTAAATCTATACTAGAAATAGGAATGGCTATAGGTTATTCAGGTTCGTGTATGTTAAAGCAATGTGATGCAAATATTTGTTGTTTGGAAATTAGTAAACCTAATATTATTCTTGCTAAACAAAATTTTGAAAAATTAGGTTTACAGCAAAGAGTAGAGATAATAGAGGGCGACTGTTTAAAAACATTACCAACACTTTTGGGACGTAAATTTGATTTAATTTTTTTAGATGGTCCCAAAGGGTCTTATGTGGATATGGTAGATTATATATTGCCACTATTAAGCGAAAAGGGCGTTTGGATTTCGGACAATGTTTTGTTTCGTGGTATGGTTTTAGATGGTAAACCCATTACAGAACCCCGTTTTGAGCGTACGGTTGCAAAGATGCGTGATTTTATAAGCAAAATTAATGATAATCCAAAGTTAGAAACAGAAATTTTGCATATTGGTGATGGGGTGAGTTGTGTTCGCTTTAAATAAAGGAGTAAACTTATGAAAAAATATGAATTGTTAGCCCCTGCAGGTGATATAGAAAAGTTGGAAACTGCGTTTTATTTCGGTGCAGATGCTTGTTATTTTGCTGGTAAGAAATGGGGGCTCCGTGCTTTTAGTGAAAATTTTGAAGAAGACGAACTTGCAAAATATATTGATTATGCACATAAATTAGGTAAAAAGGCGTACATTACCGTAAATATTCAAGCGCACAATAGCGATTTTGAGGGTTTAGCTGATTATTTAAAATATTTAGAGAAAATCGGAGCCGATGCGATAATTGTTTCAGATGCCGGTGTGTTAAGTCTTGCAAAACAGGTTGCTCCTAATTTAACTATTCACATATCTACTCAGGCGTGTGCAAGTAACAAATATGCGGCTAAATTTTGGGCAGATGCAGGAGCAAAACGCATTATATTAGCAAGGGAATTAAGTTTGACCGAAATAAAAGAAATACGAGACTTTTTACCCAAAGATGTTGAGTTGGAAGCATTTGTCCACGGCGCTATGTGCATTAGTTACTCTGGAAGATGTTTGTTGAGCAACTATCTTGCAAATCGTGATAGCAATCGTGGTGCTTGCGTGCAAGCGTGCCGTTGGGAGTATTTTATAACAGAGAAATCAAGAGCTGGTAAAGGCGAAGAATATGAAATTCAACAAGATGAAAGAAGTACGTATATTTTGAATAGTAAAGATTTATGTATGATAAATTATCTTGATAAAATGGCTGAAGCGGGTGTTACTAGTTTTAAAATAGAAGGTCGAATGAAATCTGCCTATTATGTTGCAAATGTTGTAAATGCTTACCGAAAGGCTTTGGATATTTTGGAAAACGAACCTGAAAAATTTGCACCTGACCCACAACGTATTGTTGAGTTAGAAAAGTGTAGTCACCGTAGATTTACTACAGGTTTTTGTTTGGGTGAAAATGATAGGGAGTATTTAGAAACAAGTTATCCTATTTCTACATACGACTTTATTGCGCAAGTAAAACAAGATTCAAATCAAGAAGGTTTTGCTGTCGTAGAACAGCGTAATAGATTTAAGGTTGGAGATACTTTGGAAATATTATCACCAACTGAAAGTTTTAACAAAACTTTTGAAGTTACCGAAATTTTAGATATGGACGGTAATACAGTAACAGATGCAAATCTTGTACAACAAATTTTAAAGATTAAATGTCCATATAAATTACAAGCGAGAGATATTCTTCGTAAAGCAAAAAGGGTGTAGTTCACCCTTTTTGTTTTATATAAATCGAATTTTGTAAATTTTTATCGAAAAAATAGGAAAAGTATATTATTTTATTTTGCAATTTGCACAAAATATTATATAATGATTATATTAAAAATTATAAATAGGGGTAAGTATGCAAAAATCAAAAAAGTTTGTAATAGGATTTGTTGCCGTAATAGTCTTTATCGCTATGGTGACAGCAGGTATAGTTTTAAGCTATACAATTCCAAACAAATCTCAAAATGAAACAGCTAACGCTATTGTAGGTTCTGGATTAGGTTGGGCAAATAGTGATACAAGTAGCGGTATATACTATATAAGGACCTCCTCGGATTTTAGTTCTTTTCGTACAGAAGTAAATACAAATGGTAATAAATTTGCAGGTTGTACGGTGTATTTAACTGCTAGTATTACAATTAATAGTTATGTTCCTGTTGGTATTGATACTACGAATTATTTTAGCGGAACATTTGATGGACAAGGGTTTACCTTGAATATTTCACACACTTCAAATTCTTCTTATGTATATTGGGGAATTTTTGGATATTCAAAAGGTTGCACAATCAAAAATGTAAAGTGCACTTCTTTAAGTATGACATATTCGTATAACTCTTCCACGACTGCTAGTAGATATTTTGGATATGTTTTAGGTTATGGACAGGGTAATTTCACAATTCAAAATTGCGAAGCGGTGGTTAACAGAATTTATTCATCAAGAACACAGTACGGTAGTATGCACATAGGGGGATTAGTAGGTTATATTAGTGGTACTGTAAATATGACAGGGAACAAAGTTACCACTAAATACTCTTCAGGTAATGGTGATAGTATTTATGCTTATTCCTATTCAAAATTGACTACTTCTATGGCAACTGCAGGTGGAATAGCTGGGTATCTAAATATAACGGGCAAGTCGTATTTTGAAGATAATACAGTCAATGTAAATACGGGTAGTATTTATGCTTACGGAAGTTATCATTCATCTTCATATAAATGTGGTGGTGGCTCCGGCTCTCAAATAGGTATGTTATATGCAAGTAATTCAACTTATATAGAACTAAAAAATTTAAACACACAATTAAATTATCAAATAAAATGTTCGATGCCATCAGGTTCATATGCGTTAACTAATGGATATGGTGGCATGGTTGGTTATTTAAAAAACGCAAAATTAACAAATAGCACTATAACAATTAATGCAAGTGGTACTACTCCGGGTGGTTGTTTAGTTGGTAACACCGAAGGTACTTGTACTATATCTAACAATAAAGTGTCTATTAATACCACTTCTCAATCATTATC
>CALWOW010000018.1 GCA_944383295.1 uncultured Clostridia bacterium
GCAAAAATTTAAGACAAGGTCAATACTTATTAATGTTATAGTTATTGCTGTTCTTGCTGTTTCGTTAATTACTGGTGGTATTTTAATCGGCACAAAATACAACACAACCAACGAAATGTCAAATGAACCCGCAAAAGCAGCGGAAACTTATGTCTCTACTAATGCGGTAATCGTTAACACTTCATCGTATGGCCCACAAAGTTGTAAAGTTTATATTTACTATGACTCAGATATATTTAGTTCTGTAAGTGTAAAGACTAATACTTTGACAGGAGTTATTCCTTCTAATAAGTACGCAGATTTTACATGGTCTGGAGAATTTAGCATAACATTAAAAAATGTTAACAATTTGCCATCAGGTTTGACAATAAGCGCTACCTACGGTTCTGTTTATGATAAAGCAACCGAAGAAGAAGCAAGAAGTGCTGCATATACTGAGGCGACTAAATCTGGTGCTAGTACAAAAACTGCCACATATAATGGAAATAAAATGCAAATAGGGTCTATAAGTAAAGCCGGTTGCGGCCAAAACGGTTCTAGCACTGAATATGTTGCAATTGTTGTAGCCTTAAAATCTTATTGGGTAATAGACACAAGTATAAGCAATCCAGATACAAGTAAAGCAACATTAAATAAAACTTACGATGTTTATGAACCAAACTCCGGTACGCAACACACATTTACATTCACAAATAAACCAAATTATTACATAAGTACAATAAAAATAAACAATCAAAATGTTTCAATTTTAGAAACAGCACCTGCTAGTTTTTCTAGCACAACGGGTACACAATATAAGTGCTATCGAAGTGCTAACAAGGTAATTGTAATTGTAACTAATCTTACGAAAAGCACGACAATAGTTGGGACTTATGCGACATTGTGGTCTGTAACTTCTAATGACCCTACTTTGGTACTACAAGATACGACTACAACTCGAGCAAATTGGTTTACTTCGTACGCTAAAATTGTAGCGAAATACGAACAAAATCAAAACATTAGGCTATGTCTTGATGGTGTATATATTAAACTCGTAGGCGCTGACGGTAATGGACAAATTACCGTACCAACAGGTATTGTTGTTTACTCTTACAGTGCATACAACAACTATATTTCAATTGAATTAAACGATTTACCAAACGGTCCACACTCTGCTAGTATTGACCACTACACTGGAGCTAGTTCCCCTATAAATGTTTCGGTGACTGGCGGTTCTGCGCTACAAACAGTACGTATTTTAGATAATGATATAAACAGAGTGATAATTCAACCAGACGCAAGCGACTATTATGTTTATGATTTTAATATCGATGGAGTGAATGTGCCTGTTGAATATTACACTGCGCAAGTTTATGGCGTTGGCGATGCTGTTTCAATACAATACACTGCCAAAGACACAACAAATTCATTTGTTGTAGAAATTTATGGATTATATGGCCCTATGAATTTGCAGTTTAATCTTGCAAACCTACCCCCTTCTCTAAAAGTGCCACCTTCAAGCGGTGGAGCAAGTGTCACAGGCACAGTTGTAACTGCAAGCGTTGGTGGTGAAGCACGTATTGTTGGGAACAATATAGCAAACGGACAGGCAACTGACACAGTTACAGTTATTGCAGTTGCGTACTCTGGATATAATTTTGCAGGCTGGGTTTATGCTGATGACGAAAATGAGATATTATCGACAAGCACGAGCGCAAATTTTACGAAAGAGCAAGTTGACGGAAAAATAATAAAAGCGCTTTTTACTCCTAAAACATCAGGGACAAACAGTCCAAACGGACAAACAAACAATACCGATGAAATAGGTTGATAAAATAAATTTATAGATATTAAATACATCTAAAGCAAAAAAAGATAATGCAAGACTGCATTATCTTTTTTAGTTATATAAAATTTAACTTTATTTTTAATTTTCAATTATTTTTTCTAAAATAAACTATTTGTTTTCGTTTTAAATGAACGACAAAGGCAACAAAACCTATTGCTAGCAAAACAACACCACTTATACAAGTAATTAGCAAAATTTTAATTTGATAAAGTTCGTTGCTATACTCTGCCACGCAAATTATCCCCAAATTGTCCGTATAAAAGGAAATAGTGTTATCTTTTAAGGTGTACTGTACTTCATTTATATCATTACTTATTTGAAATAATTTTAAATTGTTGTAATCTTTAATATTAGATAAAGAAATGTTGATTAAATAAGTATTATTTTCTATTGTACTACTTGCATTTAAAACTTTATTTGCAGAAAAATTCGTATAATTTAAATTAGTTATTTTTTGTACCGATACATTTTCGATTTCTAAAATAAACGCATACACCGAATTATACCCTTGCGGTAACACCTTGTCTATCTCGTTTGACACAACTTTTATTTCTATTTCGCCATCAATTGCGCCACTTACTTCCACACGCAAATCATTAGTTGAATTTTCGTACACAAATTCATTTTTATTTATTATGAAATCGCAAGTTGTATTTTTTAGAACAATATTTTTATTGCTTGTTTGTGCGGTTACAGTATAAGTTCCTATATCTCTTGCGCCACCTAAAACAGTTAAGTCTATTACATTTTTATTTATATTTTCTGCTAAATTTAGGGTTGCTGTTGGGCATTGAATTTCGCCATTATAAACAAAATCTGTATTGCTCCAAATTACTTCACAAATTAAAGGCGTAATACCATAATTGCAAGTTGCATTTGTTAATTTAATGTTTTTGTCAGTGGTATTAAGTATTGCAACATATTCCCCTACATTCTCACCTTGCCCACTTAAATCAATATCAAAATCGTAACCAAAACGCTCATAATCAAATTGAGGACTTTGCGTATAACCATTATATTCAAAAGTATTATTTCCCCAAATAACAGCGACTACTTTTTGCAAGATTGTATAACTGCAAGTATCATTTAATAAATTAAAGTTTTTGTCTAAACAACTCACATTTAAAGTATATTCGCCCACATTTGTTTGCGCTTGACTTGTAATTAATTGTAAATCATAGTTAAAAGGCAATTCGTAAGTTACAAGTGGCAAATGCGGTAAATTATCAAATGTAAAAACTGTATTTGTGTAATTTAATGTCAAATTTAAAGGCAAAATTTCATAATTAGTAGATAAATTTTCAATTAAAATGTTGTTATCGTTGCAGTTTATTTCGTAAGTATATTGCCCTGCATTCTTCTGCCCTAGTGGTGCAATTATTCGCAAATCATAATCAAACGGCAAGTTAATAGAAAATTGCGGTGATTGATATGTATTGTTAAATATTAATCTTGTATTCCCCCAACTTATTTCACAATCGAAAGGCTTTATATTAAATTTAACAACAGCGTTTGAAATAACTATATTGTTGTCTTGCGTATTAGCAAAACAATCATAAGTACCTGCTAAAATTTTAGGTGTGGAAGTCGTAATTGTTACATTATAATTAAAAGGTAAACTAAAATTAAAATCGGGGTTGTGTGGTTGATTATCAAATACAAATTCCGTTTTTACCCAATTAAGAGAAAGTGCGTACGGTTGAATTGAAAAATTCGTATTTGCATTTGTCAAATTTATATTCTTATCGTTCGTATAAGCGGTAATTTCGTAATTACCAACATTCAAACAATTTGAATTAAGCAGTATTTCAAAATCATAGTCAATAGGTAAATCATACGAAAATTTAGGAGTTTGATAGGTATTATTAAAAATTTTTGTTGTTTCGCTCCATTCAACTTCTATGTCTAGCGGTTGGATATCGTACTCGCACACACTATTTTCAATTAAATAATTCTTATTTTCAATCACGATTTCAACTGTATATTTACCTACATTTTTGCCGTAATTTATATAATCGAATTTAAAATTCATATCTTCGACACCTAACTCAATGTTTGCCAAAGGGAATTGAAAGTCATTATTAAAATAAAAATCTGTCGTTTGCCATTCGGCGCAAACTTTTTTAGGTAAAATAGTAACATTCACAATATTTTCTTGCAAAATATAATTTAATGCCTTTTCGCCACTTAAGGCAATTTTTAGTGAGTATGTACCAGAATTTAAGCACATAGTGTCATTAAATTGATAGTATACTGCATTTTTATCTTGCAAAAGTATGTTTTCAAAAACTAAATTTGGCTTTTGGTCTTGATTGTTAAACTCAAATTTAAAATTATTTTCTTTAAGTGTTAAAGTTCTAGGAATTATAGTATAAAACGCTTCTTTTTTGATTTCTATTTTATAATTAGGGTTGTTTGATACAACTACGATTTCATAAACATTCGCATCGAAACTTTGCATTATTTCCCCATTTAAACTTAAACCGAATGTAATATCAAAATCGCTATTGTATGGAGTATAATTTATTTGCTTTATGCTTTCACCATACACGCTTTCGTTATTTTCTATTTCTATTAAAACTAACTTTGGCTCTACATAGAAAGTGACTGTATCAAATGCTAACTCATATTTATTTGCATTTTCGCCTATTAAACTAACTTTTGCAAAATTTTCACCTAAATTTTGCGATAAAATTTCATAAGAATAGCACACATCATCGCTTTCATTTATCGTTTTTATAGGTTTAAATTGTAAAGTTATAGGTTCTGTTGAATATTCATAAGTCGCAATTTCTAATTCTGGATAAACCGTTGTAATCGTAGGGGCGTGCTGATGAGTATTATCGAAATTTAAAAACATTTGACTGCATTGTTCACAAAAACTCCACGGCTCCGCAAAAACTAAACTATCGGCATTAAAAACAATGTTTGTTTGCTCTTGCCTAGTTTTTTGCAATTCAATATTTCCATAAGCGACACAATTTTCAATACTGCAATTAGTTAAATTTGCGCCCATCAAACCAAAATACATTTTTGCAGATAAATTAAAATCGTAATTATTTGTTACATATATAGCACAATTTGAAAACTCGCCATAACTTGCCTGACCAACTACCCCACCGATAAGGGTATTTTTGGTATTTTCTTGCTCAATATTCAATGTTGTATAAGATACGCAATTTTTCAAACTACCGACATAACCGTAGGGTGCTGTTATGTTGTCTTTCTGCAAAACCCCAACTATTCCGCCAACATAAGTAGTTGAAGTACTTGATGTAATATTGATTGTACTTTGGACTATTAAATTTTGGACAACACCGCTAACCACGCCAAACAAACCGTTAATGCCACAGCCTAAACTCAAATTACTAATTTTATGCTGTTGACCGTCAAAAATCCCTGCAAATTTGTTTGTCGTACTATTAGCAATAGGAATCCACTCTATACCCTTTAAATCTAAATCAACATTTAACATTACCGTTTCATTTAAGAAATTTTCACCGCTATTTACCCTATCTCGAAAATTCAAAAAATCGTTTAAAGTATTAATTTCGCATACAGCACTTTCTGCGTTAACACTTTTTATACGGCTATTATCAGTTTTTAAATCACAAAAACATAAATTCATAAACAAGGATAGTACTATTAAAATCAATAATGCAATACCATATTTAAAATTTAGAAATGCAAACATACCTTTAAATCCTTTGATTGTAAAATATATCTAACTATAGCACAAATAAAAAAATTTTTTATTAATTTTGTAAAAAAATGTAAAAATTTTTATATTTTTTTGATAATTCTAAAATTTTTGATAATTTTAAATACATACCTTATTTATAAAAAATATTTAATCTTGAATTTATTTACTTATTAACAGCGATATAATTTTATGCTAATTTTATACAAAGAGGGTTATAAAATGAAATTTGAAAGAATGAATCGAATTTACGCTGAAATTTTACCTAGAACAATAGACGCATTAGAAACAACAGACTTTGAATATGTAAAACAAAGATTTTCTTCTATTTCTAGTAGCACAATTTGCACAGGTTCTGGTGGTTCAAGTGTCGTAGCACAATATTTAGCAAAGGTACTAAATGCTAAAAATGGTTGTGTAGCGGAAAGTCGTTATCCACGAGAATTGAAGTTTATGAATTTAAAAAATTACGATAATGTAATTGCTAGATAATAAAAGTGAATTAGACAAAATGTGATTAAGCTTTTCTAGAAAAGGTTTGCTACCTCAATTTCATAGTATAAAATCACAATTAAAAAATTCTATTATAAATGATTTTTGTCAAACGGTTCAAGGTGCTTTTATCCTTAAACAACTAGCACAAAAAAAGAACAATAAAGGTCAAATCATTTTGAAACTAGCAGAATAAACAAGAAAAAAGGAGTTCTACTTTTAAAGTAAAACTCTTTTTTATAATTAGTTTCAAAAATTATAGACAGATTAAATACTTTTGAAACAGATAA
>CALWOW010000019.1 GCA_944383295.1 uncultured Clostridia bacterium
GTGACTCTTCACGATGTTACGGCAACTGAATTATCAGATAGAAATTATTTAGGTACTTTAGGATTTGATTTAAACTTGTGGCGTGGGGTTGAAAATGGTGGAATGTCTTTGATTATAGGTATTCTAACCGATTACGACAATCGATTGTCTTTAACAAAATTTGAATATAATTTTGAAGACCAAATTATTAATTTAAGTTTCAAAACAAACGGATATCAAATTAATTTAACTAATGGACAAGAAAATGTAAGTTTGGCTACTTCAAATAGCGGAACTGTAGGTTTTGCGGATTACACAGCGCAAGTTGTGGATGGCTATGTAAACATTACTTTAAATAATTGCATAATGGCGGATTATAGTTTTTATGTTGTAAATAATGTAACAACTACAAATCCTAATGTAAGTATATTTAAGACAAATTACACAGGTCAAGAGCAAGGATTTACATATGAAATAAGTGCTATTTACGCTGGCGGTTATTATCCAAAAATTAGCATAAACAGCAGTCCATTTGTTGAAATTTCGGACAAAGAGAAAAATGAAGAAGTATTGGGTGGTTGCTACTATAGTTGTCAATTTGCAATGGGTGTATTCAATTTGCAAGTTAGTGGAATAGGTGCTTCAAACATCGTGTTAGATGCTTATGCTCACACAAAAGATGAAGTTACTGATAATAAAATTACAACTAGCGTAACAAGCGGAACGGCGGATGTAAAGGTAACTTACAATGAAAATAATGGTGCCGAAATGCTGGTAACTCCAGGATTAGGGTTCTATGTTTACGCTTTGGTGTTCGGTGACTGTAATGTTCCTATAGAGTACTATCAAGCGCAGATTATGAATGCAGGTAGTGCAAAACAAATTGTTTACTATGCAAAAGAGTCAACAAATATTTTCTATGTTACTTTTGATGGAATATATGCGGATATGGATGTTGAAGTAGTGCTTACAACTTCTGCGCCAACTCTAAAAAATCCGCCATCAACTAGCGGGGGCGGAGTGTCTGTTTCTGGTACGGTTGTTTCTGCGACAGTAGGTGGTGAAGCACGCATAGTTGGTAATCAAATAGAAAACGGTGAAGAGACAGATAAAGTAACTTTCGTTGCGGTTGCTTATTCGGGATATAGATTTGCTGGTTGGGCTTATGCAAATGATTTGGAAACTATAATAAACGTAAACCCTACTGCTCAATTTACAAAAACCGAAGTAAATGGGAAAATATTAAAAGCAATCTTTGTTTCAAATGGAAATGATTTGAGTGGAACAAATAGCGAAACAAACAATAGTGATTCTATTTTATAATAAAAATTAAGCATTTAATAAATCACTTTTAACAATTATAAAACAAGAGATTATCCAAAAAGATAATTCTCTTTTTTATTTTTAAATTTATTTCTATTTGCTTTTTTGTGTTGCATTTAAGTTTACTAAAACAAGTTTGTGTGATATAATTAAAAAAACTAAAGGAGTTTTTGTTATGAAAATACAACCGAAATCAGATTTGGTAGTTACAAAGCCAGAAGGTAAAGTGAAGGTAACTAGAGCACGAGTAAAGCCAATAAAAAACTTGAATAAAGCTTTAGGTTTTAAAAAATTAAAAAGTAATCGTCAATCTAGACGTGCAAAACGTGATTTAATATTAGGTCTTGCGGGAGCCGCTGTGATTGGGTCCGTGATAGTGCAAAACGAAATAGGTAAGACTGCACTTATAGTTTTAGATAATACAGTGTATACTATTGCAGGCATAGGTACACAAGAAGCAATGATGGTTGCCTATGGTGTATTGTATGGTAGTTTTTTTGCAGTACCTGCAGTAACTGCATACTGGCTAGGTGCAAGTGCTTATTGCTTTTATAAATCTCCAAAGAATGTAAAGAAAGAAGCAAACTACGAAGTAGAAAAATTGCTTAAATATCGTTTTTATTCAAATCCAAACAAATATATTGAACGTGCTGTAAATGTTTTGAAAACACAATTTCACGCACAGGATTTAACCGATGAGCAAGCAAAAGAAATTGTTACCGAGCAGGCTTTAAGACATGCACAAGATAGAGCAAAATACGGAAGAAAAATTAAAAATGATATAAAATTAGCTGAAAGCGAAGTTGTAGAAAAAAGAGTTCAACAAGCGCTTGAAGAAAAAGAAGGGAAAGATTTGACTTTGTTTGTTCCTACGGAAAATAGTAAACGTTTGATAACGGAAACTGATATTGCAGAGCAAACCAATGAAACCGAAGATGATTGCGTAATTTTTATCAAACAACCAGAAGAAGAACAATCAACTTCTTTGCGTGAATTAGAAAGATAAAAATCTACCAAAGATTTAATAATTAGATTATATTATTTTCAATTAATTAAAATCATTTTATAATGTAACTAAAAAAGGAATTACGTTTAAGTCTATACTAGTTGTCGATTTAAAACGTAATTCCTTTTTATTAATATTTAATTGATATGCCAGTCAATAGGTTTTTCATTTATAGATTTTAAAAATTCGTTGCATTTGCTAAAATGTTTGCAACCAAAAAATCCAGAATATGCAGAAAGTGGGCTAGGGTGTGGCGCTGTTAGTATAAAATGCTTTGTTGTATCAATCTCTTTTGCAAATGCCTTTGCATTATTGCCCCAAAGAATAAATACAATAGGTTTATCCCTGCTAGACAATAATTTGATAATGGCGCTTGTAAATTGTTCCCAACCGTGGCCTCTATGAGAATTTGCTTGTCTTGCTCTTACCGTAAGTACAGAGTTTAAAAGCAACACACCTTGCTTTGCCCAAGGGGTTAAATCACCAGAGGTAGGGATAGGATAACCTAAATCATTTTGTATTTCTTTATATATATTTAGTAAACTCGGCGGAAGTTGTACTCCTTTTTGTACCGAAAAACTTAAACCGTGTGCTTGTTTAGGCTCGTGGTATGGGTCTTGACCGATTATCACTACTCGTACTTTATCAAATGGAACAAGATTAAGAGCATTGAAAACATTATCTGCACTAGGATAAATGGTGTAATGAGAGTATTCATCTACTAAAAAGGCTTGTAACTCTTTGTAATATGGCTTTTCAAATTCTGGTTTAAGTAACTCGTACCATGATTTTGATATTTTCATAATTTTCCCCTCTATAATCTAATTTAATAAAAGATTAGCACAAATTATATACGATGTCAAAATGAAATTCAATAAAAAATAAAAGTCACAAACCTTTTATTTGCAAATATTTGTTCGTATGCTTGTGTTGTGCTGGCATTTTTGCATTTCGTTCTACTTGTCCTTTTGTGATGCGTTTATTGCGTTCTTTTCGCTTTGTTAAGTTTGGTTATTCTTGCTTTGTTCGTGTTTTTAAATTTGGACGCTTTATATAGTATATATATAGGAATATAACTTTTGTTGTAATAATTTTAATCTTGTGCTATAATTTGAAAGGGAGAAAGAGTTTATGCAATTTGATTTAACTCATATACAAAATATTTTAGATTATACATTTAACAATCAAGAATTACTTCGTCAAGCTTTTATTCGCAGGTCTTATAGTGTGGAAAATGGCGGAGAAAATAACGAAGTTTTGGAATTTATAGGTGATAGCATATTAGATTTAATAATAGTAAAATTGTTGACTAGTATTAATTTACAAATTGATTGTATCAACAAAAACTCTCAATTTCACAGTAGATACAATGAAAATCAACTTACTGAAATCAAAAAGGTTTTAGTTGAACGTAAAATGTTAGCACGTAAAATTGATGAGTTTGGATTAGCAAATTATTTAATAATGGGGAAAGGTGAAATTAAAAATAAAGCGCAAAATGAAGATAGCGTAAAGGAAGATTTGTTTGAGGCGGTAATAGGTGCGGTTGCTTTGGATTCAAAGTGGGATATTGAAAGTGTTACAAATGTGGTAAATCGACTACTCAAGCCTTTAGAAATTTTAAAAAATATTGAAATCTAATGTATGCTTTTTTATAAAAAGTAAAGTGCTTTTAGGTTAAAAAGAACAAACACGCGGGTGGGTTTACTACAAAAGGTGTCAAAAACGGGTGATTTTAATAAAAAAACCAAAAATTTTTAAAAAACTTTGGAAAAAGTTGTTGACATTATTAAAGAGTGCTGATATAATCGACATCGTTATCACCTGAAACGGAGATAACACAAGTACCTTGATAACTGAATAGTTTTAATACAAAAAAGGTTTTTTGAGTTCTTGTCAATTCTATACTTTGGAAACAAAGTGTAATAAATTAACAATTAATCAAAATCTCAAATTACGCAAGTAGTTTGGTTTTGAGTCATTATTAAACATTAGAGTTTGATCCTGGCTCAGGACGAACGCTGGCGGCGTGCTTAATACATGCAAGTCGTACGGGGTATAGCAATATACCTAGTGGCGAACGGGTGAGTAACGCGTGAGCAACCTGCCCTATACAGGGGGACAACAGCTGGAAACGGCTGCTAATACCGCATAAGACCACAGCACCGCATGGTGCAGAGGTAAAAGGCTACGGTCGGTATAGGATGGGCTCGCGTACTATTAGCTAGTTGGTGAGGTAA
>CALWOW010000020.1 GCA_944383295.1 uncultured Clostridia bacterium
ATGTCACCTGCTTTGGTAGATGAAACTAATGGTTATGTCTTTTACGAACAAGGGTCAACTCCTTTGTTTACAACAAAAGTTGATGCTAAACAAAAATACGTATTTAAGCAATGGAATATGCTTTATACAACTGATTCGGTTAAAAATTGGTCAGTGTTTGAAAGAGTTTCAAATCTTGAAAGTGCACAATTTTTCACAAATCATGATGCTACATTAATTTCTGTATTTGATTATAGGGAATATACTATTTCTCTTGCTATTAATTCAGAAAATTATAATGCAAGTGAATCGACTATAAAAATAGGTGAACAAAGTATAACACTTGCCGACCAATTAGCAGGCTCTTATATAAAAGCTAATTATTTGGATGTAGTTGAATTTAATTTAGTACCAAATGCAGGATTTGAGGTGGCTAGTTGGAATTGCGAATATCCAGATGCTTTGTTAAGTGATGGAGCAACTGCTACATTAAGTTTGAGTACGTTCTTGGATAAATATTTAGAGACAAATGGCTCTACAAATCTACCAACAAGTATTTCTGTAACTGCACTATTAGAAGCAAAAACATACACTTTTACTACTAATGCAAATTTGGATAGTGTTGGTACTGTCGCTGTGTATTCAGAAGGTGTTGAATATAACGAGGGAACTGTTACTTTTGGTAAAAACTTAGAATTAAAAGCGACAGTTACAGATGCAAGCTACGAATTTATCGGTTGGGAGGTAAATGGTGAAATAGTAAGCCAAATGCCAACTTATAGCTTTACAGTAAGTGATTATGAAAATGGTTCGTTGCAGATAACGGGTGTTTTCGAAAAGAAAAAATATAGTGTTGTTTTAACACAAACAAATGGCGGTAGCGTCGCTGTAACAACCCCAGCAACAGGTGTATATTATTACGGTGATACCATTACAATTACTGCTGTACCTGAATACGGATATGAATTAAATGGCTTTACGTTGTCAATCGGTGGACAAAATGTAGATTTGACCTCGGTGGATGACAGTGTTGCTAAGGTTGATTTAGCAAACGGAACGTTAATCATATACAACATAACAGATAATATTGCTTGTTCAGCTGTTTTTAACCCTATTTCATTTGATTTTACTGTAATTCTTAGCCATGAAAACGGTGCATCTGTTTACAATGGTACAAACACAGAAGAAAATTCACTTCTTGGCACTCATTCGTTCGTTTATAAGCAATATATCACTTTAGGCATTGAGTTAGCCGAGGGGTACAAGTTAATTAGCATAACAGATGAAAATAATGAAAACTATTTCTCTGGTCACAGCATTCAAATTTTAAAAGATACTGTCCTTACTATAACTTTAGAACAAATTAAGTTTACAGTTAGTGTTTCAATATCGGTTGATGATAAGACATACAACTTGCAAAACGACTGTATTGAAGGTGCTGGCGAATATGTTTATGGTAGTGAAGTTCGTGTTGCAATAAACTATCCTGAGATGTTCGATTTTGCATATTGGGAAGTTGAAGGAAATACGATTGAAAATGCTGTTATCGATAACGTAAATGCAGTATTTACTTGTCCACGCATTTTACAACATATTACTCTTAAAGCACATTTAAAAGTAAAAACGGTTTCTTTGACTTTTGATGTTAGGGGATTAAATACTGATGGAGATTGGTATAAGGTAAATGGTTCGGCCATTAAATCTAAATATACTATTAAAAAACAATACAGAACACAAATCGATGTTGAGTTAATTAGTCTTTCAAATGTATCATCTACATTTAGTTATTGGGAAGTAAATGGTGTTCCAGTTTCACAAGAATCTTATTACTCATTTATTGCTGA
This sequence comes from uncultured Clostridia bacterium, assembly GCA_944383295.1. Classification (GTDB taxonomy): domain Bacteria; phylum Bacillota; class Clostridia; order Christensenellales; family UBA1242; genus UBA7867. Next base: position 1,824 of record CALWOW010000020.1, read on the forward strand.
AAGTGAAGACTTAAATATTACTGCTGTTTATGTACCAACAAATTATTCAGTTTCAACCTATGTTGTTAGATGGAATACTGATAGTAATATTTACGACAGTCTAGAAGATGCTGGAACAATATCGGGCTTAAGTGCTAATATGGTAGAATACGGCAAAACTATTACACTAACCGCTACAGCAAAAGATGGTTATAAATTTGTAGGCTGGTATGTTTGGGATTACACATCTACAAATTCACGTGGTGCAAAGATTACAGCAGAGGCTACTCTTGAATACGAGATAACCAAAGATACTAGGATTTATGCAAATTTTGAGCGTATATCTAAAGTAGTGATTAGTATGTCTGATTCAAATGCTGGTACAGTTACAGGTGCAGGTGAATATTTGGCAGGCGAATCTGTTACAGTAACAGCAAAAGCGAACCAAGGTTATCGTTTAGTATGTTGGAAAGAAAGCGGTGAAGTTGTAAGTAATAATACAAATTATACGTTTACTACTAATAGAAATGATAGGACAATTACAGCAGAATTTGAGCCTGTGTTTACGATTGCTTTAAAGACAAATAATGATAGTTATGGTAAAGTTGTTGGTAACACAACAGGGAAGTATCGTGAAAATGTTGTTTTGCAAGCGGTGAGTGAAAACAACTGCTCCTTTGTTGGCTGGGTTATTAATGATGTAGTGGTTAGTACTGCTGATACATTAAGCCTTAACTTAAACGGTAACATGGAAGTTTATGCTTTATTCAAAAAGAATTTCGATTGGAATATATTGATTATTCTGGCAGGTTGCTTCTTGTTCGCAATTGTGTTGATTGCAGGTTCTGCAGCTTATATTAAGATGAGAGAATCTGAACCAATGCCTGTACGTGTGTTGATGAGTAGTAAGGATGACAAAGAATTGTTGCAAAAACCTCAAAAACGCAAACGCTACCGTGATACAATCGAGCCAGTTCCTACAAGGAAGAATACAAAAGCTAATGTTGCTCCAATCCCTGTTCGTAAAATTACAGTTGCGCCAATTAATCACAAAGGTGAACTTGTTGGTCGTAAACAAAAAGCTATCGAAGAAAAACCAACACTGAATACTGAAATTAAAGATGAAAAAGCTGAAGTTGAAGAACAAAATTTAGAGACAAAAGTAGCAAAGACCACCGCTACAAAGTCGAAAACAAATTCTAAAGCTAAAACAAAAAATTCATCTAAAAAATCAAAATCTTCTGGGAAAAAGACCAATAAAAAATCGAATTCTAAAAAGAAATAAAAAATATAAAAACCGCAAATAAACTGCGGTTTTTATATTAGGAGTGTATATGTTATTTTTAGCAAATGACCACGCAGGTTTCGAATTAAAAACTAAAATAATAAAATATTTAAAGAAACAAAAAATTGATTTTCAAGATTTAGGTGCGTTTTCTAATGAAAGAACTGATTATCCTAAATTTGCCAAATTGCTAGCAGAAAAAGTTTTACAAGACGAAAGCAACAAAGGAATTTTAATCTGTGGTACAGGTATTGGTATGAGTATAGTTGCTAACAGATTTCCTAAAATAAAGGCAGGTCTTTGTAAAAATTGTAAAACGGCAAGATTAGCAAGACAGCATAACGACATAAATGTGTTGGTACTTGCTGGACGTAGTACTTGTGCTATAAAAGCTAAGCGTATGGTAAAAATATTTTTGAATACGCCAGCACTAGAAGGAAGATATGCAGAAAGAAGAAAACAAATCGACTAATTTAGTGAAAAAGTTTGGTTAAATTCCAAACTTTTTTTAATATATAAGAAAAAGTACTAATATATATATAAGAAAGGAGAAAATTATGAAAATTCGTTATCTATTTTCAATCTTGCCTATATGTTTAGTATTTTTATTGTCTGGGTGTACTGTGTCTGCTGAAGAAATAGCAAAAAATAATTTAGCAGAAATTCATTACAATTACTTTACAGGCTCAACGCAAAATTTTAAAGTGTCAATGTGGAGTGGGGTGAGAGAAGAACCTTATGAAACAAATGGTATTCGAGAGAGTTTGGTTGATTTTTGTGTCATAAGTGTCGTGCCTCAAAACAATGTGAGTACATTTGGTTTAAGCTATACAGTAGAAATAAATTCAAAAACTTATAATGGAGAGTTTGAGCAAAGCCCATTTGACAAAACACTTGCCGCTGATTTGGAAATTCAATTAAATGAAAGCGATTCAATTTTTGCCTACATTATAGTTGATGGTGTTACCGAAATCAGTAAAATGGAATGCATTTCTAAAAATTTTGGTATAAACAGTACACAGGCGTTGGATATTGCCATTAAAAACTATTCACAAGAAATTCTCACTTTATCAAATAACGGTAAAATATCATTAGAAGGGTATTGTAAGATTATAAGTACAGACAAAAATTTGGGTGTGTATTTTTGGTATATTAGGTTTGTAAATGTAGATAAAAAAGAAATATCTATGGTAATAGATACCAACTCAGGAGAAATAGTTGCAAAAAAATTGTAACATTTATTTGATTTTTTTAATAAACTGACAGTGTAGAGATAAATCAAGAATAAAGTACAAAAGATTTTATATACGAAAGAATTTACATAATGAAAAATTTCCTTAATAAACAATAGAATTGGAGGTCCAAAAGATGTTTAGCAAATTATTCAGCGGAATGGGCTGTGGCTGTAACGCTGGTAAAAATTCTAGTTGTGATGTTTTAACTTGGTTAGTTATACTTTATGTTTTAATGAATTGTGGTATTCTTAACTGTGGGTTAGACTGGTGCACTATTTTGATTTTGCTTTTATTCTTCTGCTGTTGCTTCAAGAAAAACAACTGCGGATGTGGTGCTTACGACTGCAACTAAAAAATTAACAATCTAAAAAGTTGTCCTTAAAATTTTTAAGAAAGCCTTTTTAGGTTGTTTTTATTTTCGACAAAATAAGTTTAAATTTGACAGCATAAATCTAAAAAAAGACCTCAAACTAGAATTGTAAAAAAACAAATATTTTGTTAAAATGTTTGCGAAAAGTAGTCGTAATTTGTTGACAAAATTTTGGTAATGTTATACAATCGTAATGTTACAATATAACAAGGAGACCTTAAATGAAAACGAAATTATTTGGCAAAATGACTTTATTTGCTTTCGTACTTATGGTGACTATGTCTTTAGGTTTTATGAGCCCTATGCTTTCTAGTAGTTTGAGTGGTGCAACTGAAGTTACACCAACAGGACAAGGCCGTGTTATCGAATTGACTGGATATGTCGCTGAGTATGATTTAAACGATGCAAAATCTTATAAAGTTAGCGAAACAGAAACTATAGAAGGTTTTGCTTTACCAAAAGCAGTCGTAAAAGAAACCACAGGTTCTACATCTGGTGAGACTGCAACGATAGAAGTAAGAAATTCAGCAAGTAAGAAAATTGATTACAAAACAAGTACTGATGGCGTAAATTTCTTGAATGTGAACGAATCAGGAAAGTATTATGTAACTTATTCTGTTGAAAACGGTGGCGTTACTACCGCTACTCGTGATATTGTTATCAATATTACTACTGATGAAGTAAGCTTTGATTTCGCTGAAAATTCAGCACAAATTATCCCTACAACAGCAGTCGCTGGTGACGAGATTGTTTTCCCAATGCCATCAATTAAACAAGGCGATGAAGTTTTGAAAGAACCAGGTGAAATCAGCATTACATTGCAAGGCGCTGATTTGGGAACTCGTGATTTACAAGACAAGGTAGTAGATGGCAAAACTTTCAAATCTTACACAATTGCAGATACCGATGAGGGTACATTTACACTTACTTACAGCTATGAACACAATGGAAACACAATTTACAAAAAATTTACATTTAATGTAGTAAAAAATGCTCCAGAAGTTCAATTAAAGTACAGTGGGTATAGTAGTTCTCTTGAAAACTTGAAATTGGTGGTAGGTGAGGAAGCTAGTTTACCTCAACCTGTTGTTGTAAACAGCAAGGCAAACGACGCTGTTGTTACTGATGTTTACACTGTAGTTACAGTTAAAAACAAAAATACAGGCGAAACATTTACTGTTACTGACTTTAAATTTACACCAACAAAAGATGGCGATTATTTAATCACATATTTGACTACCGATTTGAATGGTAAACATTCTTGTGGTTCTCAAATCAATAAAAACTATGTAAAGAAATCAGGTGACAGCATTACTTTGAAAGTTGTAGATGACTACGCTGTTGATGATGTTGTGACTATGAAAGAAAACTTTGATGAGTTGGAAAATGTAGATTACAACATTCCTACAATCGTTTACAAAGTTACAGGCAGTGATAAAACAGTTAGTTTCCCTGCAGTATTTGCAACTGGCGGTTGGGGTGAGTACAAAAACTTAAAACTTACTCGTACTATTTACAAGAATAACAGTTTGCAAGCAGTTTTGGAAGAAACTAAAAAGAGCGGAACTGACGAATACTACAAGGCTAACGAATCTGCTTCATACACATTTAGTTCTGCTGGTACTTATACAATTAGATATCAAGCAGTTTATGTTGACGATGAGGGCAACGCTTTAGGATATGACACAACAAAACAACTTCCTAGTTACACAATTGTAGTAGAAGAAGTTGATGCTGATGTTACTGAAACTGATTTGACTGTTAAAGCTCCAAATAGTATGCCTAAATCAACTAGAAAAGGTAAAACAATTACTTTCAATGCTCCAACAGCAACTGACTACAAGAGTGGTACTACAACAATAGCCGACAAAAACTTAAAGATAGAGGTATCTTACGCTTTTGATGGTATAACAACCACTACACCTTTATATGCAACTAAAAACAGTGATGGAACATATTCAATTGAAATTGTTGAACCAACAAACATTTCAGAGGGTACATGGGCAAGTGTTACAGGTTTAACAGTGACATTTAAGGCAACTAATGACCTTGGGAATCCCGCTACAGCAACTTCAAGAATTGCTATCGTTGATTACTCATCTGATACAACTGCACCTACATTAGCAAAAGTTACTCCAGCTAGTGGTAGTGAAACAGATAAAATTGCTTTATCAACAGTACAATTTACAGATGCAAATAGTTTAACTGTATCTGCATATGTTACAAAGGGTAGCAAAGTACTTGAAGTTTACAACGCAACAACAGGCACCGATGTAACTTTGGAGGGTATTGTTTATACTCCTGTTGAAGCTGGTGACTACACAGTAACTTATGTTGCTATTGACCAAAACAACAACACTACAACTTATTGTGAAAACTACACAGTTGAATTTAAAGACGGTTATGCCGTTTCTATTGACACAATTTCTTCACAAGAATACGGTACAACTATTAACTTGCTTGACAAAATTCAAATTACTAAAAATGGTGCTAATGTTGATATGAGTACTATTACAGTACAAATGACCAACGAAGAAGTTACTCAAGAAACATTAAATGGTTTGGCTAATGATACTTTGCTTATTCAAGTTATAGGTGACTACAGATGGCCTTCTTATGACAGACTTGACGGAGAAATAATTACACAAGAAGGTAGCATTGAAGTTAGAGCATGGGCAAAAACTGATGATATTTGTGATTTAGACAAAAATGGTTCAGTAAAGATTAGTTTTGCTACTTCTGACACTCAAGCTCCAACATTTACTATTGAAAATGAAAATCTAGACAATACTTCATATGCATTTAACAGTAATGACACTAGTGAAAATGTTATAGAATTGCCTTGGTTTAAAAATGTTGATGACAACAATGGTGCTGGTGTTGACTATGATTCAATGAAAATTACATTGACATACCAAAATGATAGCGAAAGTAGCCCATTTGCAACATTTACTAGAACTGATTACGAAGCTTTAGGTGCTGGGGAAAACTTGAAATTTACAGCAACTAAACAAGGTAAGATAAACGTAGTTTACTCTGTTAAGGATGTAAACAATCGTGAATCAACTCGTACATTCGTGTTGAATATTGGTGATGTTACTCCACCAGAAATTGTAGTAGCTAATGATGCAATTAGTGCTCCTACTAAAGTGGCTGATGATGGAAAAATAAGTATTGACTTAAGCAAAATTACTGTAGAAAATGATGACTTATCTTCTGATGATATTACAATAGTAGTTAAACGTGACGGTACAACTTTAACCACCACAAAAGAAAATGGATTTGTAACTGTTGATGCAAACACTGCTGGTACTTATGTTGTTACATTCGACATTAAGGATGCAGCAAACAATTCTGCTCAAACTATTACAAAAACATTTACCGTTTCAAATAATGTTGTTAGTCCTACAAACTCATCTACTGTTTGGGGAACTATATTAATCATTATTAGTTTAATAGTATTAGGACTTGTAATATTCTTCTTTGTAAAACCTAGTAAAAGCAAAGGAACTACAATTTCTACACCAAAAGCAAAAGATAAAGACAACAAAGAAAACAAGTAATTTCGAATAAATAAATTATAAAGAGGGAAAATTATCTCTCTTTATTTTTTGTATTGAAAATAATCCTTATTTGTGATATAATAATAGTTAATTATTTGGGTAATACTAATAAAGATAAAGTGTAGGGGAAATATGGAAGATAAAAAATTTGAATTAGTGTCAAATTATAAGCCAACGGGTGACCAACCACAAGCAATTGATAAATTAGTGGAAGGTGTAAATGATGGTTTGAGAGAACAAGTGCTGTTGGGGGTAACGGGCAGTGGTAAAACTTTTACAATGGCGAATGTTATTGCAAAGCTAAATAGACCTGCGTTAGTTTTGGCGCATAACAAAACGCTAGCAGCTCAACTTTGTAATGAGTTTAGAGAATTTTTTCCACACAATCGAGTGGAATATTTTGTGAGTTACTATGACTACTACCAACCTGAAGCGTATATTCCTAGTAGTGATACTTATATTGAAAAAGATTTAGCGATAAATGATGAAATTGATAAATTGAGACACAGTGCAACCTGCTCTTTACTTGAACGCAGAGATGTAATTGTTGTCGCTTCGGTGTCTTGTATTTATGGTTTAGGCAACCCTGAAACTTACTACAATATGGGGCTTAGTCTTAGAGTTAATCAAGAAGTTGATATGCGTAAAGTAATACAAAAATTAATCTCTATGAGATATGAAAGAAATGATGTCGATTTTGCCCGTTCTTGTTTTCGATTGAAAGGTGATACATTAGATATATTTCCTTCATATAGTAGTGAGGTTGCTATTCGTGTTGAGTTTTTTGGCGATACTATAGAAAGAATATTTGAGTTTAATCCTGTAACAAACAATAAAATTAATAGTTTGGAGCATTTTCTGCTTTTCCCTGCGACACACTTTGGTGTTAGTGATGAAAACCTTGCTGTTGCACTTGAAGAGATAAAAAACGATGCTAAAATTGCAGAAGAACAATTCACTGCACAAGGAAAGTTAATTGAAGCACAGCGTATCAAGGAAAGAGTGGCTCACGATGTCGAAATGATACAAGAAATGGGATATTGTAATGGTATAGAAAATTATTCTCGATATTTTGACGGAAGAAAGCCGGGGGAAGCCCCTTATGTTTTGCTTGATTATTTCCCTGACGATTTTATCACTTTTGTCGATGAATCACATATTACATTACCTCAAGTACGTGGGATGTACAATGGTGATTTGGCGAGGAAGAAAAATTTGGTTGAGTATGGCTTTAGGTTGCCATCGGCTTTTGATAATAGACCTTTGACTTTTGAGGAGTTTGATGAGAGAATAGGACAATTAATTTGCGTTTCTGCTACTCCAGCAAAGTACGAATTAGATAATGCAGGACAAGTTGTAGAACAAATAATTAGGCCTACAGGATTGGTTGACCCAGAAATTGAAATTCGCAAGACAAAAGGGCAAATTGATGATTTGATGGGTGAAATATTCAAAACCGTTGAACAACAGGGTAGAGTACTTGTTACTACTCTTACTAAACGCATGGCAGAAGATTTGACTACATTTTTTATGGAACACGGTATTAAGGTTAAATATCTACATAGCGAGATAGATACTTTGGAACGAATTGAAATAATCAACGGCTTGCGTTCGGGCGATTTTGATGTAATAGTAGGTATAAACTTGTTGAGAGAGGGGTTGGATTTACCTGAAGTACGACTTGTCGCAATATTAGATGCAGATAAAGAAGGATTTTTACGAAGCGATACGTCTTTGATACAAATTATAGGTAGAGCTGCTAGAAATGCAGATGCTCGGGTAATTATGTATGCGGATAACATGACTGATAGTATGAAAAGAGCAATCGATGTGACGGAACGTCGTAGAAAAATTCAACAAGAATACAATAAACAACACAACATTGTGCCAAAAACTATTGTGAAAGATATTAAAAACACTATTGAAATTACTAAAAAATTAGATTATACTAAAGATGATATAAAGACAAAAGATTTGAGGGCTGAGATAGATAGAATAAAAGGTTTAATGCAAGTTGCTAGTAAAAATCTCGAATTTGAAAAAGCAATTGAATTACGTGAGCAATTAAATTATTTGCGTAAATTATTAAAAGAGGAAAAATAAATGCAAGAAAATATTGTTATAAAGGGCGCAAGAGAAAATAATTTAAAAGATGTCAACTTAACCATTCCAAGAAATAAACTTGTAGTATTTACAGGTGTAAGCGGAAGTGGTAAATCTACTCTTGCTTTTGATACCATTTATGCAGAAGGTCAACGTAGGTACGTAGAGTCACTTTCTAGTTATGCTAGACAGTTTTTGGGTCAAATGCAAAAACCCGATGTTGATAGTATCGAGGGATTAAGTCCTGCTATTAGTATTGACCAGAAAACGACCAATAATAATCCACGTTCTACAGTCGGTACGGTGACTGAAATTTATGACTATTTGAGATTACTTTTTGCTCGAGTTGGTATTCCGCATTGTCCAAAATGTCATAGACCCATAGCGAAGCAAACTGTGGACCAAATGATAGATAAATTAAAAGAAGAATTGCCAAATGGTGAAAAAATTATGGTATTAGCACCTGTTGTGCGTGGGCAAAAGGGTGAACATACCAAAGTTTTAGATAGTATTCGAAGAAGTGGTTTTTCTCGTGTTGATATAGATGGGAATATTTATACTTTAGATGAAGAAATCTCTCTTGATAAAAACAAAAAGCATTCGATTTCGGTTGTCGTAGATAGAATTATTATGAAAGACGATATTGAGAAACGATTGACCGAAAGTGTAGAAACTGCATTAAAAACAGCAAATGGATTAGTCGTTGTAGTTACACCAGAAAAACAATTTGTTTTCAGTAATCAATTTGCTTGTCAGCACTGTGGTATAGGAATTGAGGAAATAACTCCTAGATTATTTAGTTTTAATAATCCATTCGGTGCGTGTCCAGAGTGTCATGGTTTAGGGTTTACTAGTGAGATTGACCCTGATTTGATAGTAAAAGATAAGACTAAATCTATTCACGAGGGTGCAATCAATGTATCAGGTTGGAATTTGGATACAGGTCTATTCTCTAAAAGTTATTTTGAAGCATTAAGCAATAAATATCACTTTAGTCTTGATGTCCCTTTTAAAGATTTGCCAAAAGAAATTGTAGATATTCTTTTCTATGGTAATTGCGGTGAAGAGCTTGATATAGAATGGAATACTCGTCGCTTTACAGGAAACACTCGTGGCTCTTTTGAGGGTATAATACCTAATTTAGAGCGAAGATATAGGGAAACAACAAGTGAATATATCAAAGGCGAAATATCAAAATTTATGCGTGATAAACCTTGCAAGTTATGTCACGGTGAACGCTTGCGTGATGTTGCTCTCGCTGTAACCATTTTTGATAAAAACATTACTCAATTATGTAATTTAAGTATAGATGAATTGTATGAATTTTTTGAGAATAATGAATTTAGTGAAGCCGAAAACATGATTGCCTCTCAAATCGTTAAAGAAATAAAGGCAAGATTAAATTTTTTACGAGATGTAGGATTAAATTATTTGACTTTGTCTCGTAGTGCTGGGAGTTTGAGTGGTGGAGAATCACAACGCATTCGTTTGGCAACTCAAATTGGTAGTGGATTAACAGGGGTTATCTATATATTAGATGAACCAAGTATTGGGCTACATCAAAGAGATAATGATAAATTAATTGCTACATTAAAACATTTACGAGATTTAGGTAACACATTGATAGTTGTAGAACACGATGAAGATACAATGCGTGCTGCGGATTATTTGGTAGATATTGGACCTTTTGCTGGAAGAAATGGAGGAACGCTGGTCGCAAGTGGGACTTTAGAGGATATAGAAAACAATTCCAACTCAATAACAGGGAAGTATTTAAGTGGTGAATTGCGAGTTGATATTCCAAAAGAGCGCAGAAAGGGTACAGGAAACTTTATTAAAGTAATAGGAGCAACTGAAAATAACCTTAAAAATATTAATGTTGATTTCCCTCTTGGCGTGTTTACTTGTGTTACAGGTGTAAGTGGTAGCGGTAAAAGTAGTTTGATTACTGATATTTTATACCCTGCATTGTCAAATAGATTAAATGGTAGTACAATGGCAGAGGGACGTTATGAAAAAATTGAAGGCTTGCAAAATGTTGATAAAGTTATCGCAATAGACCAAAGCCCTATTGGTCGAACTCCTAGGTCAAATCCTGCTACCTACACAGGAGTCTTTACACAAATCCGTGAGTTGTTTGCATCAACTCCTGATGCAAAAGAACGTGGCTATTTGCCTGGAAGATTTAGTTTTAATGTGTCAGGTGGGCGCTGTGAAGCATGCTGTGGTGATGGTATCAAGAAAATTGAAATGTATTTTTTACCAGATGTTTATGTGCCTTGCGAAGTATGTAAGGGAAGAAGATATAATCGAGAAACACTTGAAGTTAAGTACAAAGGCAAAAGTATTTACGATGTTTTAGAAATGACAGTTGAAGAAGCACTTACATTTTTCGAAAATCAGTCACAGATTAGAACAAAAATACAAGCCCTTTATGATGTTGGTTTAGGGTATATCAAGTTGGGACAATCTGCAACAACTTTGAGTGGTGGGGAAGCCCAGCGTGTTAAATTAGCCACCGAATTATCTAAAAAAAGCACAGGTAAAACTGTTTATATTCTTGATGAACCAACAACAGGATTGCATATCTACGACGTTGATAAATTGATAAAAATTATTCATAGACTTGTCGATGCCGGTAATACAGCGATAGTAATTGAGCATAACCTTGATGTAATTAAAGTAGCCGATTATATTATTGATATAGGACCAGAAGGCGGTAGCGGTGGTGGACAAGTAATTGCAAAAGGTACTCCAGAACAAATTGCTAAATCAAAAGTTAGTCATACAGGTAGATTTTTGGCAAAAATTTTAAACAAATAAATCATACTTTTTTAGAAATTTAATTTATATAAAAAAATTAAAGTTATATATAATTGCTTTTGAAAAACAAAGGGTAACAATATTAGGAGAATAAATATGACAATTGAAGAAATTGCAAGAATTATTAAAGCTAATCCCACAAATAACTTTATTTTCAATAATTTAGATACAAATACGAAGGATATTGTAATAGATTTACTCCTTGAAGTAGATCCAAATGATTTTAAAGAACTTAACAGTGATGGCAAGTTCGAATTTTCTAGTTTACCAATTCCTTATGAAAAATTAGAAACGAAATCTGACCCTGAACATAATCTAACATTCTCACATAGTCTTATAATAAAAATGCAAGAATTATTAAATAAAATAAATAGTCAAAATGAAAACTATGAATATCCTGCATTGTTTTTTCGCACTGAAAGTTACGATGAAAAATATAATAACGGGAAAAGTATGAGTAATAATTTGCATAAAACTAATTGTAGTTATGATTGGTTAGAAATAAAAAGATTACTTTCTAAAGTAAAAGATGGAAATGAAAAGAATTTTACAATTGCATTATTTCACACACATCCAAACCTTTTTGGAGAAAAATATGGGACTTTGTTTGAAAAGTATGAAAAACAATTTACTAAATTAGGCATAAAACCAAATGGGTTAAATATTTCACTTTCGGATATTTATGCAAATATGTATTTGGATAATATGTTAAAAGAAAATCATTTACCGCAGATAGCAGAATCTATCATTTTAATGCATGATGGTCGTGTAATTTCATTTGTTACTAATAATGGAATAAATATTACCGAAAATAATACCCTAGAAAATATTGCTAAACAAACAGAGCAAAGAAAATTATCTAAAGACACTACAAATATAACTAGCATAACAAAATAGGGAACTAAAAAATTTTTATTTGTTAAAAAGAAAATTTTTAATTTATTTATAGATTGCTCAAATAAATAAACAAAAAGTTATTTTGTTGTATGCAAATCCATATTGAACTAATTATTAAAAAATCTAAATAGTTAATATCAATTAGTAATAATTATGTGTATTTTTATTATTAAAAAAGGAAATTACTTTAAAAGCAAGTTCCTTTTTTGTTTAAGTTTACTAGCGAAAAATCGCTTTTACATTAGTCTATTATTTTAAATATAATGAAAAAGGAACTTTACTGTTTGTGTATAGTAATTGTTCCTTTTTTCATTTTAAATATTAAAAATACTTTAATTTTTTAGTTTGTTATTTTCTATCTTTTAAGTTTTTGTTTTGAATTTTTTGCTGTTTATCACGCATTGCTATATCTTTTTTAGATTGTTGATTAATGCGGTCACGTTCATCTTCAAGAATTTTGATATCCAATTCAATTTGTTCAATTTTATCTTGTTGAATTTCGATAGATTTTTGAATTTGTTTAACATCTGGCAATTCTAATTCAACTGTTGGGTTGTCTTGCGCAATTTCTTTTGCAGTATTGTATGCTTCAGTTTGTCGTGCAAGTTCTTCAGATTCTTGTTGCAAGAATTGTTTTGATTGCGCTAATTCTTCGTGTAATAATTTAATCTTGTGATTAATTGCGGTCTTGCGTTCACGACGGTCAACATCTTTGAGTAAAGTTTGTAAACGGTCGTAATTATTGTTAATTTTATCAGTTTTTCTTGGCATAGCACGATAGAATTTTTTAACAAAGAAGCCCACAACGGCAAAGATAACAGCAATGGCAATTATAACAGTTGGGATAGCAAACCAGTCCATATTGTTATAAACATTTCCAGCATCTTCTTCATCTTCAGGGACATTTGTAGCCATTAAAATATTGTTAGGAAGATTATTTTCATCTAAAGTAGCAGTTTGACTTTTGTAAGCATCTTCTTCAAGAGAAGTTACGGTTAAGTTAGCAAAGAAGGCATAACCAGATGTGTACATAGTAGTATTTCCTAAACCAAGTTTGATAACTCCATCAACATCGCTTGTTGTGTTGATATACATAATATATTCAGTCCAAACATTGTTTACATCGTTAAACTGGTCAACCAAATTAGTAGAGGTTAAATCTTTTCCTGTATTAATGCCTGTAAAACTTTTGTCAATCCCTTCAATTTCAATGCTTGCACCGTGTACAACAGGAACACCGTTGTCATCATATTCGCCTTCGACATCCTCTTGAATTCCAACAGTTCTTACCCAAACACTAATTTTGTAGTAAGTGCCAGAAGTAAATTTATAACTTAAATCACTTGAGTAATAGTAATAAGATGGGGTATTAGCAAATATATACATAACCGTATTGTTGTCGCTTGATGGGGCAGTAGGGTTTGCAACAAAATAGTCCTCATAATCACGCACATCCATTATACCGCTGGAAATATCGTTTGTGTTTGTTTGTGAGATGTTGTTAGCAGTCCATAAAGTAGGGCTTCCGTTTTCATCCGCAGACATTAAAGAATTTGTTTCCAAATCAACTTTAATAATTTTATCGCTTGCGGTTATTTCATTGAAAACATCTTCCGTAATTTGTGTATCTATTGTGCAGTTATCGAAGAATGCAATACCATAAGCTGTTTGAGCTTCTTCTCCGAGAGACAATTCGGCAGTTAAGTCTTGAGCGAGGTAATAATTATGCAAATAAATTTTATAAGTTTGCCATTGATTGTTAGTGTTTGAAATTTTTATATTTGCAAGTACTGTATTATTTGAATTTTTAATTTTGATATATGCATATCCATTTGCGTTCAAATCTCTTACATATGTTTCAACACTAATTAAGGCATAACCATCAGCAGCTAAATTTGTGCTAGCGCTAGTGTAACCTTGATAAGTAACATTTTGATTGTTAATCATTAAAACATTGTCAGAGAAATTTCCGTCTGCTTTAGCTGGACGAGGGAAAGTAAATCCTGAATTTTTCCAAATATTTTCTTCAATATTTACCACGCCACTTTGTCCTGTAGCATTTTCATTTAATTTTGTCCAACTTTGAGGTTCGTAAGGGTAGTTGCCATCTGCTTCAGTGACATTAATAAAATTAAATGTACCATTTGTAAATGTTAAACTACTTGCTTCATACATTTGTAAAGTAGCAGAATTTGCTGTGCTGTTTTCTTTATGTGCACTAGTAACTTTTTCAGTTTTTATTCCTGTAACAGCGATATAACCTGTAGCATCTGCGGTGTCAGAGCCTATGCCTAAATGTAAGTTTACTGTCGAGTCAAACAATGGATTACCAACCACATACAAAGTGTAAAGCGCCCAATTATTGTTTAATTCAATTGCGTCAGTTGCTAGGGTAGAAATCGTAGCAGATACAGGAGTTTCTTCCAAAACAGTTTCATCAGGTAAATTGCCATCAATAGTAAAGTTTATGTTGCCTGTGCTAATTTCACCTTTTGCCCAGAAAGTAATTTTATATAAACCAGATTGTTTAATTTCAATATCATTTGATTTGATTGAATTATAACCACTATCTGCACTAATTATTGCACCTTGTTTATTTCCTCGTTGGTTATCTCCGATAATTACATTAGTGCCGTTAATATTTAGTTGATTATTTAAGTTTGCTATATAAACCGATTGTGCGTTTTTACTTGCTTCTTGTGTCCAGCCATTTGTAAGAGGTGATGTAAAGTCACCATTTTCTACGAAGCCATCACCCAAAGTAACATAACTAGGGCGCAAGTCAACTAAAGTTTTAAAATAACCAGAGTTACTTGAAGCATCAAAATTATCTCCAGAATGTCTAGTAATGGTAATGTTATCGAATAAAACGAAACCGATACTACCACTTTCTGCACCTTTTTCACCGATAAATAATTCAAGTCCTACATTTATAGTTTTTTCACTACCGGTAGCAATATAGATAACAACTTGTTGCCAGCCATTTGTATTAATTCCAGTTATAGCACTTGAAGACAAGTTTTCTACATCATCGCCGGTCAAATAAATACTAGCATGTGCATTAGTGCTTGTGTAAACATAAGCTTGTATAGAATAGAAGCTATTAGGGTCAAGTTCAAAGTCTGAACTGCTTGCATAACCATAGTTTAAAGAAGCAGTTTTACTGCCATTGTTACCACTGTTAATCATTAAAACATATTGTTCAGTAGCACCTTGTCTTTGAGGTGGTTGGTCAGTAAAATCACCTAATTTATAATCTTCTATATAATGGTCTTTATAGATAGATGGAGTTAAATCTATAACACCACTTGCTTCTGGAACTACAGTAGTATTAGAGTCCCAAACGCTCCAACCTGAAGGAGTACGAGGGAAAGATGTTCCGCTTGTAGAATTAAATGTGTTGTTAGTTAATTTTGAAGTAACATCAACTACAGAAACTTTTCCTGAGCTATCAGCAGATACGTTTGATTTTTGTTGAGAGTTAAAACCAGCCAAAAACCAAGCATTTTGCATAAAAATAAAAGATAGCACCAAAAGAATAGTTAAAATAAAAGTTTTTGCTGAGAAAAAATTTTTAGTCATAATTAATTACCTTTTATATAGATTTAAGCGCATAATTTCGGCGCATAATATACAACCTATTATATATCATTAAGTTAAATAAAGCAAGTTTTTAAGCATACTTTTGCATAAAGTTTTGCAATATCTTTTGTATTTTGAGGAGATTTATTGATGACCGCAAAAAAAGTATGGGGTTTGTTATTTGCTGGTGTGTTTATAGGTATTATAAATGGTTTTTTCGGTGGCGGAGGCGGAATGATTTGCGTACCTGCATTATTATTGATAGGACTATCAAATAAACAGGCTCAAGCAACTGCAATATTAATAATGCTACCGATAAGTATTGCCAGCGCAATAGTATATTATTCAAACGGTTTTGTTGAATGGGATTTAGTGCTTTATACAACGCTCGGCTCTGTTGTGGGCGGTGTGGTAGGAGCATATTTACTAAAAAAACTATCAAACAATGTTTTACAATATATTTTCGCATTAGTAGTTATCGCTGCGGGAACACGAATGTTATTTTAAGGGAGGGATAGTCTATGCCGTGGTTTTATTTTTTAATTGCAGGATTGTGTGGCGGTTTAGTTGGTGGAATGGGTATGGGAGGCGGAACTCTACTAATACCTATATTAACTATGTTTTTGGGAGTTGAACAACATTTAGCACAAGCATTAAATTTATTAGTTTTTATCCCAACAGGTATAATTGCCGTGATTATTCACGCAAAAAATAAACTAATAGATTACAAAGTCTTTGGCATTATAATAGGGCCAGCTATAGCGACTGCTGTTTGTGCTGCTTTGTTGGTAGGTAAACTCAAAAGTGAGACTTTAGGACTTTTGTTTGGTATCTTCCTTATATTAATAGGATTATTTGAAATGTATCTTGCAATAAAAAATTCTATCAAAAACAAAAACAAAATCAAAAAACCTATTTTAAAACATACTTTATATCCGCCCAAAAAATAAATAAAATATGGACAAGCAATTTTTTGTGTTCACTTTCATATATATTATTTATTAATTTGGAGGTGAATGTTGATAATAGAAACTTTTGTTGCTTTTATGAACAAAATAATGCTATTTTCATCTTACGTTGACCACGCTTCAAGTTTTCCAAAAACCCTCTCGGCAGAAGAGGAAAAAATGTACATTGAAAAATTGCAACAAGGTGACCAAAATGCAAAAAGTATTTTAGTTTCGCATAACTTGCGTTTGGTAGCGCATATAGTTAAAAAGTACAGCAACAGTGAAAAAGATGCCGATGACTTGATTTCTGTGGGAGCAATAGGTTTGATAAAAGCGATTAATAGTTATTCACCAGACAAGGGGGCTCAACTTTCGACCTATGCTGCAAGATGTATTGAAAATGAAATACTTATGTTATTTAGAGCAGGTAAAAAACATCAAGGTAATATATCTTTGGAGGAAACAATAGGAACAGAAAAAGATGGTAATGAAATTATGCTTGCCGATGTAATTTGCGATATAGATAATGATATTATGGAAAAGGTTGAAAGCAATATTCTTACCGAAAAATTAATAAAGATTATAAAAAATTCACTTTCAGATAGAGAATATCAAATACTTTGTATGAGATATGGAATAGGGGGGAAAGTCGCTTATACTCAGCGAGAAGTTGCTAAAAAATTGGGTATATCACGCAGTTATATTAGTAGGCTGGAAAAGAAAGCATTGGAAACAGTACGAGAGCAAGTCCACCTTAAAAAATTATTTTTATAATAAAAATTTTAATAAATAGTTTACTTTTTTGCATAAAAGTAGTATATTATACACATAATAATAGAAAGGAGTAAAAAGATGGCTGAAACAAAAAAGAGTTCAAGTACAAAGACAACAACTACTTCAAGCAGTAGCAAAAAGTCTTCTTTCTGGGGCTTAAATAAGATTTCATTCTATACAATAGGTGCTGTAGCAATTCTTTACTTAATTAGTTTGATTTTATCAGCTTGTAATGTTTCTTCTACAGCAGTTATGGCTCTACAAAACATTGGTACTGCCATAATGGTTGGTATTGTAGCATATCTTGCATGGAAATATGTTCGTTCAAAGCCAACAGTATGGAAAGTGCTTTACTTTGTATTGTTGCTTGTAATTCTTGCAGGTATTATAGTTCCATTAGTAATGGGTTAATTAAAAATGCTTCTATTTTAGAGGCATTTTTATTTTTTTGTTTTGAATATAAAAAAATTAAAAAAATTTAAAAATTTTTTAAAATTATGTGTATTTTTAGTTGACAATGACATAATATAGTAGTAGAATATTAGCAATCAACAAGGAAGAGTGCTAACAATCATAATAATATGAGTGCTAGCAATATGTTGATACTCTTATATGGGGGTGGTTGTATTTTTGAAGACGAAGTATTGAGTGAAAGGAAAAAACAGATTTTACTTGGTGCAGTTGAAGAATATATACAATGCGCAAGTCCTATTACAAGTGCGAATGTAAGAAACAAGTTTTGTAATGATTTAAGCACAGCAACTTTGAGAAATGAATTGAATGCATTAGAAGCAATGGGATATTTAAGACAATTACATACATCAAGTGGTAGGGTGCCAACAGCAAAGGGATATAGGTACTTTGTAAATTCAATTATGGGAGATGTTCCGCTTGATAAAAGCATTTTAGAAGAGATTCACAAAATCTTTGATAATCGAGCAATTTATTTAGGAGATATGGTAAATGAAATTGCCGATATTGTAAGTAAGGCAACTAATTATCCTGCAGTCGTTATGTTAAAGGGTTTTGATAAATTAACAATAAAAAATGTTAAGATTGTACCTCTTATGACTGGTCAGGCATTAATTTTGATAGAAACAAATAGCGGTATTATAAATAACTTTATGCCAGCCAACGCAGATATGCCAACTCAAACGTATGTTGACGCAAGTAATTTTTTAACAACAACATTTGCAGAGCATACGGTTGCGGATATGATACAAAATATAGAAAATTATCGTGTACAAATGGGAAATGAATTGCTAGATTATGTTAGTATTTTTGATACTATGATAAACTCATTAAAAGAGTTAAGCGACAAAATAGCCTCATCTGGTGGTGTGACCGCAAGAGGCGAGTTAAGATTGCTTAATAGCCCAGAATATCAGGATTTGGATAAAGCAAAACGAGTGATAGATGTCTTAACAAATCCTTCCGAGTTGGAGCAAATTTTTGAAGATGAAAATGATGAGGAAATTAGTTTTAAAATAGGCGCAGAAATACCAGTTGCTGAATTACAAGACTGCGCAGTTGCTCGTGCAGATTATACAGTTGATGGCGAAAGTATTGCGAGTATAGGTATAATCGGGCCACAACGTATGGATTATGCGAAGATAGCGAGTGCATTAAAGTTTGTTGTAGGAGAATTTGCAAATTTAAAAGCATTGGACACAACCCAAAAAGGAGAAGACAATGATGACAAATAAAGATAAGAAGGAAAAAGATAAAGATAATATTACTGACGAAGAAAAAAAAGAAAACGTCAATTTTGGTCAAAATGATGACCTGGTAGCGGGGGAGCAGTTTGGCGACGATTTATCGCCACCTGAGGATTTGAACTTAAAACTTCAAATAGAAAAAGAAAATAGTATAGCATTAACAAAAATGCTACAGCAGTTGCAAGCGGATTTCTCAAATTATCGCAAACGCAACGCAAATTTGGCAACTGAGTCGAAGCAAAAAGGAATTTACGATGCGGTAAATGCTTTATTGCCAACATTAGATGCATTAATGTCGGCTAGTAAACATATAGCTGACCAAGACACTCTAAAAGGACTAAAAATGGTCGAAAAAGAGTTCTTGAACAGTTTAAAATCTTTGGATATTGAGCAAATTGAAACCATAGGTTGTCAGTATGACCCTAATTTGCATAATGTAATAGTTGCAGAGGAGTGCGAGGGCGTTCCTAGTGGGCAAATCATCGAAGAAATCAAGCCGGGATTTAAAAGCCCAACAGGGATTGTCCGAGTTGCTATGGTTAAAATTGCAAAATAAAATAATGGCTTTTGCCTAAATATAAATTAAAAATTTCAAAATTTAAAGGAGATTAATATTATGTCTAAAATTATAGGTATTGACTTAGGAACTACTAATTCTTGTGTAGCAGTAATGGAAGGTGGCGAACCTGTTGTTATCCCTAATGCAGAAGGTTCTCGTACTACACCAAGTGTAGTTGCATTTACAAAAGATGGAGAAAGACTTGTAGGTCAGGTTGCTAAACGTCAAGCGGTTGCAAACCCTGAACACACTGTTTCAAGTATAAAGCGTGAAATGGGTTCTGACTACAAAGTTAAAATTGATGGTAAGGAATACACTCCACAAGAAATTAGTGCAATGATTTTGACTAAATTGAAAAATGATGCAGAAAGTTATTTGGGACAAAAGGTAACACAAGCGGTTATTACTGTTCCAGCATACTTTACAGACAGCCAACGTCAAGCAACAAAAGACGCTGGTAAAATTGCAGGTTTGGATGTTTTACGTATTATAAACGAACCAACAGCCGCAGCACTTGCTTATGGACTTGACAAAGCGGAAAACGCAAATCAAAAATTGTTGGTATTTGACCTTGGTGGTGGTACATTTGATGTATCAATCCTTGAAATCGGCGATGGAGTTTTTGAAGTAATTGCAACTAAGGGTAACAACCGTCTTGGTGGTGATGACTTTGACCAACGTATCATTGATTTGTTGGAGAAAGAATTTAAAGCGCAAACAGGTATTGATTTATCAAACGACCGTACAGCAGTTCAACGTTTGAAAGAAGCTGCTGAAAAAGCAAAAATTGATTTGTCTGCTTCAACAAGAACAACAATTAGTTTGCCATTTATTTCAGCAGATGCAAGTGGACCAAAACACTTGGAATACGAACTTACTCGTGCAAAATTTGATGACATTACAAGTGATTTAGTACAACAAACTATAGATTTAACTGCTGCCGCTTTGAAAGATGCAAATCTTTCTAAAGACCAAATTAACAAAATTATTATGGTAGGTGGTAGTACCCGTATACCTGCTGTTTGTGACGCAGTAAAGAACTTTGCAGGCAAGGAAGGTTTTAAAGGCATTAACCCAGATGAATGCGTTGCAATTGGTGCGGCTATTCAAGGTGGTGTATTAGGTGGTGATGTTAAAGATGTTTTATTGCTTGATGTAACACCTTTGTCATTAGGTATTGAAACTTTGGGCGGTGTGTTTACTCGTATTATTGACAGAAATACTACTATCCCTACAAAGAAATCACAAGTCTTTTCTACAGCAGCAGACAATCAACCTGGCGTAGAAATTCATGTATTGCAAGGTGAGCGTGAGTTTGCAAAGGATAACAAGACATTAGGAAGATTTAACCTTACTGACATTCCACCTGCTCCTCGTGGAGTGCCTCAAATTGAAGTAACATTTGATATTGACGCTAATGGTATTGTAAACGTTAGTGCAAAAGATTTGGGAACTGGTAAACAACAACAAATCACTATTACTTCAAGTTCTAATATGAAAGAAGAAGAAATTAACGAAGCAATTAAAAATGCAGAAAAGTATGCAAAAGAAGACAAGGAACGTCGTGAAGTAATTGAACAACGTAACCAAGCAGATGCTATGATATTAGGTCTTGAAAAAGCATTGCGTGAAAATGGCGACAAGATTAGTGAAGATGACAAAAAGAAATTGAATGACGCAATAGCAAAAGCAAAAGAAGAAATCAAGGCAGATGACAAAGACAAGATTATGAAAGCGGTAGAAGATTTGTCAAAGTCTAGCCAAGATGTTATAACAAAATTGTATCAAGCTAGTGCTGAAGCAGCAAAATCAACCGAAAACAAAGATGAACCAGATGTTGAAGTAAAAGATGCAGATGCAAAGAAAGCAGATGATGAAAGCAAAAAATAATTAAACGGAGATTAAATTGGCTCAAAATTATTATGAAATATTAGGGGTAGATAAAAATGCAAGTGCTGATGAAATAAAATCTGCTTATCGTAAACTTGCAAAAAAATATCACCCTGATTTAAACAAAGATAATCCAGAAGCTGCTACTAAGTTTAAGGAAATAAACGAAGCCTACGAAGTTTTAGGCGACCCACAGAAAAAATCAAATTATGACCAATACGGCGACGCAAAAGGTCCAAATATGAATGACTTTTTCGGTGGAAGACAAAGTACTGGTAGCCAAGGCGGTGGCTTTGGATTTAACTTTGGCGATATTTTTGGTGACATTTTTGGCGGTGGCTTTGGTAGCGCTTCTCGTTCGAATTATGCAGTACAAGGCAAAGATATAAATGTAAAAGTTAACCTAACTTTTGAAGAAGCAGCAAAAGGTGTAAAGCGTGATATAACTTATATGCGTACGCAAGAATGTAGCGAATGTAAAGGTACAGGTGCAAAAAACGGTACAGAATATTCTACTTGTACTGAGTGTAATGGTACGGGTACCGTGCAATTTACACAAGATACAATTTTCGGTCGTGTAGTCAATAGTGGTGTTTGCAAAAATTGTAATGGTACAGGTAAGATTATCCGAGAAAGATGTTCAACTTGTGGCGGAGCAGGCGTGAAACGTGGTCAAAATACTGTTACGATTAACATTCCTGCAGGTATTGATGATGGTCAAATTGTTACCGTGCATGGTTATGGTGAAGCTGGTATTCGCGGTGGCCCTGCTGGTGATTTACAGATTTTTGTATCTGTCAATAAACACCCCTTGTTAAAACGTGATGGTTTTGATGTCTTGTTAGATATTCCAGTGCCTTTTACAGTGGCTATGTTTGGTGGTAAAATTTTAATTCCAAGTCTAGAAGGTAAGTTGGAGTTAAATATACCAGAAAATACGCAAAGTGGTACAATTTTAAAATTAAAAGGCAAAGGTATCAAGCAATTAAATAAAAATAGTTATGGTGATATGCTTATAACTGTGAAGGTTGAATTACCTAAAGTAAGTAGTAGAGCGAAAAAGGAAATTCAAACAATGCTTGATGAACAATTTCCTTTGGATAAATTTGATAAGTATAACAATTATAACAAAGCAGTTAAAAATTTATAAAAAAGAACCTTTTGGGGTTCTTTTTTTTAAAGTGGTTGTATTGACTTTTTGGGGTGTTAGTGCTATACTAAAAAGTAAAGGGAAAGGGGTTTAAATTATGGCAAAATTGTTTGGTTTGAAAGATTTGTATGAAACTTTAGTTGATGATAAAAAGGTTAAAGATTGTGCAAGTGCCTTTGGTAAAGGTGCTCCTATAATGAGTGGGGTTGTGCAACATTATGAAAGAAAAGAGAAAATAAAAAAGCGTGGTGAAATGGAAGAACAAATTTTAATGGAAATGGAAATTAAAGAAGAACTTGAAAGAGAAAGGGAAAAGAAAGAAGAGATTGCAAAAATACAACAAGCACAACAAGAATTAGTTAGATAAGGTAAAAATTACCTTATTTTTATTTTTAATACATTTTTAAACCCTAACTATTCGCAAAAATTAATGCATAATACATTGCATAGTATATGATTTGTGATTTTTATTATTTGATTTTACAAATAAATGGGTTTATGTTATAATTAAAAATCATATATAATGTATTTTTTTACTTTTTAAAAATAATACCATTTACAAATAGGAGGATATTAGATTTGGCACGATTTTTTGTTGATAAAGATAAAAAGCAAGACAATAAAATTATAATAGATGGCGAAGAAAATCAGCATCTTTGTTCTGTGTTGCGTATGCGTGAAGGGGATATGATTGAAGTTTGTTTTAATGATGGATACGTAAATGTCTGCAAGCTTTTGGAAGTAGGTAAAAAAAGTTCGATTGCGCTAATTGAAAAAAGTTATATGCAATCTCAATCTTTAAGCAAAATTACATTGTTTTTAGCATTGATAAAATCAGAGCGTTTAGATTGGGCTGTGCAGAAATGTACAGAATTAGGGATTGATGAAATTGTTACTTTTGATAGTGAATACTGTACTGTAAAAGATAAAGGTAACAAGGAAGATAGATTGCGACGAGTTGCTGTTTCTGCTTGCAAGCAGTCAGGTCGAGCGACAATACCTCAAATTAGTTGTGGCTTAAATTTTAATGAAATGCTAGACAAATTAAAGGATTTTAGTCAAGTGGTTGTTGCCTATGAGAATGATAAAACAAGTGCTAAACAAGTCCTTTCTAAACTTGACAAAAATAAAAATACCGCTATCATTATTGGTAGCGAAGGTGGTTTTAGTCAAAAAGAGATTGGTGACCTTTTAAAAAACGGAGCAAAAGTCGTTAGTTTAGGTAATACAATTTTAAGGGCTGAAACCGCTTGTGTAGCGCTATTAAGTGCGTTAAATTATGAATTTGATAATTGGAAAAGGAAATAAAACAAATGAAAATATCAATGCTTACTTTAGGTTGCAAAGTAAATCAATATGAAGCAGATGAAATTGCTAGAATGTTAAGAAAGCGAGGACACGAAGTATCTACTAATTTAGAGCCTAGTGATGTCTTTATTCTTTCTACTTGTGCCGTAACAAATGAGGCAGAGCGAAAATCAAGACAAATGATTGCAAAACTTGAAAAAATATCGCCAAATGCCAAAATCATTGTTTGCGGTTGCGCTAGCCAAAATGATGCAAGTAAATTTGTAAATAAACCAAACGTTACTCTTGTTTTAGGTACTGCGGGTAAAAATTGGATACCTGATTTGATAGAAAAAACAGGTAATTATGTTGTTGACCCCGCTTTCGATTATGAGTATTTTGAAGAAAACAATGAACGGGAAAAAGTAAAATCAAAACGCACTCGTGCTTATGTAAAAGTTCAAGACGGTTGCAATAATTATTGCTCGTACTGTCTAATTCCATATATTAGAGGACGCAGTCGTAGTAGAGATTTGGAAAGCATTGTAGTAGAAGTGTTTAGATTAGCGAAAACTCACCACGAAATAGTTTTGACAGGCATCAACATAAGTGACTGGGGTAAGGATTTAGGAATGGATTTAGGGGTGTTGTTAAGTTCTTTATCAACAATAAATGCACGTATTCGATTAAGTTCTTTTGAAATGAATGTCATAACTCCTGATTTAATAAAAATTATGACTAATATGCCAAATTTTTGTGACCATTTCCATTTAAGTATGCAGTCTGCTTGTGACAAAACTTTGAAAGCAATGAATAGACATTATACAGTGGCTGAATTTAAGAAAAAAGTAGAAATGTTAAGACAAGCGTTCCCTAGATGTGCAATAACTACGGATTTAATTATTGGTTTTCCTGAAGAAACCGATGAAGATTTCGCTGAAACATTAAAAAATGTACAGGAAATAGGGTTTGCGGATATGCATTTATTCCCTTATTCAATTCGTAAAGGTACTGTTGCAAGCGATATGGTTCAAGTTGATGGTGAAACCGTGAAAAAACGAGTGATAGAGATGACCGCTTTGCGTAATAAAATGAAACAAGACTTTTTAAGTAAAGAACATGGAATGATTTACGAAGTGCTTTTCGAACAAGAAAAAGATGGATATGTTGTCGGTCACGCTCGTAATTTTACAAAAGTTTATGTTAAAAATGAATTAGCAAAGCCAAATACATTAGCTATGGTACGTATGGGGAAACCATATCAAGATGGCGTGCTCGGCGATTTTCTAAAAGTTTGCGAAGACGATTAATATATTTTATATGAAGCTTCAAAATAATTATTTCAATGCTTTGTGCGTTTTTAAGTGCAAAATTTGATTTCGCAAATAGTCGTTGAAATGATTTGGTAAATAAAAGGAGAAATAAAATGGAAAATTGTATTTTTTGTAAAATTATTAAGGGTGAAATTTCAAGTAACATTCTGTATCGAGATAATGATTTTGTAATATTTAAAGACTTAAATCCAAAGGCTAGATTGCATTATTTGGCTGTACCTTGCAAGCATTTTGCTACGCTTGCTGAAATGAATGAAAGCGACGCTACTATGTTAGGTCGTATTTTGGCAAAAATACCAACACTTTCAGACGAGTTAGGGCTTGAAAACGGTTTTAGACTTGTTATAAATCAAAAGGGTGAAAAAGGCAATGATGCAGGGCAAGAAGTAATGCATTTGCATATTCATATTCTTGCTGGCGAGCGTTTGGGAATGTAACTATGGAAGAAAATGAGTTTAAAAACCTATTGCTCGGCGGTACGGTGCTTTTTGTTACTTTAACTTGTGGACTGACCGTTTTGCGAGCGGGGGCGGAAAATGGAAATTTTACATTAGGTGCATTAGGAACAACTGTTTGTGTCGCTGGTGCAGGTCTAGCTTATACTATTTTTAAAAATACTTATAATCGTGAAATTTAATTTTAAGAGTTAAACTCTAGCAATACTTTTTAATAAATAAAATAAAAATTTTAATTTTTAATATTAAAACTTAATTTAACCTATCAATAAACAAAAAAATCTATGGCAGTTACCATAGATTTTTATATTTTAAAAAAATTATTTACAAAAAATACTGTGCAACCTTTTTTGTTGGGGAAAGATTAAGCCGTTTTTTAACTTAATGCTCCCGCAAGGCAACCTTATGGCACATACGGCACACTCCTTAGTGCTGCTTGCTTCCGCACCTGACACGGTTCGCAGGGCAGTATTGCACAAGACCTTAACGTTCATCACATTAAACTAAACACTTGCCAAACCAAACACACCACCGAGAAAGGCATTCGACCCTACTAAAGCGGATTGTAGGTACAGGACACCGCTAGCTTCCCGTCTAGCACAGTAAGAGCAGTATAACATAATATTTGTTTAAAATCAAGTAAAATCAATTATTTTTGCAAGAATACAATATTGTCGGTATGATTAATTTAAGTACTATAAATTCATATTAGGCGAAATTATGCAACATTATATCAAAATTTGACAATTAATTAGAAAGTTTTAGTGGTAAAAAAATATCGCTATAAAATAAAACGATGATAATTTTTAAATATGTTTTAATTAGAAGTGGTTGTTATTTTTTTTAAAGTGTGTTAGCATTAAAGATACGAGGTGAGATTATGGAAAATCAAAAATATATTTGGGATTTAACTAAATTTTGTAAGGATGAAGCCGATTGTGAAAATAAACTTCAAGAAGTTGAAAAAGAAGCCGTATATCTTGCTAAATTTAAAGGGGAATTAGGTACACCAGATAAATTACTAGAATTTTGGGAAAAGTATTATCTTACGTATGATAAGTTTTGTACGTGCCTTATTTATGTAAATGCAGGGCTTGACACAAATATGGACAACGAGAGTTTGCGACTTTTACAAGGAAAGTTAGAAAATACTAGAAACATATTTGAAAGTAATTCGGCTTTTGTGGGACCTGAATTAAAAAGTTTAGGGAACGACTACTTGCGTTCGCTTAAAAGCGATGAGCGATTTAAAGAATGGGAATTGTATATAGATAATATAATTTTTACAAACGAACACACTTTAAGTGAAGCAGAAGAAAAAATGTTAGCGGAAGTTTCAAACTTTACATACGGCTATAATGAAATAAACAAAAACTGTTATGGCGCTGATATTAAGTATAATGATGCAGTTGATAGCAAGGGGAATGTTTACCACCTAAACAGTGGCAATGTTTCAGGTTTTTTATCTAGTCCTGACAGGGCTTTAAGAAAAAGTGTAGCCGAAAATGTTCGTGAAGCATATTCACATTATACTAATCTAATGACGCAAAATTTTATTTATTATATCAAAACTGTAGTTACTTTAAGTAAAATTCGTAACTACAAATCTGTATTAAGTAGAAATCTTAGCGCCTTTAGAGTAGATGAAAAAGTTTATGATAATGTTATAAAATGCGCTAGAGAAAATATCGACCTTCAAGCAATGTATTATAAAGTAAAAAAAGATGTGCTTGGCTTTGACGAAATGTATAATTATGATATATCAGCCCCTTTTGAGAAAAATACAAACAATTATACTTTTGAAGAAGGTGTGGATATAGTAAAGAAAGCTTTGAGTGTGCTCGGACAAGAATATGTTGATTTGATTGACCGTGCGGTAAAAGAGCGTTGGATAGATGTGTACCCACGCGACAAAAAACGCAGTTTCGGATATACATGGGGGACTTATTCACGTACATACATTATCCTTTTAAATTGGACAGGCGACATCAATGATGTATTTACGCTTGCTCATGAACTAGGTCACGCAATTCAACACTATTTTACAAATACAACACAAAAAATTCAAAATACTGACCAACCTATATTCTTGGCTGAAACCGCAAGTACTTTTAATGAAATTATTTTAGGCAATTATTTATTGAAGAATACAAAAGACACAGACGAAAGATTTGTGGTACTTGGACATTTAATAAATGAAATTGTTGGTACGGTGTTCTCACAAGCAAATTTGTCTATGTTTGAAGATTTTTGTTACAAGACAATTGAAAATGGTGGCAACTTATCTACAGAAGTTCTTAAACAAAAGTGGCTAGAATGTATGCAAAAACCTTTTGAAGACATAATAAATTTAAGTCAATGTAATTTACTTGGTTGGCAAAATGTTTTTCATTTCTATAATCACAGTTACTATGTGTGGCAGTACGCTCTTGCATATATGATTAGTGGTTATTTTGTAGAAAATTTAAACAATGATAAACAAAATGCATTAGAGTTATATTATAAATTTTTAAAAGGTACAAACGAGTACTATCCAACAGAATTTTTAAAAAAACTTGGCGTTGATATTAACAGTGAAGAATTTTATAAACAAAGTTTTAAAGGTTTTAGGGCATTATTTGAGCAGTTCAAAGAACTTGCAAAAGATTACAAATATTAATTACAAAAGTCTATGGAATCTCATAGATTTTTTATTTTGTCAAAAATATAGTAAAATTATTGTTATTTTGTAATAAATATGATAAACTTAAAGAATATACGAGGTAAAGATATGGAAACAAATGCAGTAAGATTTATTAATGCTTATAACAATATAGACCAAACATTGAGAGCGGTGTACAATTTTAAACGCAATATAACTTTTAGCGATATGATAAGAAGAGCGGTTTCACTCAATAGCGTAGTTCGTAAATATGAAGACAAACTTATTGATTATGCTCGTTTGCGTAATGCTATTATACATAACAGTAATGAAGAACGAATTATTGCAGAACCTCACGATGATGTTGTCGTTGATATAGAACGTATTGCCGATTTAATTGCAACTCCACCTTTAGCATACAATGAAATCGCTACAAAGAATGTTTTGGTTTTAGATGGTGATATTTCATTAAAAAAGGCTATCGAGACAATGTTTAAAACGGGTTTTAAAACCATACCTGTTTGTAGAAATGAAACAATTGCAGGCGTTTTAACGGCAGGTAGAATAGTAAATGTTTTAGGCGCAATTATTGAAAAAGGTGAAAATTTGGAAAATTTTGCGAATAGGACACCTGTTTCAAACGTTATAAGCGAACAAGATGTTGATAGGGTATTTACTATAAAATCAAAAAATCTCACAGTGCAAGAAGCTTTAGATTTGTTCTATCACAATAGAAGGCTGTTGGCTATAGTAATTACAAAAAATGGTAGTAATCTTGAAAGACCTATTGGAATTTTGACTACAGCAAACACAATGGATTTAAATAAAGTTGTTGAAGACTACGAAGTATAAAAATTAATACATGAAAAGGACTAGAAAAATGTTTGATAAAGTAGATAGTAAATTAAATTTACCACAAATGGATAAAAAAGTTTTAGATTTTTGGGACGCAAATAGCATTTTTGAAAAAAGCATAACAGCTCGAGAAAATGCTAAACCGTTTGTTTTTTATGAAGGCCCTCCAGGAATGAATGGACTACCTCACATTGGACACGGAAGCACACGAATTTATAAGGATACAGTTTTGCGTTATTATGCTATGAAAGGCAGAAAAGTTTTACGCAAGGCAGGTTGGGACGCTCACGGACTTCCTGTTGAGCAGAAAGCTGAAAAAGATTTGGGCATAAAAAACAAAGCTGAAATTGAAACTTTTGGCGTTCAAAAATTTGTAGAACAATGTAAAAAAATCATTAATTTGTATGAAAAAGAATGGCGTATTGCAACTCGCAAATTAGGTTTTTGGGTTAATTTTGATGATGCTTATATCACTTGTAGCGATGATTATATAGAAAGTGTTTGGTGGTCACTAAAAAAATTATTTGAACAAGGCGACATTTATGAGGGATATAGAGTAGGACCTTATTGTCCTCGTTGTGGTACTAGTTTAGCAAGTCATGAGGTGGCACAAGGTTACCAAACAGTAAAAGACCGCACAATTTATGTTCGTTTTGAAATCAAAAATAAAACTAATTCTTATTTTTTAGCGTGGACAACTACCCCTTGGACTTTACCTAGCAATGTTGCGTTAGCGGTTAATCCAGAGATTGAATATATAGAAATTGAAGTTGAAAGTGGCGAACATTACATTTTGGCTAAAAACTTGGTAGGCAAACTTTTTGAAGATTATCAAGTAGTAAGACAATATAAGGGTAAAGATTTGGAAGGAATGGAATATAAACCTATTTTTGATATTCCTTTAAACTTGTTAGAAAACAAAAAAGCGTATTATGTAACTTGCGCTGATTATGTAACTATTAGCGATGGTACAGGTATTGTTCACATTGCTCCTGCTTTTGGTATTGATGACTCAAATGTAGGTAATCAATATAATCTTCCTTTTGTAAAATTAATAAACGACAAGGGTTGTTTTGATGAAACCTTACCAAAATATGCAGGTAAAAGAAATATTGTCGCAAATGATGAAATAATTGAAGATTTAAAAGCACGTGGTATTGTTGAGAAAGAACAGCTATACGAACACGAATATCCACATTGTTGGCGCTGTCACACGCCGTTGATTTATTGCGCTCGTACAGGTTGGTTTGTGCGTATGAGCAAGTATCGTGAGCAAATGTTAAAAAACAACGCAACGGTAGATTGGCACCCTGAAAGCGTCCGTGACGGTAGGATGGGTAATTTCTTGGCTAATGCTATTGATTGGAATTTATCTCGTGACAGATATTGGGGTACTCCTTTAAATATTTGGAAATGTGACAAATGTGGTAAGTTGCACTCTGTTGGTAGTCGCAAAGAATTGTGTGAATTGACAGGCAAAACCGAAATAAAGGATTTACACAAACCATATATTGATGAATTTACTTTCAAATGTGAATGTGGTGGGACTATGAAGCGTGTGCCACAGGTAATTGACTGTTGGTACGATTCTGGTGCAATGCCATTTGCACAATGGCACTATCCGTTTGAAAATAAAGAAAAATTTGAAGAGCAGTTCCCAGCGGACTTTATTTGCGAAGCTCAAGACCAAACTAGAGGTTGGTTCTATTCTTTGCAAGCAATCGGCACAACAGTATTCAATACTTCACCATACAAAGCGTGTGTAATGAGTGGGCATATTTACGACAAAAACGGTTTAAAGATGAGTAAGTCTTTGGGTAATGTTGTAGATATAAATGGACTTATCGATAAATACGGTGCGGACACAGTGAGATTTTACTTCTGTTCTAATTCGGCTCCTTGGTTAAGTCAAAAGTTAGATGAAGATGGTATTTTAGAAGTACAACGCAAGACAATATCTACCTTGTGGAATACGTATGCTTTCTTTGTTTTGTATGCTAATATTGATGACTTTAAGCCTACAAAGGATATTTTATCTTGCAAACTTACCTTAATGGACAAATGGTTGCTTTCTCAATTAAATGCCTTGATGTTGAAGATTGAAAAATATATGCAGGAATTTAATTTCACAGACAGCACAAGAGCGATTGCAGATTTTATTGATGTTTTATCAAATTGGTATGTTCGCCGTAGTCGAGAAAGATTTTGGGTTGATGGTGTAAATGAAGATAAAACAGCAGCATTTAATTGCCTGTATCATACACTTGTAGAGTTAACAAAAATATGCGCTCCTTTTATGCCGTTTTTAAGTGATAACATTTATCAAAATTTAACTAAAAATTGTGACAACGAAAAGTTAAGCGTGCATTTAACTGACTTTCCAACTGCAGATTTGGGTTTAATCGATGAAAAATTAAATTCTCAAATGAAAGAAGTTATAGATATTGTTGCTTTGGGACGTGCGGGAAGAAATGCAAGTAATATAAAAAATAGACAACCTATTGCAAATATGTTTATATACTCTTCAAATAAAATTGATTTGAATGAGCAACTAATAGAAATTATTGCCGATGATTTGAATGTAAAGAATGTTAAGTTTATCGAAAATCCAACTGATTACATTAATTTTGAATTAAAGCCACAACTTAAAACACTTGGTCCTAAATACGGCAAAAATTTAAGTTTGATACGGGAATATCTCGCTAATTGCGACGCTTATTCAGTTGTTGAAAAATTGCAAAATAATGAGACCATAACAGTTAATGAAGAACTTGATATAGTATTAAATCAAGATGATGTTTTGATTTACCCACACAGCAAGCCTGATTTTACTGCTGAAACAAATGCAGGTATAACTGTAATTTTAGATACTGTACTTACAAAGGAACTTATTGATGAAGGTAATGCAAGAGAGTTTATAAGTAAGGTACAAAATATGAGAAAAGAAGCTAGTTTCGAAGTCGAAGATAGAATTAATGTTTGGTATGAAACCGATGATAGTCTAACAAATACTCTTAAACAATACGCTGATTTCATTTCTAAAATAATTTTGGCAGAAAGTATGCAAGTCGGTAATTTAGGTGAATTTAAGTCCAAAGCTGATATCAATGGTACCGAATGTAATATTTCAATTTCTAAGGTGAAATAATGGAAGAAAGAATATTTTTAAAAGATGAAAATTTTTTAGTGGTTTACAAGCAACAAAATGAACCTATGGCTGTATGTACAGGGTTAGTAAAAGATTATTTGGGTGGAAAGAATTTAAAACCTATTTATGAGTTGGAAACGCTTGCTTGCGGACCTGTGGTTTATGCATTAAATAAAAAAACCTTTGATGTGCTTTCTGCTTTATACAAAAACAAAGAATTCGATTTCAAGTTTTATGCAGTAACTGTTGGACAACCTAAGCAAGATAGTGGTACATTTAGTGCTTATGTAACAATGGATAAAAAAGAAAATAAATTAATTCATATTCCTCAATTAAATGCGGGGGTGGAAAATTTTGGTATCATTTTTCACACATTGCAAAAGATACAACAAATTCAATTAGTTAAGATAGAAGTAAATGAAATTTTACCCGAAACCATTCGTTTCGCTATGGCTGATTTGAATATGCCGATTTTTGGCGACAAAGCGTACAATGGAGATATATTAGCAAAAAACACAAATACAGCGCTTTGTTTGGTGGATATTCGTTTTAAGCATCCATTCAAAGAAGAATTTTTGAGTTTTAGGGCAATGGTGCCAGAAACAAAACCTTGGAATTATTTTGACTTAAACAAAATTTTTAAATTAAAAATAGGGGGATAAATATGGCTAAGTCTGTTGGTGTGATAATAGCAAGAGTATTAGTTGCTTTGATAATTTTAGCGGGTATTGGCGCATGCATTTACTTTTTCGTTATTAAAAACGATAATGTAAGAGGTGCTGTTTATGAAGAATTAAGCAAGACACTTGCTTCGGAAAATCAAAATACTTTGCAAACCAATATCGGTACCGAAATTGAAAAAGGCACTTATTATACATTTAATAAAGATGTAAATGATTGTGGGTATGACAAAATTTATTTGGCATATTACATAGACCAACAAATTTTAAATACTTATAGTGCTTTATTAGTTTATGTTGGGAATATTGACAATAAAAGAGTTAATGAAATACAAGACAATATCACAAATTACAACAATGCGCTTACGCAAGCTTTGAGAAGTCAAACTTTATTTAATGATACCTATTCTCAATTAGGCGCTGATGAAGTGACCGCAGAAAATTTTAAATCAATGGTTCAAGATTTTAAATCTTTGCAACAAATCTTTCATACGCTGACTAAAAATACTTTTAATTATGTGGTAGAACATTTTTATAAGGACATAAATGCAAAGTTAAGTCAAAAATATGTATTGACTTATGGATTATCTATTCAATCAAATCTTATGAATGTTGCTTTAAATAGTGAAACGGGCGTTAATGCAAATCTATATTTAGATAGCAAAGAAATGGTAAATCATTTTGTAGATTGTAAAAGTAATAATTTTACTTCTCAATCTACCGATTTAGATGTCGCAGAGTTCATAAGTTTATTTAGTAATGCGCAAAAAGATTTTTCTGGTTTCTTAAATTCTACAGACAAGGCAGCTTATTATAATGAAGCATCTAGTGATGATAAGCTAGATTTATATATTATAATTCGTGGTTTTGGTTTAACAGGGAGGGTGTAATATGAAAAAATTTGCAGTTTCAAGTCTTGTTTGTCTTGCGTTGTTTTGTTGTAGTTTAATGCTTTTTACAGGTTGCGACAATACTCAATATACCTATGCAGAATTTCAAAGCGCTTATAAAAATTTTGTAACCGAAAATGAAGGGGAACTATTTGATTCAAACGGTTATGTTAAAATAACCTATAAAAACGAAGCAATGGACGTCTTTATCAATAAAACCGATTTAGACAGCAAAATGACTAAATTTACAAGGCTTTCAAGTAGTTTAGATTCAAACCAAGCAATTTTCGAACCAGCATTAAAAGCAAGTTTGGTTTTTGTAAAAAATTATGTAAATGTTTCGGCTGACACAGTGCCAACAAGTGTTAGTACAGATTTATACAACAAATTTTTAGACTTTAAGGCGAAAGCGGAAAAATTTTTATTAGTAAAAAAGAATTTTGATAATCTTGAAACTAGTGAATTCAATCCAGACAACGCATTACAAGTTAGTTGGCTAAATATGTTGCTAGAAGACTTTTACAATTTGGTAAAGTCAAGTTGTGAATTTTCACAAAAATACATTGAAGTTTACAATCAATATATCTTTATTGATGCGCCAAACACAATAGATGGCAGAATTGCAACAGGTAAAATTGCTAAATACTACATTGAAAGTCTTACAAAATTAGCCGATGTTTATATTAATTCTTATTTGCCTTCTATCTACGATAAAACTTTAATTGTAGATGACAGTGAATACTAT
This sequence comes from uncultured Clostridia bacterium, assembly GCA_944383295.1. Classification (GTDB taxonomy): domain Bacteria; phylum Bacillota; class Clostridia; order Christensenellales; family UBA1242; genus UBA7867. The sequence goes on from CALWOW010000020.1 coordinate 36,737, forward strand.
ACCGACCAATATTATTGCAAAGATGTTAATTCAGTTTTAAAATCTTACCTTGATATTGATGAAAAAATCATACAGTTCGAACGCCGTACAGGAGCAATGACTGATGCAGAAAAAGCGGTAGTTACTGCTTATAATTCAGCAATAGAATATAATACTGTATTTGAAAACAGTTATAAAATGGTTTTGGAAATTTTACCAAAAGTAGATTTGAGTAAAGACAATTTTAGCGAAATTGAACAAGGTTTTGTAAATTTGCTAAATGATTTTTATACTTGTGAATATAAAAATTTAACACAACTTATCAATACTATTTCGCAAAAAATTTTAGTAGCATAATTTGATTAAATAAAAACGAGTGAATTTATCACTCGTTTTTTTGTAAACTATAAACCACGTTTTTTATTAACATACTTTTCGACAAGTGCGACAGCGAAATACATAATGCTAGCGAGTATGCAAAGTATTAAAGTACTTGCCATTACCAAATCTAGTTTAAATACTTGACTGCCATACACTATCAAATATCCTAGACCTGCACTACTGACTAAATATTCTCCAATGATTGAGCCGACCCAACTCATTCCTACGCTAATTTTTAGTACGGATACAAATTGCGGTAGGGAGTAGGGAAGTATCAATTTTGTTAAAATTTGAAATTTATTTGCTCCCATTGAAGTCATCAGTAATATTTTTTCTTTATCGCATTCACGAAAAGCATTTAACATAGAAATTATAGTGATTATAATTGTAATCAGCACGCAAATTACAATTATAGATTGCATACCAGCACCAAACCAAATAATAATTATAGGGCCAAGCGCTATTTTGGGTAAGGAGTTGAGTACTACGATGTACGGGTCTAAAATCTTTCGAAGTGTTTCGCTCCACCAAAGTATAATTGCAATCAAGCATCCTAAAATCGTTGCTATTGCAAAGCCGAGTACGGTTTCATAGAGAGTAATGCCGATATGATAGAACAAATCTCCTGACTGATACAAATCACCAATAGTGGATAATATTCGACTAGGGGAACTCATAATCAAAGTGTTGATTGCACCGCATTGTGCTAGAATTTCCCAAAGAGAAAGGAAAACAATTAAAATACCAAGTTGACTACACAATATGGTTATGCGTTTGCGTTTATTTCGGGCAAGATAACGCAAATGCTCTTTTGAATAGTTTACTTTATTTTTCACTTGTTCCTAACTCCTTCCAAATCTTATCTACAATTTCCTTATACTCATCTGTTCGTTTTCTATCCTCAATCAAAGGTATTTTTCTCAAATTAGTTTTAAATTCGGCTTTTACAACACTAGGGCGCTTTGATAGAACTATAATTCTATCAGAAAGACTTACTGCTTCACTAAGGTCGTGTGTTACTAAAATGCTGGCTTTTTCTTCGCGTGTTATAATGCTACTTACATCTTGAATAACCGTTTTTCTAGTTTGATAATCTAGCGCTCCAAAAGGTTCATCAAGTAGCAAAATTTCAGGGCGTAGCACAAGGGTACGAATTAACGCAACTCTTTGTCGCATACCACCACTCAAATGATGAGGATATTTGTTGCGAAAATCGTATAGACCATATTTTTCTAAAAGTTCTTCAAGATATTTTTGATTTTCTGGGTCCTTGTTATGTGTAATTTCTAAACCTAATTTTACATTTTGCAAAACTGTACGCCATTCAAATAATTGGTCGCGCTGAAACATGTAACCGATTTTATTTTTAGCTTCGTGTACAGGTTTTCCATTTAATGTAATAGTTCCTGTACTTGGTTTAAGTATTCCGGCAATAATGGATAATAGGGTAGTTTTCCCACAACCACTTGGACCAACGATAGAGATAAATTCTTTTGTATCTAAATGCATTGATATATTCTCTATTGCTTTCGTTTCATCTTTCAACGTATGATAGTTTAAAGATATATCTTGCAGTTTTAAAATTTGTGACATTTTCGCCTTCCGTTTTGTTATAGTCTACATTGCCATTATATTGAGTTTAATTTAAAATTGTTACATATAATTTGCTGGTTGTAATAATTTTTTAAAAAAATGATAGCAATATATTGCTATCAAATCTTATTACTTTTATGCGTAGTTAAAATACTTGACAACTTTGTTTGCAATTGTGTTATCAATAACTTTGTTAAAATCTACAGAGCCATCTAATTCACCAGCATTAGTTATAATATTACACAGTCTATCATAGCCATCTTCTGTCATCACAGGGGAAGAGGCAAAAGCGTTCAATTCGATGTAGTTTTCAATTGCTGATTGAATACTTTCACGACTGCTACCTACAAACTGTGGCATTAAGGCGTCAACTACATCTTCAATCGGTGCATTCATTAAGAATAAGTATCCACGATAAACAGCTCTCAAAAACTGCTCTGCTTGTAAGGCGTTGTTTGTTAGGTAATCTTCGTTTGCAATAAATGCGGTGTAGGGTACATATCCGCCCATTTGACCAATAGAAGCTACAATTGCTCCTTTTCCGCTTGCAACATAGTCACTAGCGACAGGTTCAAACATAGTGCAATAATCTCCTATACCTGATTCGAAAACTGTTGCTACCATTCCAAAATCGTAATCAAGGTTGAGTGTATAATCTCTTCCCGCAATCATACCTTGTTGTTTTAATGCATATTCAAGTGTCATTGCAGGCATTCCACCTTTACGGCCAGCAATAATTGTTTTACCCCTTAAATCTTCAAGAGTAAAATCAGCATCTGCTTCGCGACTAATAAGCATTGAACCATCGCAAGCGGTTAATTGACCAAAAACTTTTGGCGAGCTTGCGTTTTCCTCGCTTTGTAAAGCAGTGTAAACGGCAGTTTCAGGCCCAGCAAGACCTATTGTTGCACTGCCAGAGATAATTGAAGTCATAACGTTGTTGCTTCCGTTTCCATTTAGCAATTCAATTTCAAGTCCTTCGTCAGCGAAATAGTTGTTTGTCATAGCAATATAAAGTGGGGCATAGAAGATACTATGAGTTACTTCGCTTAATACTATTTTGTTGCTTGTGTTAGTATCCCCGCAACCTGTAAACATTAATAAGGGCATAAACATCAAAGCAAGCACAAATGCAAATTTTTTCATTAATTTCCTCCTAATAAGCATTTATGGTTATAATATTCTGTTTTATGTTTTTTTGTTAAAATTGTTGTTGTTTCATGTAAAATTAGTTTAGTTTTTTATTTTTTTGTGATATAATCAATTATATTTGCAAAAGAATAATAATGGAGAGTATGTATGAATAAATTTTGGAATGTGCCAAATGCTTTGTCACTTTTTAGGCTGATATTGGTACCTGTTTTTTTAATAGTTTTCTTTTTTGCCCCTGGCGACAATCATATACCCGCATTGGTTGTATTTTTGATTGCTAGTTTAACTGATGTTCTTGATGGTATAATCGCACGCAAAACAGGTCAAATTACAAGTTATGGTATCATTTTAGACCCATTAGCGGATAAATTGTTAAAAATGGCTACTTTAATTGCTTTTGCTATTGCAGATATTGTTCCTCTTTGGTTGACTATAACTTTAATTGTTATAGACCTAGCAATGATAATAACAGGTATTTGCTTGTATAAACAACAAATTACAATACCTAGCAATTTCTTTGGTAAGGCTGGTACAGTAATTATGAGCGTTGGTTTTGTTTTGTGTTTCTTTGCCGATTATTTGAACGGTTGGAATCTTTACATTTTATACGCTGGCTTGATTATGATTGTTGTGAGTGTAATAGTTTATATCGTAATGAATTACAAACGAGTTTTTGTAAAAGAGAAACAAGATATTGACAAAACAATAAAAGAATGATAAAATTGTAAGAGAATAAAAGGGGATAGAGAAATGACTACTGCATTTTTGTTAGTATCACTTATAGAAAGATTATCACAGGTTAATGTAATTATAGGTATAATTTTAGCTGCTCTCGGTATAGCAATCGCTTGTTTAGCACGTAGAATAGCTTGCGCCGCAAGAAAAACAAGTAAGGTTTCAAACGATGATACTATATTGATTGTTACTAAAGTTATAGGTTTGATTTTTATTGTAGTTGCTTTGGTTGTATTAATTATTCAATAATATGAATGTTTATTTGTTAAAAACAAATTAAAACGACAAAATGATAAGATATATTTCACTTTTCGTGTAATATATCTTTTATTTTTATCCACTCAAATTTTTAAAATGCGTTACAATTAAAGCAATGAGGTGAGATATGGAAATTGTAGTTGAATATGTCTTGCTTGATAATTTTTTAATTGATGCGTTGCTTTTAACTTTGACTATCAAAACTCTACATTTACCATTGAGCAAATGGGGAATAGTTTGCGCAAGTAGTTTTGGGGCAGGTTTTGCGGTTGTGTCTCCTTTAATACCTTTTGAAGGGATATTCGCTATTTTACTAAAGTTAGCTATGGCTTTTGTTATGTCATTTATGGTTTGCTTTTCGTTTAAAAAAATTTTTTCAAGGTTTTTAATTTTCGTATTATATACCTTTGCTTTTGGGGGAGCGTTAATAGGCATATTTACATTTATGGGGATACAAGTTTATGATGCAATGTATATAGGTTACGTTTCAAGTTTACCTTTGGGAACGTTACTTGTCTGTCTATTTTGTTTTGGTGCTTTATTGTTTAGATTGTTAAAGATGTTGGCTAGGAAGAAAATTTGGGATAGGGCTGTAACATTTTCTATAGATATTTTAGGTAAAAGTAAAAAAATAAAAGGGTTTGTCGATACTGGAAATACTTTAAAAAATTCTAAAGGCAACAATATAATTGTTTTGCCAGAAAAAGAACTGAAATTTTGGTTTAATGAGCATCAACGAATGTTGTTAATGTTTGGGAGGGGAAGCGAACTGGGATTAAAAAATTTAGAAAGTATTACGGTTAATAGTTTGGGCGGAAGTTATAAAATGCTTGTGTTTGATTGCTTAATTGATATTGAAGGGAAAAAACAAACAGCAAGCATAGGTATAAGTAACGGAAAGTTTAAATGTGGTGATTGTCAGGCGATTATAGGAAGTGATTTGTTGGAGGCGGTAAAATGTTAAATTGGTTGAAAAAAATATTTATAAAAGCGATAGGATTAGATGAAAGTATAACAAAAGAGCAGATGTTACTTTATTTATGTAGTAATGAAGCATTGCCTAATCCTATGTCAAATGAGGAAGAATTAGAATATTTAACAAAACTTGCTAATGGTGACGAAGAAGCTCGAGAGCAGTTAATCGAGCGCAATTTGCGTTTAGTAGTTTATATCTCGAAAAAATTTGAAAATACTGGTGTTGATTTGGAAGATTTAATTTCTGTTGGTTCTATCGGTCTAATCAAAGCAGTTAATACATTTAATTCAAATAAAAAAATCAAACTGGCCACTTATGCTTCACGCTGTATTGAAAACGAAATTCTAATGCATTTACGAAAGGTTTCAAAACAAAAAAAGGAAACATCATTGGACTCACCGTTATCTTTTGATAGCGACGGAAATGAGTTGTTGTTAAGTGATGTCATTGGTATAGACGTTGACGAGGCGTTTAAAAGTATGGAAACTGATATGGAAAAGGAAGTGATATATAAAGCACTTGAAAAATTAAATTCAAGAGAAAAACAAATAGTTTCTATGCGTTTTGGTTTGAATGGGGAAGAAGAAAAAACGCAAAAACAAGTTGCTGACCTTTTGAATATCTCACAAAGTTATATCAGCAGAATAGAAAAGAAAATATTATCAAAAATGAAAAAAGATATGGCAAAATTAATTTAATTTGAATAAAAACATACTTGGTTGCCGACACTATTGTTTGATTACATTTTTATGGAGGGAAAATGTCAAACAAGGTGATTATTTGTGGTGTGGATACTTCTACACTCCCCAAATTTAGCGCAACCGAACTATGTGAATTGATGAATAAGATTAAGCAGGGCGATGAAAATGCTAAACAGCAATTTATTTTTGGCAATATGAGATTAGTTTTGAGTGTTGTACAACGATTTGCTAATAGAAAAGAAAATATGGACGATTTATTTCAAGTAGGTTGTGTTGGTCTTATAAAGGCTATAGATAATTTTGATGTTACTTTGAATGTAAAGTTTAGTACCTATGCCGTTCCTATGATAATAGGTGAAATACGCCGTTTTTTGAGGGATAATAGTGCTATTCGTGTTAGCCGAAGCTTGAGAGATATAGCGTACAAGGCTTTGCAATCAAGGGAAAAACTAGGCGCTACCTTACAAAGAGAACCGACGTTGGAAGAAATTGCTTTAGATTTAGATACTCCTTATAGACAAGTCGCTTGTGCTCTTGATGCAATATCTGAACCAATGTCGCTATCCGAACCAATGTATTCTGATGACCCTGACGCTTCTGAATTAAGTGACCATATCGCCGATATTACAAATGCCGATGATAAATGGCTTGATAATGTTTCAATACAAGATGCATTGACAGAACTAGCACCTAGAGAAAAAAAGATTTTACTTTTAAGATATTATCTAGGACATACTCAAGTAGAAGTTAGTGAAGAAGTAGGTATTAGTCAAGCACAAGTAAGTCGTTTAGAAAAAAATGCGCTTAATGTAGTGAAAAAATATTTCACCTAATAGGTATATTAAAAAACAAACTTAAAGTATCCAAATTTATGGATACTTTTTTAAATCTATTTGAATTTGCTAATTGTTATCAAAAAATATTTAATTGCATATATTAATTTAGAGTTGTAATTTTAATAGAGGAAAAAATTAATGAGTAAAACTTAAAAGAATGTTTGTGAGGAAATAAATGGAAATAAGTTTTAGCGAGTTGCGTTCCAAAGTGGTAGTAAATTTAACTGATGGTAGGAGATTGGGGCATATTATTGATTTAATATTTGAACAAAATGGAGCACGTATTCTAGGAGTCGTCGTCCCAGGGACAAAGTCAGGAATGTTTAAAAGCAGGGAAGATATTTTTATACCGTATCAATGTATTTGTAAAATTGGTTTGGACACAATACTTGTAGAGTTAAATCCAGTTTCTCAACCTGTAAACAATTTAAGTCTAATTGGCAATTATGCACCAGCTAGTTCGGTTGTTGTAGAGCCAGAAACAAAAACAAGAACTTATGCGAGTTATAACCCTAGTACTAAATAAATTTAGCGGTTTTCAACCGTTTTTTCTTTTTAGCAAGAATAATAAATATATTTTTGTCAATAGTTATTTAAGTTTTTGGAGGTGTATTATGAAATTAAGCGAAAGCAGAACTTATGAAAATTTAGCACGTAGTTACGCTGCTGAATGTCAAGCGAGGACAAGATATGAATTTATTGAATATGGAGCAAGATATAATGGTTATAAAAACATAGCAGATATAATCGATGAAATTGCTTATCAAGAATTTAATCACGCACGTATGTTTTATACATTTATACAAGATGGCGAAGACGAGCAAATAGACAATATTGATATTGTGGCAGGTTTTCCATTTAGAGAAAAATGGGATTTGTGTGAAAATTTGCGTCTAGCTAGTGAAGATGAAGATAAAGACGCAAAAGCATATATTGAATTTGCAAATATTGCAAAGGAGGAGGGCTTTCCTGAAATTGCGCAACTATTTTTAGATACTGTAGAAGTTGAAAAATATCATAAAATAGTTTTTAAAGAGTTGTATCAACAAATGAAAGATGGTACTTTATACAAAAAAGAAAAACCAGTCACTTGGATTTGTGCTGATTGTGGTTATATGGCGACAGGGACAGAGCCATGGGATGAATGCCCTTTGTGTAAAGCGAAAAGGGGTTCGGTAAAATTAATTTTAGAAGCGCAAAAAATTAGATATAAACATTCTACAAAATAAGCAAGCTACTGCTTGTTTTTTATTTTATAAAGATTATTACACAAAAATACAAATAGGTTATATTAATAGTTTTGTTTCAAATTAAACCATAGATATGTTTTATAAGACTTTAAAATTTTGTTCCGATGATTATATAGTTAAATTATATAATAATTTATATTATGAAATTTGACACAGTTTTTAATCAAATAAAAAGAAAAAAGAAAAAACTCAAAGTCGAATAAAAAAATTCATAAACTTTGAGTTTTTCCTTTATTTAAGCCAAAATTGAATGGTGCCGAAGACCGGACTCGAACCGGTACGGGATTGCTCCCGAGGGATTTTAAGTCACAATAAAACCCCTTTTATAATGGCACTTTAAACAACTTGACACAGTTTTTGACACAGTTATATTGAAAAATATAAACATTATTATTCAAACATCCTAATTTTTTAGGTTGTTTTTTATTTGCAATATTCTTTTTAATCTTCTATAAATATAGGGTCTAATTCTTCTAATTCTTTAATAGATACTTCGTTAGTTTTTTCTTTTAATTGTACTTTTGGTATATCATAATAATTGTTTATTAAATCTAATATAGAAGAACCGTTTTTTGTATTCAATACATAACTAGAAAAGTTGTCATTATCTTTCTTTTGCTGTATTCCATCTAATTCAGCAAGTAATTTATCAAACTGCTCATTCGATAAATGTAATGTTTTCTTTTTGCCTTTCTTTAAATTATATGTATGAAAATATGATTTAGAGCAATAAGGAACAGAAGACTTATCTTTATTCATATACTTTGATAAATAAAATATAACTTTATCAAAACTTGTTAAATTATCGCGCGGGGTCAATGGTATTATACTACAAAACCCTAAATCATAAAAATCAGATAAAAAATTATAAATTTTATCACCTATTATAGTTTCTAACGGTTTCATATAATATTCATTTAAAACAGGTTTACCATTTCTCATTTTAATAGAACCGTCTTTATTTTTTCTAAATCGTTCCATATTAACCGCACGAGCAAGAATTTTACCAAGTAGGGCATTGCCGATTGCTCCGTGAAAATGTAATTTATTATTATCTTCGTGATACTCAATTACACTTAAAATCTTTATATCAGGATAATAATATTGTAATTTTTGTCTAAATTTCTTCCATGCATACTTAATAGATTTTTGGTTTGTACTATCTATTTTTTTAGGGTCAAAAGTAATAGTTATAAAATATTGCCAATCATTATTTTGACCGTATGATAGGAAACAGTCCAAAACACGTTTTAAACTTTTTTTTCTACTTAATTCTAGATTATGTACTGTTGCACGTTCATCTTCTAAACTTTTTTTCCTTAAACAATTATTTTCATCATAATACCACTTCTTTGTTCGTGGTCCTTTAGAATGATTACCTAAAACAGAATAATCTTCTTTTGTGCGGAATAATTCGATATTATTATTGTTTACACGCACAGTAGTATTTGCAAATAAAATTTTATGCTGTTTATTCAATTTACGAAAAGCATTAACAATACTTTTTTGATTATTAAAGTCTATATCACAAAAAGGACATTTATGTATATTCTTATTATGTAATAAGCATTCTCTACATAATTCTTTTAGTTCCATTTTTACCCCTATTTTATTTAATTTGTTTAATTTTCTGCTTATGTGATACCATTATCAAGTATAGGTATCACACCAAACTAGCAATAATAAATAGTTAAGCGGATAATCACGGCACCGAACAAGTTCGGGGCCGTGATTAGATTTCCCGCTACGCTAATTATTAGTTCTTTGCTAGTTAAGCGGTGCCGGGATAGCGTCACCGTAGATAATAGTTTACTTATCCTAACAGCCGTCAAGGAGCGAAGAACGGCATAGCCGTTCCGTTGATTTTTGCAAGCAAAAATAATTCGCTTTTATCCTTGACCGCTTTCCATCGTATCACTTAGTACCGGCGTATCCATAGGTTTAACCACTTTTGGCACTAGTATTTGTGCTTCAGCAACCTCTTGTACATAACTTTCTTTTTGTAACCCTTTATTTTTTGTTTCATTCAATATTTCTTTACATTTTAACCATAACTTTTTATGACAAATACGCCATACAAAACTATGTGGCATTGTTTCTAATGCTACTTTTAATTGCAATTCACGTTTAGATTGACGCAACAAAGGTTTACTATATAACTTTGAATATTTTTTCAAATTTTTTTCTACAAACTTAATAAATGATTTAGAAGGGTTAACAACACCAAAGGAATCTGCCATTTTATCATATTCAGTATAAAAAAAGACAGTTAACTCACTAAAATTATTAATTTCCATAATTTATTACTCCTAATTCTTTTAATATACCCTTATCACGTTCCGCATTTTTCCAAAAACCTCGTGGGGCAGTAAAATAATGCGTATTATTAAACTCAACAAAACTATCACGTGTAAATTGATAACCATCTTCAGTATAATAATCAACGCCACTATTATAAACATTTTGATAAAAAACGGGGCGATTACTTTTTGAGTTATAACAAGACAAAATATTAAAATCAAAACTATCAGTAATTTTTTTGCCATACTTCGCTAAATCTTTATTATCGTTAGAAGTTTGATATTTTTCTGCTATTTCACAAGAAGCAAATTCTGTCATGTGCCATTTTGATTTCGTTATTATTCCATATTCATTTTTTGTAAATTCTACTTTATCCATAACCAAAAAGCGTTCAGCAATGCCTCTAATGTTTAAATCTATATTTGCTAATCTTTGGCAAGCAAGATAAACATTATAATCATTATGCCTATGTAATTGATACCAATGATATACATCATCACGCAAATACCTAGACATACGACTATCATAATACCGTTGCGCCTCGTCTAAAAAAATATGTGAATACGGCGGAATAAAAGTAGTATCAAAAAACGGGTTATCCAATCCTATACTAAAACCATCTATATAATATGTTTTTAATTTACGCCCAAAATGTATAGGGGTATCACAAAATACCAAATGTTTTTGTGGCGCTAAATCCAAATTAAAACCAGTGCTATTTAATTGTATAAATTCACGCTTACAAGATAAAAAATCAACTCGACCATTAATCATACATTCTATAGCAATTTTTGCAAGATAGGTAGATTTACCAGCGCCAGGAAGACCACAAATACAAGTTAGCATATTTACCCTCATTTTAAATATAAAATATTGACTTTTTTATTTTTTTTGTATATAATAATATATAGACAAATATCTGATGACATTTTATGTCTGTGGGTATCAATTCCCAGTGAATAGATATTTGTCTTTTTTTTATTTATACTTCCTACGATTATTTTTATATTTTCTTATTTTGGCACGAACCTTTGGCATATCACTTTCAGAAAAATTAAAATTTTTTCTTACACTAGAATAATTATTCTTTTTACTCGTTATTATCCCATTTCGCAAATATGATTTATCAATTTTATTTTTTTGAGGATTTTTATCTAAAAGAATATTTTTCTTGCCAAAAGTATATTTTCGATGAGTTATTCCTAAACTATGATATTTATTAGACTCTTCTTCGAATACATAATTAATATGTTTTGTATTATAATTATAGCGGAATTCATTTTTAGAAAATCGCTTTTTTTTATTTTTTCTCATATTCACCACCTAAATAATGGTACGAGGTTTTTTAAGATACCTCGATAAACTTTTAATTATTCACCATATGCGTGACCATAAAAATCACTATATTTTTTTACATAAGTTAAATATTGTTCGTCTTGCGCATATTCAGGGTGTTGTAATATTAATTGTTCATAAACTTCATCGACAAAGATATACGTAGGGCAACTATCAAAACAATAAATATAATTATTAATTGTTGCTTCAGGTATTGATTTAAAAATTATTCGTGAAAAACTACAAGCATTTTCAGCGCCCCACATTACACCTTCGCCAATTGCTTCAATAGTTTGCAAACTATAAGGTAATTCAAGTGTAAAATCAGTTTTTACATAAACATTGTTTAAATTTGAAACTTGTGTAACACCCTCATTAATTATAACTTTAGATAATGTTTGATTTTCTAAATCATAATTTAAATAAGCATGAAATGCAGTAAAATCTACTTGTTCTATGTAAGAAGAAGTTGTATATTCAGTACCTTTAATAGTATCAGGATAAACATAAATTAATTTTTGTGTAGCAGTATCTACAAGAGTTCCATCCATATTTTCATAAGTACCGTAAATTTTATTATCTTTAGGAAAATTAATTTCCTTTACATTTTTACCTAAATAGCGAATATTTACTTCTTCGTAATTTGTAGGAATATTTACTACTTCAACTGTATCGCTTAAACAATCAACAGCGGTTACTTCATAATCATTACCAGATACATACAAACGCTTTTTACCTAAATGAGTAATAGGGAATGCATTCTCAATGCGACCTAACGGTAAAACTAATTTTTCATCTAAATCTCTCAAAGATTTACATACTATTTCAGTTTTATCCGCATATATAAATACAAGATTAAATTGTTCTATATCGAAGTCAGTCCCATGGTCAAAATCAGGAGATGACATGATATTCATACGAATTTCTTCTGTATATTCTAACAACTCTTCTAAATTATTAAATGTATAATTTTGGTCTATCTCTTTATAACTGAAAGTTTCGGGCAAAGTGAGTACTGTTTCTTCACCGGTATAACCTTCAATCATCCACATAGCGTCATTATAACGAAATTTGTATGGAAGAGAATCAGCCTCAACTTCTGCAGGCTCTTCATTTGCGTTAAAAGTATTTTGTGTCCATTCCTTAACAGCAGGTACGGTAGCGTACAGAACGCCAAAAATCACAGTACATATTGCTATAGCAACAAGTATGCTAATTACAGTTTTTAAAAAATAATTCATAATAAACTCCTTTAAAAATATTTTAATTAAAAGTATTTTCTTCTTTTATCTTTATTCTTTCTTGTATGGTATTCCAAACTGTATCCTCTAAATATTGAGAATAACATTCACTAGAAACATATATTGTTGTATCTTGAGGTATGTTTTTAACCGCTAATTCAGTTGCCGATACAAACTTATCAAAAATCAATGTTCCATGAAAGCCAACAAAACAGTGTTCACTTATTTTAATACAATTAGGTAAATACAAATTTGTTATAGCACTTTCATAAAAACAATAATCACTATTAAAAAATTCAATTTTAGGTAAAGATAAATCACTTAATTTTGTTGTTTTATAAAAAGCGTAATTACCTAAACTTGTACAATTAAGCAATTCAGTTGATACTAAATTAGATTGTCCGGCACAAGCATAAGATTTTAAACTAGAAATTCCTTTGCTAGAAAATTCAGTTATTTGTCCTGTTAATATCAAATTAAGTTGCTCATCTTCTATTGTTTCACCATAATCAATAGTTGTATAATCACTAGGTAAACTATAAACACGCCCAAAATCACGCCAAACACTATTATTTAAATAAGCATTAACAACACCGTTTTGAATATAAATATTAAAAGTATCATTGCATTCGAACAGAGAAGCGCTAGAAGAAATAGAGCAAAGAGAATTACCTGTTAAATAAATTGATTTTAAATTAGGACACCCTATAAAAGCGTTATTATCAATATTTTTAAGATTATCAAAACGAACATACTCTAAATTAATACAATCACGAAAAGAGTAAGCAGGAATATTTTCAACATTAGGTAAATAAACACTAGTTAAATTTATATTACCAGCAAAAGCATATTCGCTTAAATTTGAAACATTGCTTTTAAATTTAGTGTAATTATCGCTTAAGTAATTTTCTGTTATTGAAAGAACGACCGGTTCAGGTTCTTCCGGGTCTATTGTTGGGTCTTCAGGTTCTTCAGGTGAATTAGGGTCTGTATCTGTAGGTTCTTCAGGTGCAGACTGTTCAGGAACAAATACAGCATTAACCCAATTACGAACAACAGGGAATTGATAAGCAACAAACAAGCCAACTATTAAAACCACGGCACTAACTAAATAAGTCCATTTTGGTACACACATATTAACCACCCCCTCGATTGAATGGTAACGAAATCAATTTCCAAAGACCTAAAAGTATGTATTTTAAAATTTGAAACATAGCAACGAATATCCAAGGTAATAATGGTACTAAAACAACCAATAATAAAATTAAAAGTAAAAGTTTAACAATTTTTTTCCACCAAGGTTCAGGTGGGTTATTATCAGGGGTTAAATCACCGCTTTGCTTATTATCAACTACGCCAAGATTATAAACTACACCGTTGGTTTCAAACTTTAATCGCAACAAAGTTACATCAGTAACTTCGGTAACATATTCATAACTTGTAGCAGAATTTACCAATTGATAATCACTCTCATAAAAACGCAAAACCCATTGTTTACCCCTCAATATTTCTTTTGTTTCATTTGTCAAATTGTTTTGACTATCAGCAATAAAAGAAGTAACTTTTTCTATTCGCTGCCAATTATATTGTGTAGCAAACCAACCATGAGCGGAATTATTACCTTTATCAATATCGCTTAATTTTACATTCTCTGTAATTAATTCACCTTCGCTATAACGATGACTACCTGTTAAATTTATATGATAAGTTACATCTTGTCGAATATAGCTAATATCAACTTCCATTAATTTATCCATAGGTTTATCAGTATTAAATGCTACATAATGCGAGTCACACGCTTGATTGTATAATGTAAAACCGTTACTATAACGGACAAAACCGATATACTTATCTGTAACTAAAATAGTTTCAGTATCTAAACAACTATAAGTAACTTGATTATCTACTGTAACGGCTGTAAACAATTTACCAACTTCATAACTAACTTCACTAACAGTATTACCACCGCTAACTTGTTCATCTATCAAAACATTAAAAGGACGAAAAATAGAAACAATAGAATAATAACGCATTAAATCAGGCAATATTTTAAAATCGTTTACCTTATATTTAAAAAACACACCATTAGAATTTATAAAAGTTAACGAATAATTTTTTGGGCTAAAACTATCATTAATAGAAGTTGAAAAATTAATACTAGACGCTCTAAAATCTAAAGCACGCCCACTAGGTTGATAAACATAAACTAAAAGTTCGTTATCTACACTTTCTGCTATTTGAATGACTTGTAATGAATAATCATTTTCGATTAAAGGATAATCGTTAATATTAAATGTTTCATCAGTTTGCAAATCTTCTAGAACATTTGAATAAGTGGAATCAGCATAATACACGCCGATAGGAATAAATAACAACAAACACACAAATAATAATAAAAAGCAAATCGAAGATTTAAAAACTACTTTCTTTTGTTTTTGCACGACTAACTCCTTAATTAAAATTAATGGTAACCTATTGCAAAAATAGGAGGTAAAAAAGCAATAGGAATGGTACAGCAACCACTAAAGCAGGTTAGACTGTTTACCGCTTTATGTATTAAAAAGGTAAAGGTTCGTTCGTAGATTGTAACGCAGGTGTCATAGCAGTAACATCTACTCCATCAGAATTGATTATTTGTCTAAATCTATAATCTTGCTTTCCGCCAAAAGTCAAAACATCGGCTGTTATGGTTACTTTTTCAAATCTTTTTAATTTAGTAATTAATTCTTCACAGTTAAAATTAGGGTCCTTAACGGAAGACAAATAATAAATTTCACCAGTACCTAATTTATCATTAATAACATCTGCTAAAATTGTTAAAGCAATTTTCTTTGCGCCTGTTGGTTCATATTTACCTTCAGCAATTTTTCTTTGTTCATCTCTTAAACTTGCGCTTAATACATAAGCATTTTCAAAAATCATTTTGTTCATAAGAACGCCTCCAAAAAAATAATAATTTCACCTACATAAATAGGTAATGGTGATAGATTTTTTATTAAAAAACCTACCAAAAAAGAAAATTAACCACCATATATAAAAATCAAATTATTAAATAACAATAAACTTTACTTTATTTTTAAATTTTTAGTTTTACGCTTATAATTAGGATTACGATATTTAAAAGCATGGTTACTATCTTTTGCATGCTCTAAATAACCAGCCCTAAAAGCGAGTTGCTCTTTATTCAATTTAATTTGCTTGCCCTTTTCATCCTTTTTAGCGTGTAAATCATTTGTATATGCTTTCTTTTCTTTGATTTCCTTAGCATATTTGAAAGCACGCTCAGACGGATTTAATAAAACTTGACCTGTTCTTGTAATATAAGACAATTCAAAACACTCCTTTATCATATTTTTGCCATTAAAGGCAGTGGTAGAGTATTAAGGAATTGCACCTTAATTTTGGAAAAAGTTCAAAAACCAAAACTAAACTTAGTACTCCATAAATAAAAATTTATTATTTCATTTTTTCACGAACAAGCGAAAGAATATAATCACTTAAACTAGCAAATTTTTTATATTTCAAAACTTGTTCTTTTATAAACTCATAAACATCAGCCGGAAAAACTATCGAAACATTAAACTTATCTTCGCAAGTTAAAGTATCTTTTTGCGGTTCTTCTATATTGCTTTCTTCTATAACTTTATTAGGAGTAGAACCGCGCATAGTCTTTACATAATTACGAATATCTGCTCTAGTTGATTTATAATTTAATAAATTTAAACTAAACGCTTGCTTAATACTATCTAAACTAATAGGAAGCAATTCCTGTAGTTTTGATATACTATAATCTTTTAATTCCGGTATTTTAAATTTTTTGTCGCCGGCGACAAAATCTATAAACTTATTCGAAATTTGCAACAATCTATATATATACCGTTCTGATAAACCGAAAAATTTACCCAATACATCTGTAAACCGGTATTGATTTGTTATTTTTGCAACATTTACCGTACCGCTATCAATAAAAGTTGAACCTTTACAAGTCTTAAATAATAAATAAACATTACACAGTAAACCAAAATCATCACGCAAATTACTTTTAAATATGTTTTCTAAATTTAACATATAGTTTTGTTGTTCTTTGGTTAAAGATTGATTAATACCACTAAAATAAGTATCTATAAAAAAATCACTTTCCATTTTGCTTTTCAAACCTTTTTATTCTCATATATTCCCATTGCTTTTCTAAATCAGGTCCAATAGTTTTCATTTTTGTTGCCGACATAATTTGTATATCGTTATTTACTTTCTTTTTTTCCATAACAAACCATATCCATATAATCTAACAACTTTTTTACTTTTGCATACTTGCTTTCTTTTAACTCTATAACTTCACGAATTTTATTTTGTTGCATTTTAAAACCTACTTTTTAATATCACTATTTGAAATTTTTCTTTACTACTTGTTTCACCCGCTTCAAGCATTCTTATTAATTGTAATAGCATTTCTTCTTCGTCTTCTATTTGATTATGTTCGGAATTAATACTCTTATTTAATTCACTTTTAAAATTGTTTTCATTTTCTTCTTTATCTGGCTGGTTCATTTTTAAACCCCTTTTTATTGATTTAGATATTTTTTTTATCTACAAAAAACATTTTAGCAAAATAATTTATCTTTTGTCAAACATTTTAGATAAGTTTTTTAGATTTTTTATTTAAAATAGATAAATTATTGAAATATTACATTTTTGAATTATAATTTAATTGGAGGATAGAAATGAAATTAAAAGAATTAAGAGAACAAAAAGGATTATCCCAATATGAAATAGCACCTTTACTAAACATAAAAAGGGCAACATACGCAAATTATGAAACAGGAAAAACACAACCAACAATAGAAATACTATGCCAAATAGCAGATTTTTACGGAGTATCACTTGATTATCTTTGTGACCACAAAACACAAGATAAACTTCAATTAGGATATTTAACAGACACACAAAAAATTGCTATTAACTTAATTTTAAAATTAAATGAAAATAACCTATTACAAACAATAGGATACTTGACTGCTCAAATTCAAAATCAATAAATATTAACATTTTTTTACATTCGTTTTATAATGCTTCTAAAATAGGAAAAATATTTTAGGAGTAAATTATGCACAACGAAGAAATCTTCAAATCTTTTTTAAAAGTTACTAGAAGAAGTAGAATCAGCAAATGAAACAATTCAAAAGGCTAACAAAATCTTAAAAGGTTACTTTGGTGGAATGTTGGAAGCCACACAAAAAGAAAAGAACAACAATAATAATGTTTATATTTTTCAAAATAATACATTAGGAGAATTAAGCAATATGAAAAATATAAGCAATAGAAAAGATGGTCGTAAAATAATAAGAATACAAAAAGATAAAATTATTTATACAAGATACGCCAAAAACGAAAAAGAAGCAAAAACTAAAAGAAAAGAATTATTACTTGAAATAAAAAATAATCAAATTATAAAAATAAAATACAATTTTCACGAATGGTTAGATAACTGGTATATAACATATAAACAACCTTTTATAAAAGATGATACAGCAAAAAAACTAAAAAGAATACTTGATAAAATAAAAAATGGAATAAAAAACCTAGAACTAACAAAAGTCAATACACAAATTATTCAAAATTATCTAAACACTATACAAACAAGTCGAACAAAAGAATTTATCACATTATATTTAAATGCTTCATTGCAAAAAGCAGAAGACTTAAATATCATTACCAAAAACCCTTTTAAATCAGTTGTTAAAGACAAAAAATTAAACAATATAAGGGAAGGGTATAATTTAGAAGAACAAAAACAAATATTAAAAGCAATAAAAGGCACAGAAATAGAACCAATAATTTTAATTTATCTAGTAACGGGCATTAGAAAAAGTGAAATTGAAACAATAGATTTAGAAAAGGACCTAAATATAGAAAATAAAACTATAAGAATTTTAAGTGAAAAGAAAAGAGACAAAAAAAATCTTTACAGAGTAATTGATTTAACACAAGAAACCATAAATTTATTTATAAACAACAAAGATAAATTAAAACTTAAAAGCGATTACATTTATAGACAATTCAAAATTATACTAGACAAACTAAATATTCGTAGCGGATTACATTTGTTAAGACATACATTCGCAACAAATCATTTTTATTTAGGTACACCATTAAAATTCATTAGCAGTTGGTTAGGGCACGAAACAATAGAATTAACACAAAATATTTATACGCATATTGATAGAACTATAAAAAAAGAAGATATAGTTAAATTATATAATAATTTATATTATCAAATTTGACACAGTTTTTGACACAGTTTTTAATCAAATAAAAAGAAAAATAAAAAAACTCAAAGTCGAATAAAAAAATTCATAAACTTTGAGTTTTTCCTTTATTTAAGCCAAAATTGAATGGTGCCGAAGACCGGACTCGAACCGGTACGGGATTGCTCCCGAGAGATTTTAAGTCCCTTGCGTCTGCCAATTCCGCCACTTCGGCATGTGGAGGCGCCAACCAGATTTGAACTGGTGCATAAAGGTTTTGCAGACCTTGGCCTTACCGCTTGGCTATGGGGTCAAAGTTTTCGAATGGCAGTACAAAGTTAATATTAACATATAAAATTAAACTTTGCAAGTATTTTACATTAAAATTTACTTTTTATTTATATGATTTTTAAATTATAAAGGTGAAAAGCTCATTTTTTAAACAAAAAACCTA
>CALWOW010000021.1 GCA_944383295.1 uncultured Clostridia bacterium
TTAAGGTGATGTTATGAAAATTTGGGTTAAAATAATAAAAGGTGAAAAAATTTTAAAAGATTACACATACAAACCTGAAAAATTTAATTATTCACAGTTGCATAGCTATTTAGAAATCGCTTGTAATGAACTTGATGAACCTACCCCTATCATTTTAAAAAAGCATTTGCAACATTTAAAAGAATTTAGCAATACAACTTTTAAACAAATTGATTTTGTTGAATCTATAAATTTTGAAAAAATGGTCGTAGAAATTTTTGACGAAAATTTACAAAAGAAAAAGAAAAATTTTTAAACTAATTTACTTGCAAACATACTTTTATGGTGATACAATATAGCCGTACAAAAGACAAGGGGTATTTGTAATGCAAAAAGAAAATATTACTTACTATATAAACTTTGTTAGAAAAAACTTTACGGGAAGCAGAGAAGCGTGCAACCTTTTTATCGAAGAAAATTTAAAGGATACTGTGGAAATGATGGACAGATACACCGCCCAAAATAATCCATGGTGGCTCAATAATGATGCTAATATGGCTTATCATCAATTAAAAGAATTTGATTATTTGATAGTAGATTATGCAAGTTTCATTGATGCTCTCTCTCGTTTGCTTGACCGTCCTATTCAATCATTTGAAATCGGCAAAAACTACACAAAACTTATTGAAGAAGCGCACATTGCTTACACAAATCACGTACAGCAAGAAGTCCTTCAACGTTATAAATTAAGCACCACAAAGCAATCGAATATTCACCAGCAAACTCAAATTATGTAAAATTAACATGCAGTAATTTCATAACAAACTAAAAAAGATAATGTATCGCACATTATCTTTTAATTTTTTATTTCAAAGGTTTTTAACTTTAATGTTTTATTTTTTCTTTTTAGATTTTTTATCCTTTGATTTTTCATCATCATCATCAAAATCATCTTCGAAGTCGTCGTCAAAATCATCATCATCTTCATCGTCTTCGTCGTCATCATCATCGTCGTCCTCATCGTCTTCGTCAAAATCATCATCAAAGTCGTCGTCAAAATCATCTTCGAAATCGTCTTCTTGAGATTCTTCGGTGTCATCTATATCTTCAAAATCGAGATCTTCATCAAGAGGGATATCTAAATCAAGGTCATCAAGTCCACCTAAACCATCGTCATTATCATCTAATTCTATAGCGTTGACCATATCTCCCAACTCATCTTCTTGTTCGGTTGGAATAGTTGAATCATCTTCATCATCCCATTGATTTCTCAAATCTAAATCATCGTCACCAGATTTTTCCAAATCTCTTTCCTTTTGGCAAGATGCACACATTATTTCATCATCTCGAATAAAGTTTGTCTTACAAACAGGGCAAATATCCATATCGACTGATAAATCTAAATCCATATAATCATCATGATTAAATGCTGCTTCCACTTCCTTTTTACAAACGCTACAAAGTTTATCTGCTTTATTTATAAAATTCAATTCGCAACGAGGACAACGTACAAATTCTACTTTCTTTTCCACAATACTATCTCCTGAGTGGTAAAATTTGCTTTTATTATATAGAGTAATTATAAAAAAGTAAACTAAAAATATGCACTTTTTTGAAATTTTTAAAAATTTTTTAGCAACCTTCAATAATCATCTTGTCTGCAACAAGAGCTATAAACTCGCCGTTTGTAGGTTTTTCGTTGGTGCCATACACCTGCAAACCAAAAACATTATTGATATTTTCTATTTTTCCCCTATTCCATGCAACTTCTATTGCGTGTCTAATTGCACGCTCAACCTTACTTGGACTTGTGTCAAAACGCTCCGCAATACTAGGATATAACTTTTTAGTTATACTATTGACGATTTCTGGATTTTCTACTGCCATTTTTATTGCTTCCCTTAAAAATTGATAACCTTTTATGTGTGCAGGAATTCCAACAGTTATAAAAATATTGCTAATACGCTCATCTAAATTACGATTGCGCACTGGTTTTGCATTATAACTTTCCACAAGCTTATCCACTTTATCTTGTAAATTTTGTGGTTGTGATGTTTCAACTTGACCTAAATGCTTAATTTTTTGATTTAACAAATCAACATCAAAAGGTTTAACAACATAATCACTAGCGCCTAATTGCATAGCTTTATGTACAAAAGTATCCCCTGTTAATGCC
This sequence comes from uncultured Clostridia bacterium, assembly GCA_944383295.1. Lineage (GTDB taxonomy): Bacteria > Bacillota > Clostridia > Christensenellales > UBA1242 > UBA7867. The sequence continues at coordinate 2,156 of CALWOW010000021.1, forward strand.
GATGTAATAATAACCTTAGGTGGATTTTGCATTGCCATAATTTCCCCTAAAACTGCTAAACCATCTTTATTTGGTAAAACCAAATCTAATAAAACAATGTCCGGCTTTGTATTTTCTATTTGCTCTCTTGCGGTTGCTCCATCACCACTTTGCAACACTATTTCGTAATTCTCATCTTGTGCGAAATGTTCTTCCGCAATTTTTGCCATTTGCTGACTATCATCTATAATCGCTAATTTTAGCTTTTCCATTTTTATCCTCCAAAAATCAAAATTGTATGCGAAAAATATTCGCTTTTATGCTAGCAAATTAAGTATATACTGCAAGCAAATTCAAAGCAAATGTTTTGCAATAGACTAATTTGCTATTTTTGTCGTATTTAGTCTTAATTTAAAGTAAATTTGTCGATAAGTAAATATAGTTGTTTAATTTGTTAATTTTTTGCATTCTACGAATATTTTTAGTCTATATTGTGCAATTTATATTAAAAAGGGAGAAAAAAATTACAATGTTCAATTTAGTTGCTTTTTTTATCGTTATTTTTGGCGGTTTAAATTGGTTTTGTATCGGCTTGTTCCAATTTGATATAATCGCAGGCATTTTTGGTAGTCAAGCGCACTTTGTAAGTCGTTTCTTTTACTGTATAATAGGAATTTGCGCTATTTATTCAATTATTGCTCTACCTATTAAAAAAGGAAGAATTTACGAGCCAAAGCCAAAAGAAAAGCAAATCGATATTGAATCAAGCGAAGATGCTGATGAAGATGATGAGCAAGAAGAAATAAAACCTAAAAAATCAAAATCAACTAAAACACAAAATTCAAACAAGAAAAAGCCACAGAAAAAAGTAACTCTCACAATAGATAATGCCGAGGTAAAAAAATAAAAAATGCTATTTTTCTAAACAGTTAAATAGCATTTTTTATTTATAATGACAAATCAAAGTCATCTAAATCGTTATTTTCAGCTGGTTCGATTTGGTCCATTTTGGTCACTTCTTCTTGATTTTCTGGAAATAAACGTTCGTTTTCGTTAACTATTTCCTTTTTGACTTCTTCATAAAGGGTTGGTTGAACGGAATTGTAACGCTTTAAACCAGTACCAGCAGGAATTAATTTACCGATAATAACATTTTCTTTAAGACCTACAAGGTGGTCAACTTTACCTTTGATAGCAGCGTCAGTCAATACTCTACTAGATTCTTGGAACGAAGCCGCAGACAAGAAACTGTTTGTAGATAAACTTGCTTTTGTCAAACCTTGTAAAATACGTTTTGCACTTGCTGGAGTCTTACCTGCCATCAATGCCTTTAAGTTGATTTCTTCTAAGTCATTAATATCAAGTACGTCGCCAGGAATTAAATCAGTGTCACCACTTGATTCAACTCTTACATTACGTAACATTTGTCTAATTATAATCTCGATGTGTTTTGCATCCAAAGGAACGCTTTGAGATTTATAAACCGCTAAAACTTCTTTTAACAAGTATTCCTGTACATCTTTTACACCACGGGTACGTAAAATATCTTGAGGATACAAACTACCAAGTGTTAAAGGAGTACCACTTTCAATTACCTGCCCTTCTGAAACTGCAATCATACTCTTTGCTGGCAACAAATATTCAACATCGCCATTTGGAGTATTTACTATTACACATTTACGGTTGTTAATCTCTTGAATATGAACTTTACCGCCAACTTCACTTACAATAGCAGCATCATTTGGCTTACGTGTTTCAAACAATTCTTCAACACGAGGCAAACCTTGTGTAATGTCGGCAGCAGAAGCAATACCACCAGTGTGGAACGTTCTCATCGTTAACTGTGTACCAGGTTCACCGATTGATTGAGCAGCGATAATACCTACTGCTTCACCAACCTCAACAAGACCTGTGCTTACCATATCACGTCCATAACATTTTGCACATACACCGTGCTTACATTTACAAGTCAATAATGTACGAATTGTTACAGATTTGATACCTGCTGCAGTAATTTGTTTTGCTTGTTCTGGTGTTATCATTTCATTTGCCTTGACAATAACTTCACCAGTGTTAGGGTCAATAACATCGTCAACCGCTACCCTACCTTTGATACGACCTTCCAAAGATTCAATCAAATGGTCGCCATTTTTAAGGTCAGTAACTGTAATACCTTTTGGTGACTCGCCTAATGAAGCAAAACAGTCTTCTTCAGTAACAACAACACCGTGAGCAATATCTACTAACCTACGGCTTAGATAACCAGCATCCGCTGTGTGCAATGCAGTATCCGCTAAACCTTTACGACCACCACGAGCTGACATAAAGTAGTCGATAGGACTTAAACCTTCACGGAAGCTTGAAAGAATAGGAATATCAACCTTACTACCAGAAGTGTTCGCCATAATACCACGAATACCACTCAACTGGTTTACCTGGTCTTCATTACCACGAGCTTTTGAAGCAACAATCATTTTCAAACAGTTGAATGTACCAAGGTTTTCAACCACGCTCTTTTTAACTTGAGCTGTTGCTTCATTCCACAATTCAATATTCTTGTTTACTTTTTCATCACGTGTAATCAAACCACGCATATAAAGTTTTTCGTTTTGCTGAGCCATTTCTTTGTGTTTAGCAATAATTTCTTTTTTGTTTTCAGGTATCAACATATCGTAAATATTGATTGTTATAGAACTTAATGTTGAATACTTGTAACCAAAGGCTTTAACCTTATCCAACATTTTAGCAGTTTCTGTTGTACCTAAAGCATAATAGGTTTGCGCAACAATTTCTGCCATCTTACCTTTTGTAACGGTATAATTTACTTCGTATTCAAGGTAGTCTTCTGGCTTTTCACGTTTAACAATACCTATACACTGAGGAATACAACGGTTAAACAATATTCTACCAACTGTTGTTGAAATTCGTTTGCTAACAGTTTTACCATCTACGGTCACAGTCCTACGCACTTGAATAGGTGCTTCATAGTGAACGTAACCATTTGCATGTGCCATAATTGCTTCATCTTCATCAATAAAGATAGAGCCAGCACCTTTTGCATCTGGATTTTCAATAGTCATAAAGTATACACCAAGAATAATATCTTGTTGTGGCTCTACAACTGGGTCACCTGATGCAGGTTTTAATATGTTGTTACTAGCAAGCATTAACATACGAGCTTCTGTACGTGCTTCGATAGACAAAGGCACGTGAATAGCCATTGTGTCACCGTCAAAGTCTGCGTTGAAACCTACACAAACTAATGGGTGCAACTTAATTGCTCTACCTTCTACCAATACAGGTTCAAATGCTTGTAATGACAAACGGTGTAGTGTTGGCGCACGGTCAAGAATAACAGGATGGTCTTTTATTACATCTTCCAAAATATCCCAAACTTCAGGACGTTCACGCTCAACCATACGTTTTGCACTCTTTACATTTTGAGTAAAGTTTAATTCAACGAGTTTGTGCATAACAAAAGGTTTGAAAAGTTCCAAAGCCATTTCTTTTGGCACACCACATTGATACAACTTTAATTCTGGGCCTACAACGATAACAGAACGACCAGAATAGTCAACACGTTTACCCAACAAGTTTTGACGGAAACGGCCTTGCTTACCTTTAATCATTGCTGTTAAAGATTTTAATTCACGCTGTTTTGCACCCAAAACAGGTTTACCACGCTTACCGTTATCAATTAAAGCATCAACTGCTTCTTGAAGCATACGCTTTTCGTTACGTATAATTACATCAGGAGCGCCTAAATCAATCAATTTTTTCAAACGATTGTTACGGTTGATAACACGACGATACAAATCGTTTAAGTCACTTGCTGCAAATCTACCAGCATCTAGTTGAATCATAGGACGCAAGTCAGGTGGAAGAACAGGAAGAACATCCAAAATCATCCAACGAGGGTTGTTACCACTCTTTAAGAAAGATTCTACAGTCTCCAACTTCTTGACAGCCTTTAATTTCTTTTGTCCTTTGGAATTTGCAACAATTTCTTTTAATTCTTTACTTTCTTTTTCAAGGTCAATTTCGTCTAACAATTCACGAATTGCCTCTCCACCCATACCTGCTCTAAATGAATTTGCACCAAATTCTTCAATAGCATCACGGTATTCTTTATCGGTGATAACTTGCTTTTTCACAAAATTTGTCTTGCCTGGGTCAAGCACAATATAACTAGCATAGTAAAGCACTTGCTCCAAATTTTTGGCAGTCATATCAAGGATACTACCCACTCTTGAAGTACCACCTCTTACAAACCAAATGTGTGATACAGGTGTAGCAAGTTCGATATGTCCCATACGTTCTCTACGTACTTCGCTACGTGTAATTTCTACACCACATTTTTCACAGTGGTGACCTTTGTATCGTACACGCTTGTACTTACCACAATGACACTCGTAGTCCTTTTTTGGACCAAAAATGCGTTCGCAGAACAAACCGTTTGTTTCGGGTTTAAGCGTACGATAGTTAATTGTTTCAGGTTTAGTAACTTCACCGTGTGACCACTCCCTAATTTTTTCAGGAGATGCTAAACCAATTTTAATTGAGTCAAAGTTTTTTAATTCAAACATTTATCTCTACTCCTATTCGTCAAAATCATCAAACAAGTTGCCTGCATTAAATGCATCTTCATCATTTTCAAGTTGTTTAAATTCGCTTTCGCTGATGAAGTCGTGGTCATTTTCGCCTTCAATATCATCAAAGTTAAGTTCTATCTCTTTGGTTTCTGGCAAATGATGTTTTGTTGCCACTGGTACATCAATTTCGTCATTAGTCAATTCACCTAATTCAATCTCACGTGAATCTTCTGTTAAAATTCTAATATCAAGCCCTAATGCTTGTAATTCCTTAACCAATACCTTAAATGATTCAGGAATACCTGGTTCGGTAATAGGTTGACCTTGTACAATAGCGGTATATACCTTACCTCTACCAGCAATATCGTCTGATTTAATAGTCAACATTTCTTGTAAAAGATTTGCAGCACCATAACCTTCTAATGCCCAAACGTCCATTTCTGAGAAACGTTGACCACCAAACATCGCTTGACCACCCAAAGGTTGAGCAGTTACTAATGCATAAGGTCCTACACTACGAGCGTGCATTTTGTTATCAACCATGTGGGTTAATTTAAGCATATACATATAACCAACAGTAACACGGTGGTCAAATGCTTCACCTGTACGTCCATCGTACAATACCATCTTTGCATCTTCTTCCAAACCGTTTTCACGGTAAAGTTGTGCAATTTGTTGCTCGCTTGCACCGTCAAAAGCAGGAGTTGCAACCTTCCAACCCAACACTTTTGCTACACGGCCCAAGTGCACTTCTAACAACTGACCTATGTTCATACGGCTAGGAACACCAAGAGGGTTTAAAACAACATCAACAGGTTGTCCATTTGACATAAATGGCATATCTTCACTAGGCAAAATACGAGAAACAATACCCTTGTTACCGTGACGACCTGACATTTTGTCACCGACTGAAATCTTACGTTTTTGTGCAATATAAACTTTTACAAGTTGATTTACACCTGCTTCTAACTCATCTTTGTTTGCTCTACTAAATACTTGAACATCAACAACGACACCGCCACGACCGTGAGGAACACGCAAACTTGTGTCACGTACTTCACGAGATTTTTCACCAAAGATAGCACGAAGCAAACGTTCTTCTGGGGTAAGTTCTGTTTCACCTTTTGGTGTAACTTTACCTACCAAAATATCACCTGGACGAACTTCTGCACCAACACGAATAATACCATTTTCATCCAAGTTTTTCAAAGCATCTTCACTAAGGTTTGGAATATCACGAGTAATTTCTTCGTTACCTAACTTAGTAGAACGACATTTGATATCTTCAACTTTCAATGTAATTGAAGTATAAACATCTTCTTTTACAAGACGTTCATTTATCAAAATAGCATCCTCGTAGTTGTAGCCTTCCCAGTTCATAAATGCTACAAGAACGTTTCTACCTAATGCTAATTCACCGTTTGAAGTAGAAAGTCCATCAGCAATAGCTTCGCCTTTTTTAACCTTGTCACCTTCTTTTACGATAGGTTTTTGGTTAAGGCAAGTATCTTTTGTAGTTTTGCTAAATTTGATAAGTTCTTTTTTGTGCAAATTACCTTCAGCATCTTGAATGTGAATTTCTTTTGCATCAACATATTTTACAACACCATCAGTGTCTGCAAGCACCAAAGCACCACTATCTCTTGCAACACGATATTCCATACCTGTACCAACAATAGGTGCTTCTGTGCGAATTAGAGGAACTGCCTGACGTTGCATGTTACTACCTAACAATGCACGTGCAGAGTCGGCGTTTTCAAGGAAAGGAATACAAGAAGTTGCAACCGAAATCATTTGTCTAGGTGAAACATCGACATAGTCAACTTCTTCACTAGGAATTTCAATAAAACGGTCTTTATAACGACAAACAACTGTCTTGTTTATAAATCTTCCCTCTTCATCGAGTGGCTCAACAGCAGGTGCTATTTTATTGCGTTCTTCTACATCTGCCATTAAGTATTCAACTTGGTTTGTAACTTTTCCTGTCTTTTTATCTACCTTTTTGTAAGGTGCTTCAAGGAAACCATACTCATTAATTCTCGCATAAGTAGCAAGTGAGTTAATCAAACCGATTGATTGACCTTCAGGTGTTTCAATAGCACAAATTCGTCCATAGTGAGTGTAGTGAATATCACGAACTTCCTCACCTGCACGCTCTTTACGTACACCACGTGGACCAACAGCACTAACCTTACGTTTTTGTGTCAATTCACTCAATGGGTTTACTTGGTCCATACTTTGAGAAAGTGGACTTGTCTTCATAAAGTCCATAAATGCTTTGTTTACGTGACGAGCGTTTATAATAGTTGAAGGACTTGCTTGTGTTAAATCTTGACCTTGCATACTTTCACGAGCCAAAGTTGCAAGTTTAGCCATGCCAGAATGCAAAGCAATGTTCATCAATTCACCAACACTGCTTACACGACGGTTCGCCAAGTGGTCTATTACATCTACGCTACCGATACCAACGGTTAAATCCAACAAATAACTAATAGATGCCAAAATATCATCAATAACAATGTGACGATTGATTAATGCTTCCGCATTTTCTTGTACTATATTTAATTTTGCTTCTTTAGTCTTTGCACCTTTCCACAATTCTTGTAATGTTGGATAATGAACTAACTCGTAAATGTTGTAATCTCTTGGCTCGCATTTAATTTGAGAGTCAAGGGCAACTCGATTGTTACCACGCATAAGGTGCTTTTTGCCATTATCAAGCAACACCCAAACTTCGTTTATACCTGCATTTTGGATTAAAGTTGCTTGTTCTTTTGTAATTTCTGTACCTTCTGGTAATTGTGTACCATCTGGAAGTTTAATATCTTGACCTAATGTCAACCCAACAAGGCGGTTGCAAAGGTTTAATTTCTTGTTAAATTTGTAACGACCTACTTTCGCCAAATCATAACGTAAGTTTGTAAAGAAGGTATTGAAAATAAATGTCTTAATAGCTTCGGCACTAGGCAATTCGCTTGGCTTTAACTTTTTGGACAATTCAATTAATGCTTCTTCTTCTGTCTTTTGCGTTTCTTGCTCTAATGTATTAACAATTAATGGGTCGTTTCCAAATAATTTAGCGATTTCAGCGTCACTCCCTAGACCTAAGCCTTTAAGCAAAATACCAGCAGAAACCTTAACACTTCTGTCCATAATAACACGCAATGTGTCTTTTGGTGTTTGCTCAAATTCAAGCCACATACCACGTGTTGGGTTAAGATTAGCTGTATATGTAGTTTTACCGGTGTTTTTATCATCAACAGAATCAAAATAAACACCTGGACTACGTACAATCTGGCTAACAATTACACGGTCAACACCGCTAATTAAGAATGAACCGTCTTCAGTCATCAAAGGTACTTCACCTAGCATAACATTTTGGTCTATTGCTTCACCTGTATCTTTGTTGATTAAACGTGCGTTTACTCTAATAGGAGCACTATAAGTTAAAGCACGACGACGACATTCTGCAATTGGATACTTTACAGCACTATAATCAATGCTGTAATCTAAGAAATGCAATTCTGCTTTACCGCTAAAATCTTCAATAGGAGAAAATTCTGCGATTGTTTCACCAATTCCCTTTTCCAAAAATTCTTTGTAAGTGTCCTTTTGAATTGCTACCAAATAAGGTAACTCTATTGGTTCTTGAACCTTTGCGAAAGAAACACGTTCTGTCTTACCACACATAATCTTTTTAAGATTTAGTGTTGTATTTTTTGTTTGACTATTTGCTGGCATTGGTTAATTCTCCTTGTTTAAACAATTAAAAATTTTTAATTTGCAACCCATTTTGGTTGCCAAGTGGAATAATTTTGTGATATACTTATATTATAAACATAAATAAACAGCGAATGGAAAAAGTGCCATAGCAACAAAAAAGAATGCTAAATCTACAGCACCAAAATAGACCAAAAAAGTCCAAAAATATTAAATTTTAGTATGAATTATAAAAAAATTCCAAATTGACCACCCGAACGCAATTTTATATATGGATATAATAGTTCAATCAGTATAACATAGTTAAACAATGATGTCAACACAAAAATTATAAAATTTTTTTATTTTTAAAAAAGATGAGTCGGAAATTGTTTTGTTTTGAAGAAATATGGTTAATTATGTATAAAACACAAAAAGGGTTATCCCCCTTTTTATTTTTTTATGTGTGAATTTAATCTCAATAGATATTTTTCGACTTTATCACGATTAATTTTATATCTATACGCTTTTTCGTTTTCGGATATACATTCAGCGCCCAAATGCGTAAAGGTATTGATTGATTGCTTGTTACTTTTATTAATACCAAAATAAAGTGTATCAAAATTTTTAAATTCAGTTTGGTTAAAGATTGATTTTATAACCTCAAAGATTAAACGTGTCTTTTGCACGGTTTTATCTAATTGTAGTTCACAAAGCGTAGGCTTATTATCTTCTACAATTATCGAATAGAAACCAACAATACTTCCATCTTTATAAATAATATACAAATAATAATTTTTATTAGTTAAAAATGATAGTAAATTGCTTGTCCACATTTCCCTATCTTTATCACCAACCTCAAAGCCTAAATTGGTCATATTCGTTTTTATAATTTTAAATAGTTCATTTTGTTCTTGAATAGATAGATTTTGTTTACGAATAAATTTATACCCTTGAATAAAATTTTTATAAACTAATTGCCCTAGCTCACAAAACCATTCATGAGGTTTTTCGTAATTTTGGGTTATCATATAAAATTTACCTGGGCAATATCTGCATAAAGGTTTTAATTTACATTTTTTACATTTTGCTTTTGGGCTAAAAATAATTTCTTTAAATCGTCTTAATTTTATTACCGCATCAAAAAGGTTGCCTTTTGAATAAGGGATTTTTTCATGTTGCATACAAATACACATACTTATATTTAATTTTGAATCGACAAAAATAGAATCATCAAGAGGCTTACACTTAAATACATATTTACTATCATTTTGTTGATTAAATTTTGTTAAATAATGTTCCTCAGCATTGTTTTGTTTTTTTAGATAAGCTAATGCATCTATAGGACTTACGAGAGTATCATTCATCTTACCTATTTCATTCGTTTTAGGGAAAACAAAATAATCCGAACGAAATTTTAAATTTAACTTATGCGCAAGCTCTCTTAACTTGTAAAAAAATTCCTGATTGTTTTTATTTAAAACATTCTTTAATATAACATTTATACCCTTATCACGTAATGAAGTGATATTTTCTATAGTTTTATTAAATAAATTATTTGTTTTTGTAAAATTATCAAAATTAGTTTCATTATCGCCATACAAACTAATCTCTACAGCAAAAGGTGGATAAGTCACCAAAAAATCAATTATTTTATCATTTATTAGAGAGCCATTTGTGTTTAAACTAATCAAAAAACCTTTGTTATACAAATACTCATATATATCAAAAAATTGAGGATGCGTAAGAATTTCCCCACCTGTTAGTAAAATCATATTGCAATTCAATTCATATAATTCATTAGCAAACTCTTTTAGGTCATTAAACTTAACCAACTGTGAACATGTTTTGTTTACGTAGCAATGACTACATTTAAAATTGCAGGTATCCGTAATTTCAAGGATACAAGATTTTATATAAACTGTCTTTTTGTTTACAGTCTTTTGACTTTTACTCGCTATAAATTTTCCATAAAGCAGTGGATAAAGTAAAGAATTTAATGTAAAACGGCACTCATAATCTGTGTAATTATAATTTGCTTTTAAATATTTTATAGCGACTAACTCGTTTTGTTTTGTAATTAAATCAAATAATTTAGCAGATAGACCCGACAATTCAATATTGTTTTTTAATTTAATATTGCTTAATTTTATAAAATCTTTGTCTTGTACAAGTTTTATATCTTTTAAAATACTATACTTCATAAACTGTTCCTTTCAAAAAATAAAAGTGGGACAACCACTTCTTTAACAGTCGTAGTCTTGCCCACCTACATTCCAACATCCGTCAGCAAAAGTTTCAGTTACTACAATTTCAGTTTTAATTAATAATTGTTCCATAATTGACTCCTTTGATATAAAATTTAATATTATTATATTATATATATAGGAAAAAGTCAAGCAAAAGTATTTGTATGATTATTTTTTAAGTTAATAACATCTAGTTTTATTTGCTCATTACATACTTTTATGATATATTGTTAATAATAGATATTGTAGTAATAAATAAAAATAACACACATTTTGACTTTTATTTGCAAAATTTTTATACTATTATGTCGAAAAATAGAACAATAATATAAAAAATGGAGTTTTATGCCAAAAATAACCGATTCGGGTATGCCTTTATCCGTGCTAGCGGAATTAATGCTAAATAGAGGCGGTACGGAAGCTATATCCCCTTTAATAAAAAGAGATAAGCGTGCACCTAATGTACGTTCCCTTTATAATATTCCCTATACAAAAGATATTGAAAATCCCCTACTTCAATTTGATTGGCATTGCCCTGCTAGTGTTGCTGAAACTGTTTATTTTGCATCAGCGCCAACTGTTTTTTATATACACGGTGGAGCGTGGTCCAGCGCAGATAAAAAATTTTACAGCAGACTTTCAAAAGATTTTGCCGAACAAGGTTATATAGTTATAAATATGAATTTTAGACTTATGCCCGAATATGATTTGGCTGTACATTTTCAAGATTGTGTAAACTGCATAAAATTTTGTTTAGATAAACTTACATTATTTGGAATTGATAAAAACAATATATTTTTAGCAGGTGATAGTTCGGGGGCGCATATGGCAAGTCTAATAGGAGCGCAAGCCAGCGCTAATAAATTAAAACTTGACTGCACTATCGTAGGTTTACTTTTATATTATGGAATATATGATTTGAATAACTTACAATCAGTTAAATTTAGAATTTGCAACAAACTTCATCAAGGTTTTGTAAAAACACAAGGGGAAAACTTATTAAATTTTTATAAAAATTACTCAACCACAACATATATTACAAAGAAATTCCCCCCTACTTTTATAACCGCCGGTAAAACTGATGGATTAAGTTCTGAGTCCGAACTTTTAATTTCGCTACTCGAAAAAAACGGCACTAAAATTAGTCCTTTGATATTTCCCAAAACTCGCAAAGATGCACGACATGCTTTTATAAATTTACTAAACAACGCAAGAGCAGAGGCACTCTTGAAAATGTTTGAATTTATGAAATCAAATTTAAACATTAAATAAAAATGATAAGTTTTAAAATAAATATTGTTAAAAATAAAAACCAAAGTTGATTGATAAACTTTGGTTTTTTAAATTTTTTGGTGGACAATCAGGGACTCGAACCCTGGACCCACTGATTAAGAGTAAGCCCAAAAGCCAATGAA
>CALWOW010000022.1 GCA_944383295.1 uncultured Clostridia bacterium
CGACGTTCTCCCTCTTCCCCATTTGGTAAAACACCTTTGATTGGTGGAATATCAACAGGGCTTGGCATATAATCAACTATAGCGTCTAGTAATTTTTGAATACCCTTATTTTTGTAACTTGTACCACAACAAACTGGGTTCATTCGTAAAGTTACAGTACCCTTACGAATACCTCTCTTAATTTCTTCAACAGTAAATTCTTCGCCTGCAAAGAATTTTTCAAGCAACTCATCATCCATTTCAGCAACGTGCTCAATTAATTCAGCACGATATTTTTTAGCTTTGTCAAGATATTCAGCAGGGATTTCGGTTTCTTCCATTTCCTTGCCTTCTTCATCTTTATAAATAGTTGCTTTCATAGTTACCAAATCGATAACACCGACAAAGTCTTCAGCGTGACCTATTGGTAATTGAATAGGAACAGCATTAGCACCCAAACGTGTCTTCATCATATCAATAACACGATAAAAGTCGGCACCATTCATATCCATCTTGTTAACATAAGCCATTCTTGGAACGCCATATTTATTTGCTTGGCGCCATACAGTCTCACTTTGAGGCTGCACACCACCACGAGCACAGAAAACGGCAACAGCACCATCAAGAACTTTAAGACTACGTTCAACCTCAATAGTAAAGTCAACGTGTCCCGGAGTATCTATGATGTTGATTTGGTGCCCTTCCCACATACAAGTAGTAGCAGCTGAAGTGATAGTGATACCACGCTCACGCTCTTGGACCATCCAGTCCATAGTAGCTTGACCTTCGTGAACCTCACCTAATTTGTGAGTAATACCTGTAAAGTACAAAATACGTTCGGTAGTGGTTGTTTTACCAGCATCAATATGAGCCATAATACCTATATTACGCACTTTGTCCAAAGGTGTAGTTCTTGCCATAATATTCTCCTTTTTTATTACCACTTAAAGTGTGCAAAAGCCTTGTTTGCTTCTGCCATACGGTGAATTTCATCTTTCTTCTTAACAGCGCCACCAGTACCGTTAAAAGCATCAACCAATTCACCCGCTAATTTGTTTTCCATACCACGTTCACCACGTTTTTTAGAATATAAAACTATCCAACGAATTGCCAAAGTTTGACGACGTGCTGGTCTAATTTCTGTAGGAACTTGGTAAGTTGCACCACCAACTTTGCGTGCTTTAGTCTCAACAACTGGACTTACATTTTCCATTGCCTTTTCCAAAGTCTCCATTTCACTAACACCTGTTTTTTCAGAAGCAATTTTCATTGCATCATAAACAAGTCTCTCTGCAATGCTCAACTTTCCATCTAACATAACTTGGTTGATTAATTTTCTAACAACCGTGCTACCAAAGACTGGGTCAGGCAAAACGCTACGCACTGGTGCAGAATTGCGTCTTGACATATAATTTTCTCCTTTTTGTATAGTTAGAAATGTTTAATTTGGGTTTAAATAAATATTACCCAAAACTTTATTTATATTATAATAAGATATTAAATCGTTATAGATTACTTACCTTTTTTAGCGCCATATTTACTACGTGCTTGATTACGTTTTGCAGTACCAGCAGTATCCAATACACCACGAACGATGTGGTAACGCACACCGACAAGGTCCTTTACACGACCACCACGAACTAAAACGACAGAGTGTTCTTGTAAGTTGTGTCCTTCACCTGGAATGTACATAGTACTTTCACTACCATTACTCAAGCGAACCTTTGCTATCTTACGCAAAGCAGAGTTTGGCTTCTTTGGAGTAGTAGTAGTAACCGCAAAACAAACACCACGCTTTTGAGGGCATTGTTGCAAAAGAGGTGATTTAGACTTCTTTTTTTGTTGCTTACGTCCACTTCTAACTAGTTGGTTAATAGTAGGCATATTTTCCTCCTTGTAAAATTATGTCGTAATTTCAACCCCAAAATTACGACTTGGCGAAAAAAATTATCTGTTTCGTAGTGTCTGGAATGCAACACTAAGTGCAGAATAATCGTTTTGCGTCCTGCTGGAACGAGAACAGCACACCATTGTGTTCCCTTTTCCACGACCAGCAATAACTGGATTTTGTAAAAGTTTTTTAGGAAAGTTACACTTCCCTTTCTATACGAAAGGTATAGAAAAACGCTACAAAATCATTTGTAACGTCATTATTATATCAATAAAATAGTTTTATGTCAATAGAATTTAACAAGTATTTTTGCAAATATATTTCTCCGCAAATTTACAATATAGTAGTAGAAAGAATAAGAAAAGTTATATAGCACGCAGTGATTAAAACACCACTTGGGATTTGAATTTTTAATGAATTTTTAATCTTGAGTTTTGAGCGTCTTATTAAAGCAAAAATTAACAATATTAAACAAGCAACAACAAGGCAAGCGGAAAGTATAATGCTTTGTAAATCAGTTAGGAAAACTGTACCTGTTGTATATACAATATCTGCTATAGCGATTACTCCAAAATTAAACAAACAAGAACCTACAATATTTCCAAAAGCGGAGTCAAAATTACCCAACCTAACAAGTGTAAAACTTGAAATAATTTCAGGAAGGCTTGTAGCGACACCTAAAAACAATGCCCCCGCTAATCCCCTACCTAGATTGTAAGTTGTAGCAATATTTTCTACAAGATATGTCATTCCTACAGAAATTCCTATCAAGACAATAGCGAATGCAACAAAACGCACAACAATTTGCTTTACTGGTAATGTTTCTGCTTTGTTTACTACACTTTTTTCAGGAACAGCGCTACTACTTTCGTCACTTGAATTTTGATTTTCTTGTTTTTTATCTTCAATATTTTCAGCAGGGATTTCATCATCTTCTGTTTTTTGTGAAAACCATAGTGCGATTACATACAAAATCAAAATAATCGGTGTCAAGATATTTACGTTTATATATGGAATTACCAACTTCAAATCAAATACCGAACAAATTAAAATCAAAATCGCAACAAATAAAGTAAATATACAGGTTATTACATTGCTTTTGCTAACTTTTTTGTCAAGGCATCTTCTTACAAATACTAGCATCAAGACACCAATGATTGCGATATCAAACAAATTAGAACCTAATATGTTTCCTAGAGTCATTTCAGGTTCTTTCATTATTGCTGCAGTGATACTTGTAATTAATTCAGGTAAACTTGTGACACCCGCCAACAAAATACCACCTAAAAAAGCACCTGATATCTTTGTTTTTTTATCTAATGCGTCTATGTATTCTGCTAGTTTATTTGAAGCAAATACAGTTATAACCAAACAAATAACATATAGGAGCCAAACCCACCACATAATCTATCCTCTTTGTAAATGTAATTTATTATACACAATCTTTATTTTAATGTCTAATAAAATTGCTCAAATTGTTTATTTTCCCAAAAATTTATAATTTGTTCATCTAAAACAAATCCTTGTTCGGTTATTTGTTCTTCCATTTTCGGCCTAGGAGTAGAGCCCACAACCTTTACCCCCCTTACCGATTGATAAGTGACTCGACGCAAAAATTTTCTTTCAATAAGTTTGTCACCTTCATATTTTTCTAAAATCGCTCTTACCTTGTAGCCCTTTTTAGGATAAGTCAAATAAGCACTTTCATCAGTAAAAGTAACTAAATTTTTATGCTCACCCTTACTGTCAATTATAACTTCATCTTCTTGCGGGTCTATTTGTTTTTCGATTTCTGTAATTCGTTTGTAAGTATATTTTTGTGCATCTGGTTTACCAAATATTTGCACTCCCACTCTATTGCCTTCAACATAAGTGCGCACATACATATCTGTATCGGTATTATTAACCCAACGTAAATCTGATGTCCCATAATTTACCATCGCATCAAACCCCATATTTACATAACTACTAGCGAGCGAATGACTATGCACCTCACGAAAATCCATATTAGCTAGCAAAAGCGCATTGTATAAAGTGGTACTCGCTTGACAGACGCCACCGCCAAAATCTTCAACATATTTTTTATCCACAATCACATTTGCGGGCTTATAACCGTTTTTCTCGCTTCTTTTACCTGTAATAGTATTAAAACTGTATTCTTTACCACGCTCTATTTTCATTCCATTAAATTTACTCATTGCAAGTTTTATATTATGCACACGGTTGGTATTGTTTGTGTTAAAACTTGTAAAAAAACTGCTTCTTAAATTAGCATATCCGCTCAACTCGTTGTAGTAAGTTTGCGGTAATAATTGAATAGGTTCAAGTTTGATATCTATGTTGCTTTTGTTATTTAATTCATTTATTATTTTTTCTGCTAATACATACAAATCAAGTTTATACCCCACTTTTTCATGTTCGAAAAAAAAGTATGGACTTTGATTTGGGTTAAACTTCATAGTTGCATCAATCGGGTTGCAATCAATATCTTTTTGCATTTTCAAAATCACCTGTTCCAAACCTTTAAAACAGTATTGAAATGCTTGCAAGGGCTCAAATCCCAAATCTAAAACTTTTTTTAGTAAAGTAGCACGCTCGTTTGCTGTGCCTAATCGATTGTGTTTTTGCGCCTGCGAAAGTATATGAAAATTTTGTATATTATCTAAATGCGAAGTATTGTAAGTATAAATTTGATTATTGTAAGTAAATCTCATTTGTATGATATCATTTTCATCGGCAAACGAGACAACACTAAACTGAATAGAAACATAAAAAAAGCCTTGCAATAAGACTAATAAACAAAAAGCAATTATTATCAAAACTTTTTGCCCTTTACACATACAACCTCCGCTTCGTGCTATTTTGTGCATAATGATAATAATTTATACTTATAACAAAACTTAATAAAAAATAAAACACCCTTATCAGTGTTTTATTCTATCCGCTAACTTTTTCTTTTTCAACATCGTATTTCTTAAATAACTCATTAGAAAAAGTGCTTTGAATAGTTTTTGAAACAGGTTCAAATTGAACGTTTTCTAATTTTGCACTTACAACTTCTGCCTGTTTTGCTTGCATTTTTGCCTTGATAGCATCATCACGTTGTTTGATTAATTTTTGCTTTAATGCAACCAAATCCTCTTTTGAATCTGGCAACAAATCAAGACACTTTTTTGCAAAAGTCGCAGGAATTATATCTTGAGTTAAAAGCGCTAAAATTTGTGCTTTTCTAAATTCAGCAATAATCATTTGAGCCGAGATTGGTAAATCAAGTACGACATGCCCTAAAACGTAATTGTTTAATTTTGCAAAATCGGTGCTTGAACTAGACAGTAATTTCCGCCCGACCACTGCCCAATTTGATAAAACTCTTTCTTTATCTTCTTCCGACAAAAATTTTACATTAGCACCCTCTAAAAAGTCACGCATACATTCTTTATCTGTCAAAGGTGCTTCTAGCTGTTGTCGATTAATTAAAATCGTTTGCGTTTGTTCCAACGCCTTCTTGCCTTCAATTATATGAAAGTTGCTATTTTTAAAGTCACTATCTTTTGTATATAACTTTCTAGGGTCTTTTGCACGCACCAAAGAAACTCGATTTCCGTATAAACCCCTTCCATAAATAAATTTTTCAAGACTATATCCACATGTAACAGCATAGTTTAAATGGTCCAAAGCCTGTTCATTTGTAAACATCTTTTCACTCATTTTTAAAGCCCTCCTTTTCGAGCAGTAAAAAGCGATTAAATATCAAGACTAAAACGTTGTGCAGGTCGAGAATCACCTTTTGAATCTGCAATTTCAGTATCAACGAGTAAAACAATATTTTTATCCTCGGTTACTACATCTACATACTTTGTTGCCTCTTCCACCTCGCCATTATAATCAAGCGCACACTTGCAATAAACATTCAAAAAATCTTTTGCACGCAAAAATGCATCTTCAACCGTAGCACCTTCTGTACAAATATTCAAATCGTGAAAAACTATCGTGTAACCGCGATTTTCTACATCTTTGTACAAAATTGCGGGAAAAACAAATTGTTGCATACCTTCCTACCTCGCATTTTACAGATTAATTATATCATATATTTATGTAATTGTAAATCAATTTAAACATTGTTTAGACAAAATACAACCATGTATTAGCAACGAGCAAAGCAAAATCAATTAGTACAAAAAATATACCCCAGATAAGTGAAAAATTGCCTAACTCCGATTTTTTTCTTATATTTCTAGCCATTTTGATTGCTTTTGATGAAATAGCAATACCCACAATCCCCACTGCTACTCCAACACCCACCAAAATGTCTAGAAAAACATTTTGTCCTATTGGCACGGCGACTGCGAAAACTATAATTGATGCTATTGTGATTAACAGCGAACCTAAAAAAACAAACAATCCCGCCTTTGCCCATACATCAAAAAAACGAAATTCTCGTTGCTCTTTGGTTTTTTCTTCTAGGTAATCGAAATAAGCCATAATCGTTCTCCTTGTTTTTGATTATATTAAAAAGTTAAAAAATTTGCAAACGATTTAAACTTAGTTTTAACATTTTGTAAAAATTGATACTTTAACAAAATAAATACTAACAACATAGTATGATAATAGTTCAGGACAGTACATAGCCTTTTAGGTTATGAAAACTTTAGGAGGTGCTTTTATGTGCTGTTTTAATAACAACAAAGATAGTTACTACAATTGGAAAAACTACGGTTGTTTCTATGTACAAAGATGTCAATGTCCTTGTTGTAACAAACCTTATCAAAACTACAACAACTGCTACAACAATCAACAACAACAATGTCCTGAACAAAAACCTTGTAATTGGCAAAATAACAACTGTTTCCCTCAAAAGCCTAATAATTGTTGTCCAAAAATTAGATGCATAAAATTTGAAGGTATCATTAAATTTTGCTAATTTTTAAATCAAACCGCATTTTCTGCGGTTTAAATTGAGTTTTCGTATTTTTTATACATTAAAAAGGCACTTTTTTCAATAAAGCGCCTTTTTTGTTTGACTATTACCTATCTTTTTTCAAACTTTCATAAATTTGCTCAACACCCTTTAACAAAATTTCTTTTTTATTAAGTTCGGGCATTATAGCACATCTATTTAACAGCTCGTTTAAAATTTTTGAATAAAAAACCTTTTCTATAAATGCAAAATTCTCTTCTATATCTTTTCCGTTTATTTTTAATTGTTTTAAATTAAATGGTACGTTATCAACTTG
The DNA here is from genome assembly GCA_944383295.1 of uncultured Clostridia bacterium. Lineage (GTDB taxonomy): Bacteria > Bacillota > Clostridia > Christensenellales > UBA1242 > UBA7867. Next base: position 7,105 of record CALWOW010000022.1, read on the forward strand.
CATTAGTTTGTAAGTTCTAGTCAATTTAGTCCCAACATTTGCGATATCACACAATGCTAAAAGTTCTCTCATAATGGAATTATTTTGTTGTAGGAAAATTCTTCCGCTTTCATCACTAAACACTTCACCCTTTTGAATTCTTTCAAATGCACTCACAATCTTAAATTGTCTTTCGCACTCGTGTTTGTTTAACATAATTCCATTTATACCCAAAATAGCAAACACGACTTGTTTGGTTGGTTCAATTCCCAACCCCTTACACATATCTAAAACTAACGCAGAAATACGCAAAGCAGGTTGTGCTTTTAAAATAATATTTAGCCAATCATTTTTATATAACACTTGCATACGCTGTTTACCTACAAAATCATTTAATTGTGGTAAAACGTATTCCCACGCACGCAATTCGCCTATTTGTCTTAAACCATTAATATACGATTTAGGATTGTCAATAGCATCATATTTATAATCAGCAAAAAGTATAGCAACTATTTCTTTATTAAATCTTTCTTGTGAAATATCCGCTAATTGACTAGACATACATTTCGCTACTTCAAAAGTGTGCGGTTCAATTTCAAAATTTAATTCATTTGCTATGCGTATCATTCGCAATATTCGTAAACCGTCACGAGAAAAAACATATTCAGGTGTTTCCACTGTTTTTAAAATGTGTGCTTTTACATCTGTTACGCCATTGTAATAATCTACTATATCGCCTGTCAAAATATCATAATATATTGCGTTTGCGGAAAAATCTCGTCTTGAAGCATCTAGTGACATATCATCAACAAATCTAACTTCTTTTGGGCTATGCACTCCTCCTTGTTTGTACATTTCAGCCCTAAAAGTAGTATGTTCGTACTCAATATCCTCACCTTTTACCACAATATGCACTGTGCCGAGTTTTGGATTTACTAGTTTAACAGAATATTTCTTTTTATCTAAAAACCTTTCAATCTCATCGGGCAAAAATCTGCTACATATATCGATATCAGTTTCGCAGAAACCCAAAATTGCATTACGCACAAAACCGCCCACGATATACAATCTTGCGCCGTTTTTTTGAAATACCTTTGCTAATTTAATTAAATCATTACTTAATTCTAATTCCATAGCAATAATTATAGCACATTAAGAAATTAATTCAAACTAAATCAAAGCAATTGTTAATTAAAAATTCCATTCGACATAAAACTTGCTAAAGTATCGAGAGCGTCTAGTCTTCGGCGTATAATATTGTAAATAGAAGTTTTTGTTGTTTCGTTTGCTTCATTTTGAAGTAGTTGAAGTAAGTTGTCTAAAAGTTGTGCCTCATTTCGAATATAATCACGCAAAGCAGTATTAAAAGTTGTAGGGAAATTATTGATTAAATTAGGATTGCGCCGAACTCCGTTATTTGTATAAAAACCATTAATTTCATTCCTATCCTGCTCATTTAAAACAATCAACCCCCGAATATAATTCCTCATACAACGATTATTTGCTCGATTTTGTAAAATATTTAAAAGTTGAGTATTACCTTGCCAATCTATATTGTTACTTATTGTATCTAACACTATTGAAGTATCTTGCGTGGTTTGAGCGGGTTCTTCATCTTGCAAAGTTTTTACTTTGTTTGCATATCCTTTTTGCAAAAGGCGCATACTATTTTCATTAGGTAATTGTTCGTCGTTAAATTCCATTTATTACCCTCCATTGATTTAATGTATTTATGCAAACAAAAAAAGAAAAGGTGCAAAAATGAGTAAACGAAGCGCAAAAAAATTAGACAAGTTGTTAAAAAAAGTTGATTTAGCAGAACAAACTTTATTGATAAAGCGCAATAAAAATTTAGCGCACAACTTAAAGACTTATATTAAATGCAAACAAAAAATAGCCGACTATGAAATAGACGGCTAAATTTCCCTACGGTCTTCTATTGCTCGAGATAAAGTAACTTCATCAACATATTCAATATCTGTTCCCAAACTAACACCTTGAGCGATTCTAGTAACTTTTACCCCCAAAGGTTTTAGCAAATTACTTATATAAATTGCAGTTGCTTCCCCTTCAACAGTAGGACTAGTTGCCATTATGACTTCATTTACTTTATCCTGCTGTACTCTTTGTAACAACTCTTTTATACGAATATTGTTTGGCGTAATTCCTTCCAACGGATTTAATAAACCGTGTAGCACATGAAAGGTCCCACCAAAATCGGTTACTTTTTCCAACGCTAAAATATCCTTTGGCTCTGCAACTACGCAAACAATCTTTTTGTCACCTGTACGACAAATGTCGCAAATGTCTTTGTCAGTAAAATTTCCACAAATGCTACAATAATGTACCAACTCTTTCGCTTCAACCATTGAATTTGCAAAAGCACGCACTTCTTCATTAGATGCGTTTATAATATGATAAGCATATCGTATTGCTGTCTTGCGCCCTACTCCTGGAAGTTTTGAAAAGTACGAAATTAACTTTTCAATAGGAATGATAAAATTTTTCAATTAAAACATTCCCCCTGGTAGTCCGGGTGTGATTTCTGCCAACTTTTCATCAATTTGTCTGTTAGCATCGTTTATTGACGCCATAATTAAATCTTCAAGCATTTCTACATCTTCTGGGTCAACAACTTCTGGCTTAATTTTTACCGATGTCAATTCACGCTTTCCGTTCATTTCGATTTCTACCATACCGCCACCAGCGTTTGCATAAAAAGTTGTATTTTCCAACTCCTCACGGTCACGTTGAATTTGCTCTTGCATTTTTTGAGCTTGTTTCAATAAGTTTTGCATATTTGCGCCACCAAATCCGTTAAATCCTGCCATTTTTAATATCTCCTTTAATTCTTAATACCTACTTTACAACCTATTAACTGCGATAAAATCTTTGCTTTATCTTCTTTGTTTAAATTTGTATTAGGTTCAAATGTGAGTAAAACATTGTAATTATAACCTAGTTTACGAAAAGTATCAACTAAATCGTTGTAGTTTTGTTGTTTTTTAAGCATTTCATAATTTATTGATTTATGCACTACTATAACAAAATTGTTTTCTTTAATTGATACTTCAGCAATATCCACACAAATAGAATGTATGCCTATTAAATTAGTTTTGCGCATTTCTAACAACACTTTTCCCCAAGCAGAACGGGCATTTAAAGGTTTTTGTGGTACTACTATTTCGGGCTTTGGATTTGCTAAACTATAAATTAGTTTTTTTTTACATCTGCATCAAGCAAACCTAACGCAGTTGTTTCTATTAATAATTGAGGGTTTAAAGAATACTTCATTTCACTTTCAATTTTGCTAAATGCTTGCATAGCATTATTTAATTTTTCTTGCGAAACATTTTGAGATAAATTTTTCATTTTATCCAAAACTTCTTGATTGTACTCTACAAAATTTTCTCCACAAGTTTTTAAAACTAATAAATCTCTAAAAAATTTGGTCAAATCGTTTGCGGTTACAGTTAAATTTTTACCCGCCCCCGCAAGTCGTGTAAATTCTGTAAAGAAGTCAGCCACCCTTTGCTCTAAAATTGCACTTCCCAAAGAATATATGCTTTCGCTATCACTAATTCCCAAAACTTCTACAACATCTTTATATTTTATGTCGTTGTTTGCAAAACTTGCGCACATATCCGCAATAGACAACGCATCACGCACACTACCCTGACCTGCTTTTGCAATCAAGTTTATTGCGCTTTGCTCTGCTTTGATACCACTTTCATTAAAGATATTAGCAATAAGTTTTGCAATAGTTTCTGTATTAATAAGTTTAAAATCAAATCTTAATACCCTAGACAATATCGTAGCGGGTAATTTGTGTACTTCCGTAGTAGCCAAAATAAAGACAACATGACTAGGTGGCTCTTCCAAAGTTTTTAATAAGGCGTTAAATGCACTAGTAGTTAGCATGTGTACTTCATCTATTATATAAACTTTATATTTACCCACTGTTGGCGGATATTTTACTTTATCACGCAAATCACGAATTTCTTCGACACCGTTATTACTAGCAGCATCAATTTCTACAATATCTATAGCATTATTTTCTTTAAGCGCCTTGCAAACTTCACATTCATCACAAGGAGAGCCATTTTTTGGATTTAAACAATTTATAGCACGAGCAAAAACTTTTGCAGTTGTAGTCTTACCTGTCCCACGACTACCGCAAAACAAATAAGCGTGCCCTATTTGGTCATTTTTTATTTGATTTTGCAAAGTTCGAGTAATGTGTTCTTGCCCTACAATCTTATCAAACATATTTGGTCTATATTTTCGGTAAAGTGCTAAATACATATTATCCCTCTAAAACTTTCAGTTTGGACTTTATTCTCATAATAGCATTATCTATTGATTTTTCGTTTTTGTCAAGTTGTTTTGCTATTTCTTTGTAACTTTCGCCATCTAAATATCTCTTTAATACTTTTATTTCAAAATCACTCAACAGCGATTTTATTTTTTTTACAATCTCTTCCCTTTGCTCTTTTAATACAATCCTATCTTCTGGCGAAAGTTCATCGCTAGGTAAAGAAACTTCAAAGTCGTTTAAGTCATCATCTTGCAACAAATCTAAACCACCCTGCGCCCCTAAACCTACGCTATTGTTGAGTGGTAGATTTTTTTGATTTTGACTAGCACGTACTGCGGAAATTACATTTCTTTTTATACAAGTTGTTGCGTAACTTTCAAAACTTGTATCACTATCCAAACGATAATTTAAAAAAGCCTTGTAAAGTCCTATCATTCCTTCTTGAATTAAGTCCGCATCATCACCATTCAACAAAAAATATCTTCGTGCAACTTTTGTAACTAATGGCTTAAATTCATTCATTAATTTTTCCAAAGCATCAATTTTCCCTGCTCGTGCTTCTAGTAACAACAATCTGTGCTCATCATTTTTTGCCTTATTCAATCTCTAACTCCTTTGTCTTACCGCTTCAAACACAGCAACACCGCAAGCCACACTTGCATTTAGCGAGTTTATATTACCCTTCATTGGCATAGTAATAATACCATCACATTTCTTTTTGATTAGTTGCCCAATTCCATCACCTTCACTGCCGATTACCAAACCTAACGCACCTGTTAAATTTTGTTGATAAATATTTTGTCCGCCTAATTCAACAGCATAAATCCACAATCCAAAACTTTTTAGTTTATCAATAGTTTGCGCTATGTTTGTTACTTTGCAAACTCGCATATTAGACAATGCGCCAGCACTTGTTTTTGCAACTGTACTATTAATAGGGCAAGCACTATGCTTTGGTATTATAATGCCATGTACCCCTGCGCATTCGCAAACTCTTATAATACTACCCAAATTGTGTGGGTCTTCGATACCGTCTAATATAACTACAAAAGGTTGTTCGCCTTTGCTTTGCGCAAAATTTAAAATATCCTCTAATTCGCAATAACTAAAATCTTCACATTCGGCAACAAATCCTTGATGATGTTCATCACCGCATATACGAGATAACTCATCACGGCTACAATATTGAAGTTTTATATTTTTTCTTTTTGCAAAAATTTCGATTTCGCCCGACTTGTCCGCATATCTATCTAGTATAAAAATTTTGTATATTGCCTTGTTTGCACGCAAACTTTCCAAAATAGCATTTTTACCGTAAATAATCATTTTTCTTCTCCAAATATTATTTCTAACAACTCGTTTAGTCTATCCATTTTATCAGACAAATATAAATACCCCAACAATGCTTCAAAAGCGGTTGCTCGCTTGTAATCCGCAATTCCGTAATGTTTGCTTTTTGTAGTTGTAGGTGCATTTTTAGCACGCCTTACGACACTTAATTCTTCTTGCGATAAAATTGGCAACAATTTTTCTAAAGTTTCGGATTGTGCATTTGCATTTACCCTAGAAGTAACCATTTTATTAAGTTTTGCGGGCTTGCCTCGATTAAAATGCAATGCATACTCACGAGCGCAAAGACTATAAATTGCATCTCCTACCCACGCAAGTGTCACACTTGGCACACTCAATAATTCTTGTTCTGTTAATTTTTGAAATGTAAAAAATTTATCCATAGTTTTAATTATATCATAAAAAATTGTTTGGCGCAATAATTTGATTATAATAATCATTACATTCAATGAATATAAATAATCAAAACAATTTGGAGTTAGGTATGATTGCTATAATACGAAATTTAAAGAAAACCCTTTGCTATTTGTTGGTATTCACTTTCCTATTTGGTGCAAACGCTTGTATTTCTTATTCAAATAAAACCACTTCTGCATCAAGTCCATTGCCAAGATTTAGTGTAGTAATTGATGCTGGGCACGGTGGTATAGATTCTGGTTGTGTAGGTGCTAGCGGTATTTATGAACGAGATATAAATTTAAGTATTTCTCAAAAATTAGGTAATTTGCTACAAACACTAGGAATAAAGGTAACTTATACAAGAACAAATGAGGATGGGCTATATGGTATTTTTGCAAGTGGTTTTAAAATGCGAGATATGAAAGCTCGTGAAGAAATTATAAAAAAAGCAAATCCAAACTTGGTTGTCAGCATACATTTGAATAGTTTTACAGACAAATCGGCACGGGGCGCACAAGTTTTTTATGCACTAAATAGTGATATAAGCAAAGAACTAGGTGAAGAACTACAAGAAATGTTTGTTGAACAAATTGAAGGTTCTAGAAAAAGTTGTATGCCTGGTGACTTTTATATTTTAAATTGCTCTAAATCGGCTGGAATTTTGGTAGAATGTGGATTTTTATCTAACCCCGAAGAAGAAGCAAAATTAATTACAAATGAGTATCAAGAAAGAATTGCCTACACCATTATGTGCGGAATTGTAGAATATTTTGGACTATCTCAATAAAAAATAAAAAGCCATATTATATGACTTTTTTATTTTAGTAGTGAACGACTGAAATCGCACCTGTTACACTTGTAACTGTTAAATTATTTGAATCGGTTGCGCTCGCACCATTTACGCCCCCACCTGTTTCATTTACTTTGTCGGTAGAATGTAAAGCAGATAATTCTATATTAACGTTGTTATTTGTTGACCATTTTTTAAAGTAAAATCTTTCGTTTGTGTTTACTGTAATATTTACAGCACCTGTTTCGGTACTTACTATATTTTCTCCAAACAATCCATCATTAATATCTGTAGCATTAGTGTTTGCGTAGTTTATAGTTACACTTCCCCTACCTTGATTAGTTATACCAAACACAACACTACCTTTGACTTTATCTAAAACTGTGTTGCCATCTCTATTTTTCACATTGTAAGTAATTTGATTGTTAGCACCGCTAATATTAATGTTTCCGTATTGTGATACTGCGGTAACATTGCCGTTTGCACTACCGACAGCGATTTCACCGCTTCTTGTCGTAATATCTATATCACTAGCACTTTCGGCAATTTTAACTCTACCGTTACCTGTGCTGTTTACTGTAACTTTGCCCGAAGTTTTGTTTAACTCCAACAAGCCATCAACACTATTAAAAGTAACATTTTTGCCAACATTACCTAGATAAACATCACATGAAGAAACATTTGCCGAGAAAGTACCATCAACATTTCCGCCACGTAACAAGCCACCGTCTGCTTTTATATCCAAAGCGCCATAAACATTGCCGATTTGAATGTTTGAGTTTTTGATTTTTTCATTAAAACCTAACACCAAAGCGGTAGTACTAGTTCCAACATTTTGTAAATTAATCTTACCGTATCCGCTTGAAACATCAATCATAACATTTGTAGGTAAATCAACATTTACATCAATGTCACCTGAATATTTGCTAATAGTAGCGTCACCATTCAAACTTATTTGATTTACCTTAACAAAACCGTTATCACTGTTTATTGTCAAATCACCAACTGTAAAATCAATATCGTTACCAACTGTAACTTGTCCTGACTTTGTTTCAATTAAAAGATTTTTACCTGCAAAATCATTTGCATCATAATAAAGTTTTATCAATGTATCTGTTTTACTTAACCAACCGCCATCTGGTTCTTTAACTTCAAATAGAAGGCGATTGTCATTACCAACAGTAACAACAGTAGGTTCGCTTAAAGAAGGTTCTTGAACTTCTCCATAAACAAAACCATTGTAAAGATGAGACCAGCGCACATTTAAACAATCTTCTAAATAAATATTATCTTCTTGCGCTGTTTTTGGGTGTACTTCAATATCCCACGCATTTGTTTTTATCCAAACTGTATCGACAGTCTGCCATTCTTCGCTATTAGTCTTCAAATCATACTCAAGCCCAACAACTTTGCTATCCCCTGTAATATAATGCAACCCAAACAAACTAAAGCCAGGGAAAAGCACCAAAGCACCGAAAGCAACCAAAACGACAGCAATACCTATAAACACTATAATTATTAATATTTTCAATATATTAACAAAAACGTTCATTTGTTTCTCCTTTTTTTATTATAATAGATTTTACCAATTAATGAATTATTAGTCAACTATTATTCTAAAACTGCTTTTATTCTACGCA
>CALWOW010000023.1 GCA_944383295.1 uncultured Clostridia bacterium
TATATGAATCATTTGCTATTGATACGATATTTGAATAATCATTGATTAAATCATAGGTTGCTGTTTGATTATTATATACTTCAAAAGTGTATGCACAATCAATATAATCTAAATCGTGTGGCTCCAAGTTTTCGTCAACAGCGGTTATAATAGGTTGAATAACAAAAGGATTGTCATCACCAACTAAATAATTTTGACCTGTAATTGTATAAGCATAATCCCCGTCTGTTACTGTACTATAACTTTCAAAATTTGTTATGCTCTGTGGCTTACGAAAACCAACATTAAAATAAACTTGTCCATTTTCGTCAGTTACTAAAATTTTAACAGAAGTTTTTAAGCCTAGATACTCGATTGTTAAAATTTTTTCACCTAATGTAGAAGTATCAATGCTTGAAAACTTCATTTCATCATTTTTTGCTACTTCTTGTGTTGTGTTGTTGTCATAAGTAACAACTAATACAAGATTTGAAAAATCAAGTGTAGCATTTTGCACAATCTCGGTTGCAATCGTGTCTTGTTTTACTTCAATTTTAGTTGCTTTGGGGTCCTGTCCACAACCAACAAAAGCAAAGGAAAGCACAAGCAATATAACAAAGATTGGCAAAAGAGTCAAAAAATTTGCTCTACTTTTTTCCATACTTTACTCCTTTTTTAGTATTTAATTAATTTTATTATATTTAATTTTCTATGTCAACTAATTTAACCATTGCAAAATAAAACATAATCTTTTCTTGTATCGAACTTCTGCTTTCGCTTTGAATTGTCACGTCAAAGAAACCTGATTTTTTAATCCATACTCTACCGAATTCATCGACACTTGCTACGCTACTAGATTTATCATAAACATAAATGACTTTTTTATTCGTACAATCATCAGGATTTACTTTGTAAAGTATTTGATAAACATTTTCAGCATCTATTTTATTTGGGTCATAATAAGCAACAATATATTTATAGCCTTCTTTTTGAACTGCTTCTTCATTTGTGCATACAATACTTGTTGGATAAACTGTTGGATTATATGCTGTCATTTTCATACCGAAAAAACCTATAAAAATTATAGAAGCAATATAAATAACACCTACAATTATTACTATTGATTTTTTCATATTACTTTTCCTTATAATAGTATTTGACTTTGTTGTAGAACGACCAAATTCTATAACCTAGAATAGCAAGCGCTACAATGCCGACCTTTATCCACGCTGTTGCAATATTTTCGACCGAAAGAAATAATGAAATGCCAAAGAATACAAACGATAAAAACAACATTGCTATTGTTGATTTTGTTTCATTTGGGTTTGATATGTGAGTGCCTGTTGTTGCGTATTGGTCGTATTGCGGATTCATTACATCCATTTCAGCACTCCATAACAAATGACTTAAATACAAGAATATCGAAGTAAGCCCAAAGCAAATTACATTTCCAACAGACAATTTATTAAAGAAACTAAATATACAAATCGAAACTATTATTGATAATGTCATCACAACTGCTTGAATAATAAATTTTGCTATTAGATTTTGATGATAATTGTTAGGTCTAATTTTAATCAAATAACCCGCAGCACCTTCACGTGAAAATACGCTCGCAATAGTATTGTTACTTGCCATTGCAATAAGAGCAATGATAAGTAGGTTAAATGATACACTCATATAATCACCTAACAAACGAGTGTTCATCGAAGCAAAAACTTTATTTAATAACAAAATCAATATAGGCAACGCTATTGCAATTCCAACCAACGAATAAACTTCGTCCGGCGTCCTAAATATAACTCTTTTTTCTTTATTTACCGAACTGTAAAAAGATTTAACTTTTTTGTTTTGTTTTTCAGTGCTTTGCAATGTTCTTTTAAATTCAAAAGGTGTAGATGCCATTTTAAAGAACAATGGTTTAGATATAAGGAAACTTAACGCAATCAAGACAACAACAAATGCAAGAATACTCAACAAAACATATAGTGTAGTAAGAGTAAACGGAATTAACACAGCACCCGAGAAAGTCCCCAACACCATTTGTACTATTTTAGTAAAAGGATAGAAGTTTGCGGTAAATGCATTTAGGAAATCTTGAATATCCCAAAACAATGTCCCCCAACTACCCATAATATCGATATTTGCAGGAATTGCATTAATTAAAAACACAACACCAGTTATACAACCACCCACAACAATAGCAAATAAAATCCATTTTATAACACTAAAACTTTTCAAGAAAATTGCTATTCCCATCGCAAATATAGATAAAAATGCGCCTATACTTACGGGTATTAATGAAATTATGGCGATACATACAGGTAGCCAGAAAAAGAACGCTACCGAAGCACCTGATATCAAACCATACGCTAAAAATAATGGTAGCGTAAAAAATAGATTTTTAATTACTTCGTATATATAGAAAACTATAAGTTTTGATAAAAATAATTTATTAGTTGTTACGGGTAAAGTAAGCAAAAATTGATTATCTTTTGCAAAATATAAGTTTTTCATTAATGAATATGTACAAGTTATGATTGATAAAATTTGCATTACGGTAAAAACAACCACTACTACACTCATAGGTACCATATTTACAAGCGAAAATATATTCATTAACTTGCTTAAGTAAAATAAAATATAAATTACCGCAGTTACAGCAACTATTGCTAAAATAGGTAAAATAATTTTTGCTATTAATTGCCGTTTAGATTTGGTAAAACTAAAATCCAACTTGTCTTTTAGTTGCATCATAACAAGGGGTTTTAAAGAATTTGTCATTTCTTATCAACTTCCTTTTTATCTACATTATCATTTTTTGCTTCACCATTTTTATTTGCTTCCATTATTTTTTGCGATTTTTTTATTTTATTTTTTGCCGATTTATTTGCTTTTTCTTCTTTTATATCATTTTTATCTTTTTTTGATTTTTTGACTTTGAATATGCTTTCTTCTTTGTCTGTCTTTTCTACTTTGATTGCCTGCACATCATTTTTGTTTATAATATTCATATAGAAATCTTCCAAAGTTTCGCCACTATCAAGAATTTCTTTCACACTTTTTACGACTTGCAACTGTCCTTTTTTGATAATTCCTATACGGTCACATATTCTTTCAACTACATCAATGATATGACTTGAAAAGAAAACTATATTCCCCGCCTTTGCGTGATTTTTCATACATTCTTTGACCTGAAAAATACTATTAGGGTCCAAACCTGTCAAAGGTTCGTCAAGTATCCAAACTTTTGGATTATGAATTAAAGCAGCCATTATAGCAATTTTTTGTTTCATACCGTGAGAGTATGTTTTAATTTGATTGTCAAAAGCAAATTTAAGTTCAAAAAGTTTCAAATATTTTTCAATTCTTTCATCTCTATCTTCTTTGCTAACATCGTATAAATCTGCAATATAATTTATGTATTCCCTACCTGTTAGTTTTTCATATAGCGCATAATGGTCTGGCACAAAACCGATTTGTTTTTTAGCCATAACACTTTGCGTGTTGGCATCATAACCGCAAACTTCAATTTCACCGCTAGTGATAGGTTGAATACCTACAATGGTTTTAATGATTGTACTTTTACCTGCACCATTTGGGCCTAAAAAGCCAAATATTTCGCCACCGTGCACTTCCAAATCTACATCTTTAACGGCATAAACATCGCTTTTTCCGTAGCGTTTGGTAAACTTTCTTAATATTAACTTATCTTTATTTTTTTCGTCCATAGGACACTCCTTTGATTTATCTCCCAATTTTATTTCCAAGGCAAGTCTGTCTAGTCTGTATTTTTCTTTTCTTTTTGCCATATCTTTCATTAAATCGGTATAATTGTACGCCTGTTCGTACAAGAACCAAACACCAGCGGACACAGCCATATAGACAAGCCAATATAAAAATTGATACAGCGGATAGAGAGTAAACGTCAAATCTCCTATATTAAATGTAAAGGTCACATTTCTCAAATCTTCCGCCCATTGTCCTAATTTTTCAGCGACAAAATCTGAGTTAATAAAGAAGAAGTCAACTGTTCCGTAATTACTAAACCAAGCATTTATAAATGCGATTAAAACAAAATAAATTGTAAACGCAATAGCAGAATAAATAAATTCTTTTAATTTAGGTCGATTATACAAACCAAGTGCAACCATCAACAGCGGCATAAAGAATGCGATATAGTGGTTATTCCAAAATCTAATTATACTATAACTTACTAAATTACCTTCGGTATTTGGCATTATCATTGCCAAAAAAGCACCTAAAACATTGATAAAAAATGTAAAATAGAATAGTTTGTTTACTTTAAATACCAAGCATATAACTACAATATACATCGCTGTATTACATAAGTGTAACGGCCACGATAAAGGATTGAGCCAAGTATCAAATTTTGCGCTACACATAAAAGTAAACAAAGCGCCTACGCCTAGATATAAAAGCGCAAATTTACGAACTTCTAAATCTTTTTTTCTTAGTGCAAAGAAAATAAGTAATGGTATAATAAAAGCAAAATACAAGTAAATTCTATGCCACTGTGCTAAATTCTCGACTATTAAATTTGGATTTTGATAACCCAACAACAATTGCGGAGCATACGCTGGCATACTTGCAATCAACATTGCAAAAACGCTTAAAATAAAATTTAATACATCTTTGCCTGTCCATTTAAACGATTTATCATTAAACCAAACAAAGAAACAATACCAAATACAAATCGCTAGTTCAACACACATCAAAACTGCACGGAAAGTGATAGTTTCCAACGCAACTAGCCCTTCGACGCCTACTATTGCTTGACTTAAAAATGCTAAATTCAAAATTGTAGCAAATACAGCAAAGTATTTGACAAGCATATTTAAAAACTTAAATTTAAAGAACGGATAAATTACTAGCAATATTATACTTGCATACATAAACCATACGGAAAGCATTGACATTGCTGTTAAAAACTTGCTAGCAAACATATCGCTATTAAGTCCTATAACATTTTGCAATGCTTCGTGTCCGCTCATATAACGAACAAAAAAAACAGCAAGAAGCACTAATGAAATAATTTTTAAAATCAAATCTTTTTTAGTTGCAATTTGTTTTCTAAAAATTACGCTTAAAGTAATCAAAACAATACCTAATAATATTGTTATAAGATAATAGTATCCTAGCATAAAAGCTCTCCTGTTTTTTACAAACTTAGATTAAATTTAACATAATTTTACTTTAATGTCAAACGCTAAAATTCTTTAAATATATTAAATATTTTTTAATATATTTTTTGTCTATTTTTTCATTAAAAAAAGCATATAAAATATTAATTTCATACGCTTTTTATTTTTTATTTAATTATTGTTTTTATTCCTATTCAAAAGGATTGTCGTTTCTTCGTCTTTCTTCTATTTCACGCAATTCTTCTAATTTTTCCTTGCTATTCTTTGTTTGTAGTCGTTTATTATTAACAGCCAAACCTTTTTTACGACTACGTGCTAAAATGAATATAAACAACAATACTACTATACCTGCAATAATTGAAACAGAAATAATTAAAATATTGCTTGTGTCAACAGGCGTAGTTGTTTCGCCGTTTGGCGTCCAAGTACCTACCAAAATTATATCTTCAGTTACGGGGTCCAACCAATCATAAGTTTCGTATTGTGGTTCGTCCTCACCATTATCATTTTTGATAATACCTACAAAACGTTTCCATTCTACAAAATCCATACCCGAAATAGCAAATCCATCTACTGAAGTATCCGGTGCAGACACAGAATCACCTTCAAACACATTTACTACCAACCAAGGAGATGTGTCATTGTAAAAGACTTTTTGGAAGGTAACAGTAAATTGTTTTCCCCAAGTTGCATACACTCTAGTACCTTGATAAGGCACCCTATCATTATTTGTAATTTCAGCAGGGGCTTGTCCGTCTTGACCAGAATTATTTAAACTCCAATATCTAAAACCATACCCAGTTTGCGTTGGTAAATTGTTTGTTGCAAAATAATTGTCCAAAGCATCTTTTAGTGGTGTTTGATAATCTAATAAAATTGTCAAAACAGTGCTTCCGTCTTGATACAAACCACCATTAGCGACTAATTCAACTTGATATTGTTCAACATCCCACATAATATAGATATTTAAGTCATAAGCAGGCATTAAATTATTTGCGTTTGCTTCCGAAATGCGCAAACCCTTTCTATCTGCTTGCATATTCCATTGTGAAGCACCATTTTCATAAGATACCTTATACCCCATCTTTGTAGGTAATTGACTTGAAACTAAATGATTTAAAATATTGTTTAAAAAGTCGTATTTATATTCAACATTTTCAATCAACCAAACATCACTTTGATTTGGCTCGCCTTCGTTAAACACACCGCCGTCAGCATTTAAACGTAAGGTAAATTTCTTTTTAACCCAAGTTACATAAACAGTTGTTGGCTCGACAATTTGTTGAGTATTGAAATCAAATTCTGCAGAATAACTTTCATCGGTGTAATATCTATCTACTTGATAACCGTTCCTATCTGCTACAACATAATAAACAATGTTTGGCATTTGTTGTTGTGTAACAATTGATTCATAAGGCACTTCGATAGTTGCTAAAGTTTGTCTTGTGCCGGTATCATCAATACTTACAAAAGTTACCCTTTGCATTTTATCAGTCCACTGCGCCCAGAAACGAATTTGTTGAGTACCTGTAATATTAAAAATACCACAACTATC
>CALWOW010000024.1 GCA_944383295.1 uncultured Clostridia bacterium
AATTATTAATATTTTCAATATATTAACAAAAACGTTCATTTGTTTCTCCTTTTTTTATTATAATAGATTTTACCAATTAATGAATTATTAGTCAACTATTATTCTAAAACTGCTTTTATTCTACGCACACCGCTACTACTGCTTTCTTCTTTTAAAATTCTAAAATGTCCCAATTCTCCTGTATGTTCTGCGTGTGGACCTCCACAAATTTCTTTACTAAAATCGCCCATTGTGTAAACTTTTACTTTATCACCATATTTACTCTCAAATATACCGATTGCACCACTCTTTTTTGCTTGTTCGAGAGTCATTTCTTCGCAAGTGATAGGCATATCTTTTGCAATAGCGTCATTTACCAAATCTTCAACTTGCTTCAATTCATCAGCGCTTAATTTATGGTCGCAAGTAAAGTCGTAACGCAAACGCTCAACAGTAATATTGCTACCACGTTGCTCAACAGTATTGCCAACTACTTTACGCAATGCAGCAAGCATTAAGTGAGTAGCAGAATGCAGACGACGCAAAATCTTTTGCTCTTCTTCTGTTTTTGCCTCTGCAACTCCCCCCTTAAACATTGCACCAGAGTTGTCACGAGATTTTTGTTGATGTTCTGCAAAAGCCAAGTCAAAGCCCTGCTTATCTACTTTAATTCCACGCTCGTTTGCCAAATCAATAGTTAAATCTAAAGGGAAACCAAAAGTATCAAACAATCTAAAAGCAGTTTTCCCTGATATTGTGTCCCCAGCTTTCATATTCTCTGTAATTGCGTTAAACTCCTTAATTCCGCCCTCGATTGCGTGCTCAAATTTTTCTACTTCCGCTACAATTTCATCTAAAATAAATTTTTCAACTTTTATAAAGTTCTCAAAATCATCTTTGTAGTATTGAACATACGCATCGGCTACTTTTACTAAATCTTTTGGATTAATATCTAATTTTCTAGCACAATTTACTGCTCTACGAATTAATCTTCTTAAAATATAACCCTGTCCAACATTGCTAGGAGTTGTTGGTTGTATATCGCCTAACAAAAATACGCTTGCTCTTATATGGTCGCAAATAATACAGAAATACTTGCCAAATTCGTTGGAAAAGGCAAACTTTTTATTGCTCAAAGTTTCCAAAATTTCTATAGGGCGCTTGAAACAATCATTTCTAAAGGTAGAATCATAGCCATTAAGCACACATTCAATACGCTCCAACCCCATACCTGTATCAACATTTTGTTGAGGAAGTTTTGTAATAGGTGCGCCTAATTTTTCTACATTAAATTCCATAAACACATTGTTCCAAATTTCCACCCATTTACCACAATCGCAAGAAGGGTCGCAATGTTCACCGCAACTAGGTTTGCCTGTATCATAAAAAATTTCAGTATCAGGTCCACACAAACCTACACCGCCACCAATTTCCCACCAGTTGTCTTTTTTAGGGAAAAAGAAAATTCTTTCTTTTGGTAAACCGCACTCTTGCCATAATTTTGCGCTTGTTTCATCACGTGGTACAGTTTCATCACCCTCAAACACAGTAACCGCTAGTCTATCAGGGGAAATATTTAACCATTTAGGGTCTGTTAAAAACTCCCAACTCCAAGAAATAGCTTCCTTTTTAAAGTAATCTCCAAGACTCCAATTACCCATCATAAAAAACATTGTGTGATGGCGGTTGTCACCTACTTCATCAATATCATTTGTACGCAAGCAGGGTTGAATATCAAACAACCTACGCCCTAATGGATGTGGCTTGCCAGATAAATAAGGAATTAAAGGTTGCATTCCCGCTGTGGTAAACAAAACACTGTTATCAGTAGGAATTAATGAAGCGCCCTTGATTTCCTTGTGGTCTTTACTTGTCCAAAACTCTTTCCATTTGCGCATAAGATTTTTACTTGTTAATTGCATAATAACCTCGAAATTCATAATTTGATATAAATTAATTTTAATATTTTTATCAAAATAAGTCAATATAAAAGCGTTATGTTGTGCCATAAAACAATCAAATTTTTTTATAAAACAAAATTGTCAAAATTTGCATATTTTTGTAAAAAATTATAAAAATAAATAAAAAACGGTATGGAAATTATGGAAGATTTAAAGAAAAGAATTGAATATTTTAAACAAAAATTTAACAATACATCAGATTTTGCCTCACGTGAAATTTCGACTAAAAATGGTACTAAAATTGCCATAATTTATATAGAAAACATTATAGACAAAGCGCTTTTGTCTGGTAGTGTTATATTGACTTTGCAAAATATTGAAGTATCGCAAAAACAAAATATTTATGATTTGGCAAAATCACAAATAATTGCATACACAAAAGTAAGCGAGCCTGCTGATGAAGAAACAATGTTAGAGAACATTTTAAACGGTTTTTGTGCAATATTGTTTGAAAATACGGAAAAAGTTTTGGTTGTAGAGTGTGCAAAATGGATAATTCGTACTCCAGCAGAACCCCCTTTGAGTGCCGTTGTAGAAGGTCCTCGAGAAGGATTTGTTGAAGACTTTATCACCAACATAACTTTGATTAGAAAACGGTTAAAATCAAAAAATTTAAAAGTTGACCAAATGCAAATCGGTAAAGAATCTAGCACACAAATACGAATTTTGTATCTCAAAGATGTTGCCGACCCTAAAATTGTAGAAAAAATAAAACACAAACTAAATGAAATAAACATTGACGGAATTGTTGATTCGCATTATATAACCGAATTTTTAAACACAAGTAAACATTCAGTTTTTAAGCAAGTTGGAACGACTGAAAAGCCAGACATTGCTGCGGCGAAAATTATGGAAGGTAGGGTTGTTATTATTGTAGATGGCTCACCGATTGTGCTAACTTTACCCTACATTTTGCTTGAAGATTTACAATCTAGTAATGACTACTACACAACGCCTGCACGGGCAACTTTTTTGCGAATACTTCGTTTGAGTGCCGCAATTGTAGGTATTTTATTGCCCGGTTTATATATCGCACTACTCACACATCATATAAAAGTGATACCTGTTAAGTTGTTGATTACAATTTCAAATTCAATTCAAGGTATCCCCTTACCACCTTTACTTGAAATTTTGTTTATAATTTTTCTATTTGAAATATTGTATGAGGCAAGTCTGCGAATGCCTCGGTATATGGGACTAGCACTGTCTGTTGTTGGTGCGTTGATTTTGGGTGATACTGCCGTGCAAGCGGGTTTAGTAAGTCCTCCTGCCGTATTGATAGTCGCAATTACTGGTGTTATGAGTTACACACTGCCCGAACAAAGCACTCAAATATCGTTTTTAAGACTTATATTTACTATAATCGGTGGCTTCATGGGTATTTTTGGAATAATAATCGGCGTGCTGTTCTTGATAGGTTACCTTGTGAATATGGACAGTTACGGCTCTCCTTATCTTGCCCCATTCGCTCCATACATAAAATCAGATTTGAAAGACGGTATGCGCCGTAGAGGGTATCCGCAAATGACAACTAGACCAGAAAGTATTCCAAATATAAATCATAGGAGGCAAAAAAGTGAAAGAAATAACGACTAGACAATTTATAATAATTGCAATTATCGTAATGCTAACATCAAAATTTGTCACAATGCCAACTATAATTTTTGCGGGGGCTACAAAAGACGCAATATTTAGTATTATACTAGGGCTATGTATTGAATTACTGTTAATATTTTTGATTACTTTCGTTATACAGCGCAATCAAGACAAAAATTTATTTCAACTACTGAAAGAAAAATTCTCAATAGTTGGAGCATACATAATCTTTATTTTATTATTTATATATATTTTTGCAAGACTTACATTTTCATATCAAGAACTTTACTCATTTTTTGTAAAACTACTTTATGATGAATTTTCTCCCTTGTTGTTTGCTGTGCCTGCCTTTTTTGTAACAGGTTATCTAGCATACAAGGGCGCACGCACAATAGGTAGAACTTTTGAAATTTTGTTTGCTTTTATAGTATTTGGAGCAATAATTGCTATTTCGAGCAACCTTGAGTTTTTAAGTTTTGATACAAATATGCCATATTTTGAAAATGGACTGTCCCCTATGCTTGCAGGTTTTAGCAATGGCGCATTTTATTTTGGCAATTCAATTTGCTTGCTATTTTTTGTTGGTAAAATAAAAATAACTCAAACAAAATTTGTTTCAAAAACAATGCTTGCAACAGGAATAACCGCCCTTGTCGTTACATTATTCTGCTTTATCTTTTATGATGTGTTTGGTATGTCAATGCAGTACACTTTGTTTGCCCTAACTGAATATTCACAATATGACCCGTTTATTTTAGAACTGCAACGCCTTGTATGGTTGAGCGCAATAATAGATATTACAAAACTATTTTGCTCTACTGCGGTGTTTGTTTATTGTTTAGGGCAAATTACAAAGCCATTTTTGCAAACTAAAACAACACTACTTCCTATTATTGTATCATTACTTTTAGTATTCAGTATTGCAACACTACTAAACTACGATTTGGAAATAATGTTTGATATTATACGCAACTACGCTTCGTACGCAACATTAGGGCTTATGTGCTTGATAATTTTGATTTGTTTGATTTTATGTATTAAAAGGAGAAAAAATGAGCAAAAATTTATTCAATAAAATAGTATTATTCGCTGTTGTTTTCTTCCTTATTTTGTTAGCACCTAGTGCTATCAATACACCAAGTCAAACTGCAGTTCGTGCTATTTGTACAGGGCTAGCAATAGACAAAGGCACAGAAAACCAACAAGTCGAAGTAACAGCGCAAATACTTATTCCCGAAGCGGGCGGACAATATACGCAAAAAGTCTCGCTTGTTACTCACGACGGAAACAGTCTTGAAGATGCTTTGGAGCGTATGGCTTATCAAGTCGGCAAGAAAATTCGTTTTGCTCACTGTTGTTATATAATATTGAGTAACGAACTATGCCAAGATAATGTAGCGTTGACTTTGGATTATTTAATGCGTGGCAACAATTTAGGTAACAACACCTTGCTAATACACACAGATAAAAAAGCAAAAGAATTGTTAAATTTAACTACAAATATAAACAGCAATGAAGTGGATAATTTACAAGTTATAACAAAATTTAATGAAAAATTTTTGTTTAATAGAGGGGCAAACTTAAAAAGTTTTTATGCTGACTATCTCTCACCACATCAAACGAGTTATATGGCGAATATAACCGTACAAGAAGAAACAGCTGACAGTAGCACAAGTGGAAGCGGAAGCGAAAGTTCTTCAAGCAGTGGTAGCGGTGGCGAGCAAGGTGGCGCAAGCGGTGCAGGAACTCCCCCTGTAGTTGACAAACTAACAACCGACGGTTCGATAGCTATCTTTTACAAGGGCAAATGTGCAAGCATATTGTCTTTTGAAGAGCGTGAATACTTTAGTTGGCTAGACAATAATGTCTATAATACCCTAATGCAAATACAAGGAGTTACTGACCAAGAACTAGTCGATGCGACACTATCTTTTACTATTGCTCAAAAAAGATTGAAATGGCAATTTGATATTGTAAACGGAACACCAACAATCAAAATTAATTACGATTTAGGATTGCGCCCCGAAATGATAATTCAAGGCAACGGCACTTCCCTACCTGTTTACAACAACTACATTAGCGAAGCAGTGCAAAATGCTGTGGCTAGTCAAGTATCAAATGCCGTACAATCGGCAATGAAAATACAAAAAGAACACGGCTTTGATGTATTCAACTTTTACAAATCTTTTAACATAAAATGTCATAATGAATGGCAGAAATATTTACAAAGTCTAGACGACAAAGAAAACTATATGCAAAATATCGAAGTTTTTACCGAAGTTAGTTGTCATAATACGGTTTAATAAAAATAAAAAAAATGCCAACTTTTGAAGTTAGCATTTTTTATTAATCACCTACGTAGTGAATAAGTCCCATATAGCGAGCACGTTTTATTGCAGTTGCTACGGCTCTTTGGTGCTTTGCGCAAGTGCCTGTTTGTCGACGTGAAATAATCTTACCTTTTTCAGTAATGTAACGACGTAATTTTGCTACATCTTTGTAGTCGATGTCTTCTACCTTGTCAAGACAGAATTGACATACTTTACGGCGTTGTTGTGGACGACGACGGCGAGGAGCTTCTTCACCCTCAGCACGTGGCTTGCGTTCTGCTTTTTCCGTTTTTGCTTCAGCAGTCTTTACTGCCTCAACTTCTGCATTTTCGCTTGCTACAACTTCTTCTTGTTCAGTTGCCATAATACTTTCCCCTTTTAATTTTATTAGAATGGTAAATCAGTGTCTTCAACAGGTTCTAATTCTACAACCTTTGCGCTATCTGTGTTGGTACTACTATTGTTAGGTTCGAATGGTGCACTACCACTTTCTGTACTACGTGGTGTCAAAAATTCTACTTCATCAACAATGACATCAACACTTGTACGTTTTTCACCATTTGTTTCATAATTTCTAATTTGAATATTACCAACAATCGCTACCTTGTTTCCCTTGTGCAAATACTTACCGCATTTTTCAGCATTACTACGCCAAGCAGTACAGTTGAAAAAATCTGTTTCACGCACACCATCGGCATTAGCAAAGTTACGATTTACAGCAATGGAAAAACGGCACATTTGCACACCGCTTGTTGTGGTGCTAGTTTCAGGGTCACGGGTTAAGTTACCTATTAAAAAAACTTTGTTCATTTGAAAAACCTCTTTTACTTCTTAATAAACATTTTACGTACAAAAAACTCTGTAAGCGCCATTTGTTCTTCCATTTTACGAGGCAAAGTTGAGTTTGAAGTAAAGTTCATCAAAACGTAATAACCTTCTGCCTTGTCTTGAATAGGATAAGCAAATTTCTTCATTCCAATCTTTTCAACAGAATCAACAACGCCACCGTCAGCAACTACCATATCGCTAAACTTTTTGATAATTGCTTCACGTGCTTCTTCTGGAGCATCGCTTGAAATAATGTACAACAATTCATACTTGTTCATAATCGGTTAACCTCCTTTTGGACTAACGGTCTAACTTTTGTTAGACAAGGATTGTTTTAACAATCAAGTGTTAGTTTATCACAACGAACCCAAAAAATCAATACATTTTACATAGTTTTTGTACTGTTTTTTTGTAACAGTAATTAATCAACTCAATTAAGACTTACATAATTTTATTTGATTTACAAAAACTAATAACAAATAAAGGACTTTAACGATATTTTACTATTTAAAAATTTTGCTAAAACTTATCAAATCATTTGCTTAAACAAGTTTTATATAGTATAATTATTGTGAATTTTTATTTAGGGGGCTTTTTAAATGCTAAACGCAAGAGATAAAATGACTATTGCTTTTGCAATTTTAAGTACGATTTTATTAATAATTGCTTTGGTTTGTTCTGTTGTTTTCGCCGCCTTTACCGCTAACAAAACTGCAACTACTACCCTAAAATTCCATAGTGGTATAAAAGTTACACTTACAGGCGTGACTGGCAATCAATGGCAGTACCGAACAAGTAACGCCGAAAATAGTGAATATGGTGTTTCAGGCATTCCACTTGAGTATTTAGAACTAAACTCGATTTCGGCAACTGTAGCCAATAATGATGGCTCAGGCACAGCAGTTTATATGCGTGTATTTGTAATGCTTACAACTTCTAATTCGAAAGGTACATTACCTACACCGGCGGGAGATAATTTAACATATACTAAATGTCCAGATGATTTGACGGGGTTGACGGAAAACGAAAAAGATTTTGTAAATGCCAATAAATTAGCACAAACTTCAGTAGCATATGCTACTTACAGTAGTACAACCACAAATACAAAAATAATAATAAATACAATGGAAATATTTAGTAATACAACACAAACCGAATGGAACGGCTCGACATTGAAAGCATATTTTAGAATTTATGCATCAACTAACAATAATGAATGGAACGAAAGTGTAACATTTGGATTTAACTAAAATATAAAAAACTTATATAATTAATAAATATATGCAAAAGTAATTTATTGAACTTACAACTGTATAAATTCGCTTTATTAAAACAAAGATTTAAGACAATAAAAAACACTTTATCAAAACGATAAAGTGTTTTTCTTTGTGTAAATTTTATTTTCCCCGCCCTATTACATTAAAGCAAAAAATATAAAACTATTTAGATTTAATAAAGTTAAAGAAGAAATATATTAAATTTAAAAAACTTGTGTGTATAAAATTAAATATAAACATAAAAATACAACGAACACAAAAATATTGAATATAGACTAGATAGAAACTTAACAAGCATAAAAATATTAAATTTAAAATAACATAAAAGTGTCAATAAAGCTTAAAAATGCAACATAAAGCATAACAATTTAACAAAAACTTTTATAACAAATCATATTTACATTTAATTAAATTGATTGCCAAAATAAAAAACAACACCCAAAAGGGTGTTGAATTTTTTAAGTAACAATTAAGCAGAATGAGATGGTGTACCATAATCGTGTGCTTTAATGTTTGCTGCACTACCATTACCGTTTTCTGATTCTGCATAGAATACGATAGCAATTTCAACTTTGTCGCCTTTTACCAAATTGTAGTCATCAGCAGTTATAGAGATCTTTGTAATAAGTGCCAAAGGATTATCATCACTAGTTTTAACTGTATCAGTGTAGTATATACCTTTTTCGGTATCATAAGTAACATCATCACCTGCTGTTACTTTAACTTTAACTTGACCAACAGTTGTTTCAGTATTAGTTATAGCAGTTGCAGCACTCCATTGAGGTGTGCCTTCTGATTCATAATGGAAGGCAAACACTTTAAAGCCAACGAAACCGTTCATGTTTAATGTACCACTAATTGCAGGAACCTCTACAGCACCAGCAAAAGCAGTATTTGTTGGAGTAATTATAAATGTGTCACCAGAATCTACACCAGCAGAACCAAAGTCAGTTGATGTTGCAGATGATAGGGTTAATGTTAAACCACCACCGAATGTAATGGTTGTGCTTGCTGATTTGTTTGCACTAAACGCAGCAAGAACAATTGTTGATGCTACTGCTAATGCCAACAAAATTGAAAGCACTGTAATAGCAATCGTAGATGACTTGATTTTAGATTGAACTTTTTCAGTAGTCATTTTTAAAATCTCCTTTAAAGAATAAGAATTTA
>CALWOW010000025.1 GCA_944383295.1 uncultured Clostridia bacterium
TGACCAATCCCTTCATTACTTGCAATAGCAAGACCAAGGCAAAAACTTTATTCCCCAATAGCTCAGTCGGTAGAGCGTCCGGCTGTTAACCGGCAGGTCGCAGGTTCAAGTCCTGCTTGGGGAGCCATAAATGCTACACTTTGCGTGTAGCATTTTTTGTTTTTTAATTCACTTATTTGCTTTTATATATTTTTAAGTGTAAATAAAATAATTATTTTTGCTATTTGTTATTTGTTTGACAAAAGCTTTTGAACATAATCATTGGCATAATCTACTATATCCCCCGCCCCTAACCAAACAAGGATATCCCCTTTTTGTAGTTGTTTGGATAATTCATATTCAAGCGTAATTTGATTTGTACAATATGTGCAATCGACTTTGCCGTTTATATTGTAAAATAAATCTTGCGCATCACCGCCCAGAATATAGCTTTCTCTTGCGGGATATGTTGGCAAAATATACAAATAATCAGCATCGCTAAAACAACTACTAAACTCCTGCATTAGTGCTTTTGTCCTACTGTAAGTGTGCGGTTGAAAAATTGCAATGATTTTTTGCGGTTTTAAAAGTTTTAGCGTTTTTAACGTAGTTTTTATCTCGGTTGGGTGATGTGCATAATCGTGATAAACTTTTATTCCATCTTTACTTGTTAGTAGGGATAGCCTACGTTTTACGCCACTATACCCCTCAATTCCTGCTACTATATCATCAAATTTAATATTATATAGCGAAGAAACAACCACGCAAGCCAAAGCATTTAAAACATTATGTTCACCTAAAACATTCAAACTAATATGCACTAAAGTTGTATTATTTTTATAAACATCAAATTCAAATTTCCCTAAATGTTGCTTTATATTTTTAGCATAAAAATCATTGTTTTCTTTTAGCCCAAATGTAACTAATTTTTGTGTGTCTTTAAAAATATTTTTGTCTATTAAATCGCCGTTTATAATTACATTTTTGGTCGTTTGAGTAGCAAAAGTATCAAAGGTTTCTTGTATTTGAGTTAAATTTTTGTAGGTGTCCATATGGTCGCATTCTATGTTAGTTATCACAGCGGTTTCAGGATACAAATGCAACAAACTTTTGTTAAATTCGCACGCTTCTGTAATAAAATAATCTTTATCCCCTAACAAAAGATTTCCATTGAAATTTATGCTTTCCCCACCTAAATGCACTGTTGGTTTTTTGCCTGCTATTGCAAAAATATTCCCTAACATTGCCGTTGTGGTAGTTTTTCCGTGAGTTCCTGAAATTGCGATTGCGTGGATAAAATGCTTTTCTATTTCGCCCAAAAACTCGGCACGCTCAAAAACTTGTTTATTTTTACTTTTTGCATAAGCGACAGCCGAATTTTGCGCTCCTACCGCAATAGTATAAACAAAAATATCACATTCATCTATTTTTTGCTTGTTTGCCCCTATGCTACACTCTATACCACATAAAGTTAATTCGTTAAAATCTGCGTTTTGATTATCATCACTTCCGCTTACCTTTGCACCAAAATGCGCACATAATTTTGCAAGTGCGCTCATACTTATTCCACAAATACCACAAAAATAAATCTTTAAATCTTTCATAAAAAATATATATGCTCTTATATAAACAAAGTTACCTAAAAAATTAAAGTAGTAAAATAATGTGAAACTATTTAATTTAGTTGCGTTTAATGTCGTAATTTGTTATAATTGAATTATGAAAATTTTAGTTGTTTCTGATTCTCACGGCAATGTTGGTACTATACTTACCGCTTTGGACCGTGAAAAACCCGATGTTTTAATTCATTTAGGTGATGGTTTAAATGACCTTGCGGACATAAAGTTTGAAGGTCAAATTTTTGCTGTGCGTGGAAATTGCGACTTAAACGGTAAAGTTAAGCCCATGGCAAAAGTTGAATATGACAAAAACATTATTTTATACCTGCACGGCAATGAATTTGACTTGCGCAAAAATTACGAAAAATTAGTTGATTTTGCTTATATTCAAGGCGCGAATATAGTTTTATTTGGTCATACTCACAAGCCAGATTATTTTACTCGAAAGGGTATCATCTTTGTAAACCCAGGCGCAATCAAAGACCGTGAGCACGGCACGTATGCAACAATAGAATTTAAAGATGGCAAGCCGATTATCAAACATCACCGCATTCAACAAGTTGATTAAAAACAAATTTATTGAAATTTATTAGATAAAGTTTAATAAATTGAAATTAAATTTTCGATTATTAAAATATCAAATATTATCCAACACAAGCATTAAGTAATTTTAGTGCTTGTTTTATTTTTGTTATGTACTAAAATTAAATAAATCTTGCTAATTTTAATTTTTATTGCATTCATTTACATTTTATTGATTAAAAATGCAAAAACAGTTGAAATTAAAGTTGTCAAATATTATAATAAAACTATGCGCCCATAGTGTAATGGATAGCACGCAAGTTTCCGGGGCTTGTTGCGGAGGTTCAAATCCTCTTGGGCGTACCAAATGTATTTAAAATAATTAGGAAATTAACGCACAAAATAAAATAATTAGGTACATTGTGCGTTTTTATTTTAAATTAAAACACAATACAGTCGATATAATAATTGCGTTTTGTGTTAAATTATGATAAAATTAACCTAGGCGTTTAGCCAAAAAATGGAAAAGAAGAAATTATGTTAACATTAAAAAATATTAAGTTTTCGGCAGATGAAGATGGTCAAAAAAACATTCTCGCCGATATAAATTTTGATTTTAAAGCAGGCAAAAATTACATAATCACAGGGGCTAACGGTTGCGGGAAATCTACCCTTGCAAAAATCATTATGGGCATTTATCCACTCCAAAGCGGGCAAATTTTGTTTAATGGCAAAGATATTACAAAAATGAACGTAACACAAAGAGCAAATGCAGGTATAGGTTTCGCCTTTCAACAACCCGTGAGATTTAAAGGGCTTACTGCACGTGATTTATTGGAGCAAGCAAATGGTGGCAAAATTAGTACTGGTATGGCTTGTGAGTACTTGTCAAAAGTTGGATTATGCGCACGTGAATACTTGGATAGAGAATTAGACAATACCCTATCAGGTGGAGAATTGAAACGTATTGAGATTGCTAGCGTATTAGCACGAAATTGCCCTTTAAATATATTTGATGAGCCCGAAGCTGGAATTGATATTTGGAGTTTCAATAGTTTGGTAGATATTTTTAAAAATTCAATAAATGCTAACAGCACAAATATAATAATTAGTCATCAAGAAAAGTTGTTTGCTAGTGCTGATGAAATTATTTTAATTGCAGACGGAAAAATTGCTATGAGTGGAACACCAAAAGAAATATTACCAAAATTGAATAATTTTAGTAAATGCAACAAGTTGAGGGGGAATTAAATATGGACAAATTAGATAGCAAACTTTTGCAAGAAATTGCAGACCTTCACGAAATTCCACAAGGTGCATATAATATCCGCAAAAATGGTGAACTTGTAGCACGAAATAATGTAGCGGGTATCGAAATAGTCACCAAACAAGACAAACCCGGTATTGATATTTATATAAAGGATAATACGAAAAATCAAAGTTTGCATATACCTGTAATTGTTACACAACAAGGGCTCAATGATTTAGTTTACAATGATTTTTACATTGGCAAAGATTGTGATGTGGTTATTGTTGCAGGTTGCGGTGTGCATAATGATGGAAATACTGCAAACGGTCACGATGGCATACATACTTTTTTTATTGGCGAAAATTCACGTGTTAAATACATAGAAAAGCACCTTGGCACAGGAAGTGAAAAAGCGGAAAAGATTTTAAACCCTACCACCGTTCTACATTTAAACAAAGGGGCCATAATGAAGATGGAGACAATTCAACTTGGTGGTGTTTCGGCTTCTAAAAGGAAGACTATTGCAGAAGTATTAGATGATGCTGTTTTGGAAATTAATGAAAGTATTTTGACTGAATTTGCGCAAACTGCTACTACCGAATTTGAGGTAAATTTGAATGGAGCAAATTCTCGAGTAAATGTTGTTAGTCGCAGTGTGGCAAAGGGGACAAGCAAGCAAAGTTTCGTTTCAGCAGTAAACGGAAACAACAAATGTTTTGGGCATGTTGAATGTGATGCTATTGTTATGGACAAGGCGCAAGTTATGTCCACCCCTGCCCTACAAAATACTGATGCAGATGCAAATCTAACGCACGAAGCGGCCATAGGGAAAATCGCTGGTGAGCAATTAATAAAATTGCAAACCTTAGGGCTTACACAAGAACAAGCAGAAAATGTCATTATAAAAGCATTTTTGAAAAAATAAAACACATAATAAAAAACAAAGGATAATGTAGAATGAGTAAAAAATTTCTTATTACAACATTAACTGTTTTGAGTTTACTGTTAATTGGCTTTCTTGTTATTGTTGTAGTATTAGCAGTCAACGGATTTAAACCTTTCGGCGTTGACACTGCAGTTGCTGACTGGGCTTATAGCGTGCGTGGTGAAAAAGGTGGAGCGACATACTGGTTTTTTAGAATAATCACCGAACTAGGCTACACTTATTGCGCTGTTGCGATTATTTTGATAATGGGAATAATTTGGAAATTTCGTAGCAAATTGTGGTTTTTTGCAGGTACTGTACTTTTTTCGTATGCATTGCAACAAATAATAAAAGCTATTGTTATGCGACCTAGACCCGACGAAGCGTTATGGTGGATGACTGAAAGTTCTTCGAGTTTCCCTAGCGGACATTCTATAACTGTTGCTTGCGTATTTATCCTACTCGCCTACTTCATTATTTCATCGCCAAACACTAAAGTTTGGTTAAAATATTTGATAGGAGCAATTTCTGGCATCGCAATCATTTTAGTCCCTATCAGTCGCTTAATTTTAGGTGTTCACTACTTTACTGATGTACTAGGTGGATTATTCTTTGGAGCTTTTGTGGCTGTGTTGGGTATATTAGCATATAATATATTTATAAATCAAAGATTAAAAAAGAAAAATCTATCAAAAGAAAGCACAAAATCTTGAAAAATTTTGTGCTTTTTCATTTGAATTTATCAAATTGAGTATTGAATTATAAGAAAATATGTGATAAAATAGATACATAATCGAGGATAAACAAATGGAAAATAACTTTACGATGGATAAAGCAGAATTATTAAACACTATAAAATTAGAAAAAGAAATTGCTATCGAAAATTCAATAGAAAACAAAAATCATTACCAAAAACTTTTAAAAATACATATAGGCTCCATTAGTGTAATTGGTTTGTGCTGTGCTTATGTAGCACTCAACACATTAAGCGGAAAATTAAACTGTTTTGATGCTTTGTGTCTAGGTAGTTGTGCTGTAAATTTATATGCTAATTACCGCCTATCATCATACACTAAAAACGCTTATAATATGTATAATTATTACAAAATTAAGAGTGATTTTTGCGATGAAAGTATTAAGCAAATAGAAAAAGAGCAAATTTTATAGACAAAAATATCTCAAAACGAGATATTTTTTTATTTTTTAAAAAATTATCACTATTTTATTGACATTAACATATATTAGTTGTAAAATTGTTAGCATTCTAACAAATTTGGAGAATTTATGGAAGATAGTATATTTCTTGAATTTAGGAAAGTTGGTAATTTGATACACCGTGCAATGCAAAATAATAAGGATAATACATTTTCAAAAAAGCGGACACAACAAAACACTACACATTTACAAATGTGCGTACTAGGTTTTTTACATGAAAACGCTAAAAAAGAAGTTTTTCAAAGAGATATTGAAAAAGAATTTTGTATCAGGCGTTCAACTGCTACTGAAATATTAAACAATTTAGAAAAACAAAATTTAATCACACGTGAAAGTGTACAACAAGATGCACGATTAAAAAAATTACTTTTGACTACAAAAGCAAAAAAAATTGCAAGTGAAATTGAAAATAAAACAGCAAAATTTGAAGAAAATATTTTATCTGGTATTTCAACTCAAGAAATTGATGTTTTAAAACAAATTTTACACAAAATTCAAGAAAATCTAAATAATTTAACCATAAATAATGATTTAAAAAAGGAGTAAAAATAGATGAACATTTTTAAGTACCTACAAAAATGGGACTATTTAGCAATTTTAATTTGTGTAGGTTTGATAGTCGCACAAGTTTGGCTTGATTTAAAGTTACCAGAATATTTAAACCTTATCATTCAATATGCAACGACTAATGGTAGTATGAATGATATTTTGATAAATGGAGCGTATATGCTTGCGTGTGCTTTGGGTAGCGGTTTACTTGCAGTTTGTACTGGGTATTTTGCCGCCAAAGTATCAGCAGGATTTTCAAATCGTTTGCGTGCGGAAGTTTTTAATAAAGTGCAAAGTTTTTCGATGGAAGAAATCAACAAATTTAGCACGGCAAGTCTAATCACACGTTCAACAAATGATGTTACACAAATTCAACTTGCTATTGCTATGGGACTACAGGTTTTGATAAAAGCACCTATCCTTGCTATTTGGACAATATGTAAAATCGTAAATCAAAATTGGCAATGGACGACAGCAACAGCCATCGCAATAGTTGCTATGGTAGCACTTTTTGCAATAATTATTGGTATTACCTTCCCTAAATTTAGAAAATTACAAAAACAAACAGATGATATGAATGCTGCTACAAGAGAAAATTTGCGTGGTATCCGTGTAATAAGAGCATACAATGCAGAAAACTATCAACAAGAAAAGTTTGACAAGGCAAACTCGAACCTTACAAAAACAAACTTGTTTGTAAATAGAATGATGTCGCTTTTATTTCCTTTTATAAACATAATTTTAAGTGGTGTAACCCTCTCTATTTACATTTTAGCAGCATACATTTTTAATGATACTGCTGTAATTGGGCGACCTTTGGTAATTGCTAATATGATGGAATATTGTTCTTACGCAATACAAGTTGTAATGGCATTTATGATGCTCGTAATGATATTTATAATGCTCCCTCGTGCTATCACTGCCGGTCGCCGTATAGGAGAAGTATTGAGCACTCCTCAATCTATTGCTGACGGAACGCTTACTGAAGGTGAAAAAGATAAAGTTGGTGAAGTCGAATTTGACCACGTTAGTTTTAAATACCCAGATGCAGAAGAGTATGTATTGCACGATGTATCATTTACAGCAAAAAAAGGTGAAACGGTCGCTTTTATCGGTTCTACGGGAAGCGGAAAAAGTACATTAATCAACCTTGTACCAAGGTTTTATGACGCAACATCGGGTGAAGTAAAAATCGATGGTGTAAATGTAAAAGATTATACACTCGAAGCACTACACAACAAATTGGGTTATGTGCCTCAAAAAGCAGTTTTGTTTAGTGGAACTATTGCCAGCAATGTTGCCTTCGGTGACAAAAATGGTACAAAACCAGATGATGAAGCAATTAAAAATGCAATTAAAGTTGCACAGGCAAAAGATTTTGTCGAGAAAAAAGAACAACAATACGACTCCCCTATCGAACAAGGTGGCGCAAATGTTTCGGGTGGTCAAAAGCAAAGATTGTCTATTGCTCGTGCTGTTGCTCGTAACCCTGAAATCTATATTTTTGATGACACTTTCTCTGCTTTGGACTACAAAACTGATAAAAAATTGCGTTCGGCATTGAAAAAATACACAAAAGATGCAACAGTTTTGCTAGTTGCTCAACGTATAGGTACTATAAAAGATGCTGATAAGATAATTGTTTTGGAAAACGGTAAAGTCGTAGGAATGGGCAAACATAAAAATTTGCTTGAAACCTGCCCTGTTTATAAAGAAATTGCACTTTCACAACTTTCAAAGGAGGAGTTAGGAAATGAGTAAAACAGCAACACAACGTGGTCCTGGCTCTCGAGGAATGAGAGTTGCAGAAAAACCTAAAAATTTTAAAAAATCTATTGGAAAATTACTTTTATACTGCAAACGTTATTGGTGGATAATGGCGCTTGCTCTTGCTTTAGCTATGGCAGGTGCTATATTGACTGTAATGGGGCCTGATTATATCAAACAGCTTACAAACGAACTTACAAACGCACTTGGTAATATTGCGCAAGGTATTCCCGGTCGTGATGTTGACCTTGATTTTATCTGGGATATTGGGTTATTTTTGATTATAATTTATGTTTTAGGTGCTATTTTCAACATTATTGAAGGTTTGATTATGGCAACTGTAACAAACAAAATGACAAAGCGAATGCGTACTGATATTGCTCATAAAATCAATCGACTTCCACTTAAATATTTAGATTCTCGCAGTTATGGTGACATTTTAAGTAGAGTAACCAACGATGTCGATTTGATTGGTCAAACCTTAAACAACAGTCTTTCGACACTTGTTGGCTCAATTACCCTCTTTATTGGCTCTTTGATAATGATGTTTGTAACAAATTGGATAATGGCTTTAACAGCAATTGCTTCTACTATCATTGGTTTTGGTTTAATGAGTGTAATAATGAGTAAATCGCAAAAATATTTTACTCAACAACAAAATAGTTTAGGCGCAATTAACGGTCACATTGAAGAAATTTATTCTGGGCACAATGTAGTAAAAGCATATAATGGTGAAAAGGGTGCAAAACAAACTTTTGATAACATAAACAAACAACTTTATACAAGTGCTTGGAAAAGTCAGTTTTTGTCTGGACTAATGATGCCGTTGATGCAATTTATAGGAAACTTTGGATATGTGGCTGTATGTATTGTTGGTGCTTTATTAGCAGTTAATGGAATAATTGATTTTGGTGTGATTGCAGCATTTATTATTTACGTTAGATTATTTACACAACCACTATCTCAAATTGCGCAAGCGTTCACTAATTTACAATCTGCTAGTGCTGGTTGTGAACGTGTATTCGAATTTTTAGAAGAAAAAGAAATGGCTGATGAAACAAACAAGACAGAAAAGATAGAAAATGTAAAAGGTAATGTAGAATTTAAACATGTTCGTTTTGGATACAATCCTGACAAACCTGTAATAAAAGACTTTTCTGCAAGTATCAAAGCAGGACAAAAAGTTGCAATCGTAGGTCCAACAGGTGCAGGTAAAACTACACTGGTAAACTTACTTATGCGTTTTTACGATGTAGATAGTGGAACTATCGAAATAGATGGCGTTTCAACACAAGATATGAAGCGTGAAAATGTACATGAATTATTTTCTATGGTGTTACAAGATACCTGGATATTCAATGGTACTGTCAAAGAAAATATCATTTATGACAAGGAAAATGTAACAGACGAACAAGTTGTAAATGCAGCAAAAGCCTGCGGACTTGACCATTTTATTCGCACACTTCCAAAAGGTTATGACACAGTGCTTGATGAGAATACTTCAATTTCAGCAGGACAAAAGCAGTTGCTTACAATTACTAGAGCAATGATA
Organism: uncultured Clostridia bacterium; assembly: GCA_944383295.1. Lineage (GTDB taxonomy): Bacteria > Bacillota > Clostridia > Christensenellales > UBA1242 > UBA7867. The sequence continues at coordinate 9,378 of CALWOW010000025.1, forward strand.
CAAAATGGCCCTATGTTAATACTTGATGAAGCGACAAGTTCGGTTGATACTCGTACGGAAATTTTAATTCAACAAGCAATGGATAAACTAACCGAAGGGCGTACTTCATTTGTAATTGCGCACCGTTTATCTACAATAAAAAATGCTGACTTGATTTTGGTTATGAAAGACGGAGATATAATAGAAAGTGGCACACACGACGAATTGTTGAAACAAAATGGATTTTATGCCGAACTTTATAACAGTCAATTTCAGTAATACTTAAATAAAAATACAAAATTTCATCTAGTATTTTTAAAATTAAAATAAAAAGGAACTTACCATTACCGTATAGTTCCTTTTTTTATTTTACTAATTTTAAATGCTACAAAATTGTTTTGCTTTTTTATATGTTTAACTAAAAATTGTTTAGATTTGTGTAACAATATATTTTTTATTATCATAAATCACTTTATACACAAAAAATAAAAAGAAGAAATTTGTCAAAAATGCTTGTCGGTAAGACGAAAATACTTTATAATGATTTTATACCAAATAAAAGGAGTAAAATAAAATGAATGCAAAAATCAAAACATTTATGATGGCACTCGTTATAATTCCTGTTGCGTTATGCTTCGCTGCTTGTGGCGGTCAACTTGATTCAAAAGCAAGTGTAAACATAAACGGAAATTACAATGAAACAGTAACTCAGGAAGATTTAAACTCTTATGTATCAGCAAGCACAACAGATATGGACTCTATATCAAGTGGGTACAAACTCTCTTTTGATATGAGTACATCAAATGCAATACCAAGCGAAAGCGGTATTATTAATTGTGTTATGATTTTCAAACAAACCGACACCAAACAAGAATTGTCTATGAAACTCAACCTTAGAAATGGTGATAATTCTCAAACTATGTATGCTTCAGCTTACATAGTTACAGAAAATGAACAAACTGTGCTTTACTTTGATGGTGACATGCAACTTGACCAACAGCATATCAAAGGAAAATACAAATTCGAAGGCGATATGGCAAATCAATTATCTACATTTCTTGAATTCTATGGTCAATTTGCTAATATTTTCCAACCCGAAATGAATAGTGGCTTGAATATAAAAGAAATTAAAAAGGCAACTACTGACAATAGCGCAAAATTCAAACTTACAGTAAACACTATTGAAGACAAAACTGCTGACGTTTACTATGTATTTGAAAACAATAAATTTGTTGGCTTCCAAGTAAACAATTATCAAGATTATATGGACAGCGACAACACTTTAACAATATCTGCTGCAATGTGCGTATTTAACGACAATATAGACTTTAATACAAACGGTTTTGGCGAATACAACCCAACTGTTTAATTAAGAAAAATATTTAAAAACCACCAAAAATCTCTAATAAAAATTCATTAGAGATTTTTTATTTTTACTAAAATTTTAAAAAATATTATTTTTAGTCTGGCACAATTAAGTTGTTGATTTATTGCTTTAAATATGTTATCATAAATCATAAAATTTATGGAGGAAAAATTGTTTAAAGTAATTATTTTCGATTTCGATGGCACATTGCACAACGGCGAAAAATGGGAAAATTGGACAGAATATATGCAACAAACAATAGATTACGCAACCGCACAATTAACCGAACAAGAACGCAAAGATTTTATGGAAAGGCAAAACATAACTTACAACTCAAACACGGCTGATGTAGCGAATGCTTTGGTAAATGAATTTGGCACAGCACAAGGAATGATTGATTTTCAATCAAAAAACATTTATAGACTTGATTATCAAAATATGAAATTTGTTGACCCAGAATTTATCAAAAAATTAAGTAAAAAATACACTCTTTATATTGTATCTAATTCCCCTGTAGCATCTATTGAAAGACATTTTCGACATTGGAACATTGATGCTACCTTATTTAAAAAAATATATTTTAATCAATTTTTAGCACAAGACACAACAAAAGGTGTATTTTACAAAGAAATTTTGGCTAACGAAAAAGTTATGCCACAAGAAGTTTTAGTCATTGGCGATAATTTTCGTGATGATTTAGTTCCTGCTCAAAAATTGAACATGCAAACTCTCGAAACACACAATTTGAGTAACCTTTATAGTTTTTTTGATAATTTAGAGCATTAATATTGCATTTACCCCTCTAAAATTTGTTGTATAGTGGCAAATTTTTGCTACTTTCCCACATATCCACAGTATTGTGGATAAAATATAATTAAATAAAATATTTGAATATTAAATTTTTTATATTTTGTAAAAAATCTAATTTGTATAAAATTATCCAACTTTAAAAAAATAATACTATTTAAAAAAAGATAATAATATATTAATAGCAACATTAGGAGCATTATGAAAAATAAATTTATACTAGCAGTATTTACATTGATAATTTGTGTAAGCGCTTGTTTGGGCGGTTGTGCGCAAACTGTACAATTAACTACAGTTTATGCAGATGGTTCACGGGCTTACAATTATACAATTCAACTTTCCCCTTCCCTTTGTCAAGAAGCAGGCATTGATTCAACTCGAGCAATGCAAATAATTGACGAAAATGTAAAGAGTTATTGGACTGCATTTAGCGCAGGCAGAAACCTAGCGGGTGTTAATTTTCAAGCAAAAGTCAATGACAACGACGCAAATACCTACAATATAAGTTGGACTTTCAATTCATTTGAAGCATATCTCAATTTTTACGGAAAAACTACCGCTGATGTAGCAAATCAACCCGCAGTTTACGAAAAAGGATTGTTTGTGTCCAAATCTATTGTCGAAGACAGCAATTTATCAAGCAGTAGTGACCTTATGCTCGAAATGCAAATTATCCCTGCACTTACTACAGGATTTATAAACGATTTTGCGACAGAATTTTTTGATGGTGATACTGCTAAAGTAAATGCGCTTTTTTCAAAAATTGAAACTAATATTGTACGAGCATACCCTAGCGCTCTAAAAATTCGCTCAAATGCAGATGTAGAGCAACAATTAATCGGTAGCGCAGGTGTTACAGATAACGAACAGCAAGCGCTCTACACTGCTTATATTTGGAATTGCACTCTTGCAGAACCTACCCCACACATCTACATTTATCGCAATGTTTATTTAGCCGAAAATCGAGTTGCTTGGTATGTTCTTGCCATTGTATCGGCTTTGATATTTGGTTTAATTTTGTATGCTATTTACTATTTTAGAAACAAAAATCAAAAAAGCGACGAAATAATATTTACTAGCAATCAACCTATTGAAACCACTGCTTCAAAAATCGATACTTTAAATACTGACACGAATTCTTCGACTACAGAAAATAAAGATACCAAAGTAGATGATAATAGTAATAAAGTTGAATAAATTTAAAAAACGAAGGTATGTTGTTTGAAAATTAAGCAAATACCTTTTTTGTTTGCAAAGATTTTTAAACTACACTAGACAAAACAATTATATTTATGTTATAATGTCGTTATATCATTTTTAGAGGTATGAATTATGACAAATATTACTTTTTATCGTTGCCCTATTTGTGGTAACATTGTTATGAAAATTTTGGACAGCAATGTACCTGTTGTATGTTGCGGACAGCCTATGCAACCTATGGTAGCAAATACGGTAGATGCTTCTGCGGAAAAACACGTGCCTGTAGTGGCACAAATTGACAATTCTGTCACAGTTAGTGTAGGTTTAGTGCCTCACCCTATGGTTGAAGAACATTACATTCAATGGATATTCCTTGAATCAACAAAAGGTGGACAACTTAGATATTTAGCCCCAGGTGATGAACCTGTAGCAAATTTCCGTATGGACGGCGGTGCAAAACCTATTTGCGTTTATGCATATTGCAACTTACACTCTTTATGGAAAAAAGAATTACAAGAAGATAATGAAGAATCAATTTAAGGAAAACAACTATGTTAGACAAGCGTTATAATTTTATAGAAAAAGAAAAATTTTGGCAAGATTATTGGGAAAAAGAAAACATATACAACTTTAACCCACAAGCAAGCGATAAATATATGATTGACACCCCACCGCCTACTATTAGTGGTAACATTCATTTGGGACACACTTTTAGTTACATTCAAACAGATGTAATAGCACGACACCAAAGAATGCTTGGCAAATCAGTATTTTTCCCTTTTGGTTACGATGATAATGGTTTACCTACTGAGTATTACGTACAACGCACTTTAAAGCTCAAATTAAACGAAATTAACAGAGCGGACTTTGTAAAACTATGCACTAATACAACAGCAAAATTAAAAGATGTTTATCGCAATATTTTTCAAAGTGGTGGTTTGAGTGCAGATTTTAACAATACTTACTCTTCATACTCTCAAAACACTCAAAAAATTAGCCAACAATCTTTCATTGAACTTTACAAAAAGGGTCATATAGAAAGAAGAAATTCCGCTTCTTTATGGTGTCCTGAATGTAGAACAGCAATAGCACAATCCGAAGTGGATACTGTTGAATTAGAAAGTGCAATGAACTACATTACTTTTAAAGTAAAAGGAAGTAGTGAATTATTGCAAATTGCAACAACTCGCCCTGAACTTTTAAGCGCTTGTGTATGCGTGTTTGTACACCCAAATGACACAAAACGTGCGCATTTAATTGGGCAAACTGCAATAAGTCCTATTTACGAAAAAGAAGTGCCTATTATAGCAAATCCCGATGTTGACCTTGAAAAAGGTACAGGTGCTGTAATGTGTTGTACATTTGGTGATGAAGCAGATACAAAATGGCAAAAAGAGTACAACTTGCCTATACTCGAAGCAATCGGTTATAATGGTAGAATGACAGCGTTAGCAGGTGAATTTGAGGGCTTAAAAATAGTTGAAGCACGCAAAGCGATTGTTGAAAAATTAAAAGAACTCGGCATTCTTTACGATAGACAAGAGATTATACACAATGTTTCTACTCACGAAAGATGTGGTACCGCAATAGAAATTCTTACAAAGCCTCAATGGTTTGTTAAATTATTAGAGCATAAAGACGAAATATATCGTGCAGGTGAAGAATGTAAATGGTATCCTGCACATATGCAAAAACGCTTTTTAAATTGGGTAGAAGGTTTAAAGTGGGATTGGTGTATTAGCAGACAAAGAATGTTTGGTATTCCCTTCCCTGTTTGGTATTGTCAAGATTGTGGCGAAACAATTTTGGCTGATATTGATGACTTGCCTGTTGACCCTAACATTACACAACCAAAATGCGCTTGTCCAAAATGTGGCGGAAATCACTTTATCCCTGAAAAAGATGTGCTAGACACTTGGGCAACAAGTTCTCTAACACCACAACTTGCTTGTGATTTATTCTCTCATAAAGGTTTAGACGGCACATACATTCCTATGGATTTAAGACCAAATGCTCACGATAATATTCGTGTATGGGACTTTTACACAATAGCAAAATCTTTGTTGCACTTTGATAAATTGCCTTGGAAAAATGTAATGATTAGCGGTTGGGGTTTGAGTGCAACAGGTACAAAACTTTCAAAATCAAAATCAAACGGTGGCACTATGGCGCCATTACAAGCATACGAAAAATACAGTGCCGATGTTACTCGTTATTGGGCAAGCAATGCAAGCCTTGGCAAAGATGTTTACATTTTGGAAGAAGAATTTAACAACGGTACAAAATTGATGCAAAAATTATGGAATGCAAGTAGATTTGTAGAACCTTTCTTGGAAGGATATATCGAAAAACTACCTAGCACACTTTTACCTATGGACCGCTGGATAATCGAAAATTACAAGCAAACTTATAAAAGCTTTTTAAGTTATATGGATAAATACGAAATGGGCTTGGCATTAAGCGAAGTAGAGCATTTGTTTTGGAATTTCTGCGATAACTACATAGAAATTGCTAAAAACAGACTATATAAACCTGAAATTTACGGCGAGCAAGCAAAGGAAAGCGCTCAATATGCTAGCAGTATAGTTTTACGTGGACTACTTAAACTATTTTCGATTTATATGCCTCATATCACAGAAACAATTTATCAAGAAATTTTTGCTAGCGCAGAAAATTGCAAATCAATTCATATTTCAAAATACCTTGATTTAGGTAATGAAATTGATTTAGATTTGATTGATAAAGGAAATGAAGTTTGTGATATTGTATCTTTAATACGTGGATATAAATCTCAAAATAATTTAAGTCTTAAAACTGAATTAGAAAGCATAACAATTAAAGGTTATAGCGATTTTGTACGTGAAAACGAAATAGATATAAAAGCAGTTGGCAATATAAAAACAATAAATTATGAAAACAACGATGAAAAAGATGTAATCATTAACAATTAAAGGACAAATTACTTAATTAATTTTTAAACAAGTAATTCAAAAACACCTTAAAAAAGATAAGGTGTTTTTTGTTTTTTACTGAAAATTAAGTTAATTTTTTATATTTTTATTCAACTATTAAATCCTCACTTTCAAAGATTGGGTCGTCAAAAAATTCTGCGATTGTCATTCCTAATGCTCGAACTATTAAAACAACAGTAGTTAAATTGCATCCCTTATATCTTGCATTTAAAAAACAATTCATTGTGCCGTGAGAAATGCCTGTATTTTGTTCTAATCTATATTGTGTCATTTTCTTATTTATTAAAATTTTTCTTATTCTTTTTGAAACTGCTTCCGATATTGTCATACTTGCTCCTTGTATGTTTAATTTAGGTCTATTCTAACATTCATTATTTTAATTATTATGTCGTAAAAACATCCAAAAATGTAGTTTTTTATAAAAAATATGATATAATGAGAGAAATAACTTTCAACAGGAGATAGTATATATGTTTTTAAGCAAAAAAAATAAAATACAAGATATTATAAATAAATGTGATAAAATATACGAAGATTTAAAAAAAATTACATTGTGTTTTACAGGTCACAGAAGTCAAAAATTGCCTTGGCAATTTAATGAACAAGATATTCAATGTGTTAAAATGATAGATACAACAAAAGAAAAAGTAGAACAATCTATTATTGAAGGGTATGTTTATTTTATATCTGGTATGGCATTAGGTTTTGATATGATTTGTGCAGAGATTGTTTTAGAATATAAAAAGAAATACCCACATATTAAATTAGTGTGTGCTATACCCTGTAAAAATCAAGATAAGTTATGGAGTAGAGAATATAAGATTAGATATAAAGAAATATTAAGTCACGCCGATATTATAAGATATATTTCTAAGGAATATACAAAAACTTGTATGTTAGAAAGAAATGATTATATGCTAAAAAATTCTTCAAAAGTTATTGCCTTATTTAATGGCGTTGCTGGTGGAACGGAATCAACAATTTTAAAAGCTAAAAAAATGGGTTTAAAAATTGATATTATAAAAGTAATATAGATTACATGTAAAGATGCAGAATTTTCATTAAAAAAGCTAAATAAAATTATTTTTTAATAATAGCAAAGTTGTGCTTGGTAAAAAACTTACAATTTTTTAATCTATTATATTTTTTAATAATATTTTATGAAAGATGAAAGCTTACCTCTTTTTTTATTTGGTAAAGTATTGAAATGAAAAATTAAATATGTTATAATACAAAGCAAAGGAGATAAGCCTATGCAAACATTCGAAGAAATGATACCGCAAAATTCTTATCAAAAACAACCACCTTTTTACAAATTAGATGAGTTGTATAAAACAAACACCACTACAAGTTTTTTGTACTTAAATTCGAAATACTTTTCAAATGGTGAAACATTTCTTTCTCGTGCGCCTCGCCGAATAGAACACGATTTTATTCCCGATGACGATGGCTGTATGGCATATCAATATTCTCTTGGAAATATTCACCCTTTTACAATGAATAAATTTCAAGAAGTATATTCACTTGAAGGGAAATATGCGGATATCTATAAAAAAGGATATTTAATAAGTTACGATTACGCAACAATGTTGAAATATTGTTGTAGCGAAAACGTGCAAGACTTTGTAACTTCATATTATATACTAGACCACGATAAATATTTGTTATTTTTGATTAAATCTCGTTTGGTAGCGGAAAGCCTTTTAAGTAATGCTGATGCGGAGTATTTTGGACAAGAAATAATGAAATTATTCAATCATTTTTGCACACAACCTTTAGCATCTTTTAGCCCTAAAGTTATCCCTGAAATGATGGATAAAGAATATTTAATAAACGCAGCAAAAAATAGTTCTTTACCACAAGTTTATCATAATTTATTGACTCAAATTAGAACAGAATATAACAATGCACTTACGGAAGGCAAATCCCCTGATTTACCTAAAAAAACTATTGTAACCACAAAACTAGAGCATTGCGAAGAAATAACAAGGAGTTAATATGGATATCAAAGACTATTACTTAAACCAAAGTGAAACAACTACAAAATTAGATAATTATGATGCTTATGCGTATTTCCCTACCGCATTAAAATCCTACAACATACCTAACCAGTATCAAGTAGAATTTAAAGATGTTGAATTTAATCCTACACTAAAAAAAGCATTTTTATTTTGTAAAAAAAGTTTAAAAGACCCCGAAGCGCACACAATGGAAAAATACGTCAAGCCTGATGCTTATGTAAGTATTGTATATTCACAAAAGGTATTGGCAGATGTATTTTTAAAAACATTGAATTATCGCAAAGAACAACAAATGATAGATAGCGATTTGCAAAAAGTGATGAGTACATTTATAAAATGTAGTTTTATCGGCAATAAAATAAATTATTTGATTAATTTTAGTACACTAGATGAAATTTCGCAAATGGACTCGCAAACAGCGATGCGTATAATGTCTTCACACTTATTTGTTGCACGGGCAAGTATGAATTGGATTTACGCCGAATACAGCCCTAATTTGCAAGGTATGTTAAAAGATGCTAAAGAAACGACTTTAAGAGCGATTTTAAGCCGACCTTTATATGCCGACGGCGTAGAGCAATGCGATACCGTTATAAATCAATGGAAATTTACATACAACCACATTTACGGCGATAAACTTACACCACCTTGGATAAAGGATAGAAATGATATAGGTGTTTACTTGAAATCTCGTAAAGATATCGAAGAACGACTTGAAACACCAACTACATTAAACAAACGTTTACACGAAGAACAACCGACAAGATAAAACTATAAAATTTAATATTTAACAAAAAAAAGGATAATGAGTTTACAACCTTATTATCCTTTTTATTTACTATTTTTTGCTATTTTTTATCTATTTTTAAATCTTCATTATTTTCTTTTGTATCTTGCTTTGTAGTCTCATTTGTTTTAGTCTCTTTAACGGGTTCATTTTTAACCTTTTCGCTTGAAACAGTTTTATCTTGAGTTGAAGTCTGTTTTTCTTCTTTTTCATTAGATTTTGCTGAAGTTTCAACTGTTTTTTTATCTGTTTTCTCTTTATTTTTATCTTGTTTTATAAATGATTTACCTTTTTTAAGTGATAAGTTCATAAGGTGCGTAATACCACCTATTTCGTCAACAGGTAAACTAAAGCACATTCCCTTGCCCTCATCATTTAGTCCACAACTTTTACAAATTTCACGCATTATTTTTTTACGACTTGATTTTTTTACAAGCACAAGCACCATTTCTTTTTCAGGAAGAATAGCGACACCCATAAATGTATCAGTTTCGTGAATTCCAGCTCCCCTTGCTGTAATTATAGTTGCACCTTCTGCCCCAGCATTTTTAGCTGCAGTGATGACCAAATCGGCAAACCCCCTATCTACTATAGTTACAATAAGATTAAATTCTTGCTTTAAAAACATCTACGCTTCCTCCTTTTGCTTTTTGATAAAGTAGTTTAACATTTCACGACTCATACTACTTAAATTAATTGTATAGGCAATCCCATAAGTTTTATCATCATCTGGGCAAAGCACTAAATCAAGCCCTTGCAAAACCCTAGTTGCATTTTCACTACGCACCAAACCTGTAATCATTACACGTTGAGTTGTACTCATACCTACCATACTCAATTTACTTGCTTTATCCAAACTTTGTACTAAACTTGAAATATTGAAACTTTCACGAGCATTTTCTAATATTTTCCACGCCAACTCGGCTTTTTCTTTATCAACAACGCATACCAAAACCTTGAACGGCGCTTTTTTCATTCTTGACATTCTCTTTCCCCCTAATCAAATTCAACTATATCTACACGAGCATCTTTCTCGATAATTGCTTCTTCTTTTGCAAGTTTGCGATTATTAACAATCTTAACAATTAAACCTAAAATTTGAATAGTTAATAATGGCGTGACGGCAATATATGCTAAAGTCCCAAAACCATGCAACATTGAATCAACACCGTATGCTTGACACGCTCCCATAATTAAAGGCAATACAAAAGTTGTAGCCATTGCACCTGTTGCAACACCGCCAGAGTCAAAGGCAATACCGGTAAAAATTCTAGGGACAAAGAAAGATAACGAAATTGCTAACACATAAGCAGGTATTAAAAAATACCAAATGGATATTTCAAACAACACACGTAACGCACATAAACCTAAACTTACTGCAACACCTATACACATACTAAATAAAATTGTTTTTGAAGATATTTTCCCATCTGTAAGTAATTCAACCTGTTTTGTTAAAATATGAACAGCAGGTTCGGCAAGCACGATTACAAGTCCCAACAAACAAGCAATAGGAACGAGCAACCAACTGCTTTGACCGCCAGCAATTACACTACCTATCATATTACCTACGGGCAAAAATCCAACACTAACCCCTGTAAAAAACAGCGTTATCCCTACAAAAACACATAGGATACCTATCAAAATACGGAAAACTTGTTGTTTAGGCAATTTTAATACAGTAAATTGGAAAATAAAGAATACAACCAAAATAGGCAAAATTACTATTGCGACTTGTTCTAAATGTTCTGGCAAAGCATATACAAAACTTAACATAAGTCCGCCAAAAGTCGAAGGTACTTCGGTAACAGTTGTTGTAGATGAAGTCAATGTACTAGGGTCAATAAAAAGTCCTAATATCATAACAGCAATTATAGGCCCAGCACTGCCCAAAGCAACCAAACCGAAACTATCATCACTTTGAGATTTACCACCACGCACTGCCGCAAGTCCCAAACCAAAAGCCATCAAAAATGGCACACTGATAGGTCCTGTCGTTACACTTCCGCTATCAAAAGACAACGGAGCGAATTGCGAAGGCACAAAAATTGCTAATACAAAGATTAAAATATAAGAAAAAGTTAAGATAAAATGTAAAGGAATACTAAAAATTGTGCGCATTATCCCAAACATCATAAAAATTCCAACACCCAAAGCAACAGCAAAAATCAACACCCAGTTATTTATTCCTGGTACTTGATTTGCCAATACTGACAAATCTGGTTCTGCCACTGTAATAATTATTCCCATAAGGAAACCGACCAGCAACATAAGCCAAACCTTATGCGACCGTGACAAAAAAGCACCTATATTTTGTCCTATAGGTAGCATTGAGTTATCTGCACCGAGTGTGAAAAATGCCATACCTACAATCAATATTATGCAAGCAAAAACAAACTGAACAATCATTTGCCACGACATAGGTACTAAGGTTACTGATAACAACAAAACAATAACCATAATGGGCAAAATAGAAATGCATGATTCCTTTAGTTTGTTTAATAGTGCGTTGCGCATTTTTATACCCCCTTCATTATGCATAAATTTGCGCTAAAATTCAAAAAATCGCACAAACAAGATTCCATTTGACTGATTGCAAAATTACCCTACTTTGACCTATTTTTCAAGCGCACTTTTTTTATTTATTATAGAGACAAAAATTTGGAATTGTCAACTATATTTATATAAAATTTTTAAAAGTTTTTTATCAATTTCATTATACGCTAAAATACGTCAAAACTTACATAAAAAACCACCTATTTAAAAGGTATTTTTAAAAATTTTTAAAGGGTTTGGGAATATAAAATTTTTGATAACACATGCATTTTTATTTGGTATTTTTTTTAAAATATTGTATAATATAATCATTATGAAGAAATTTACAGAAATTATATGCACACTAGGTCCAGCGTGCAACGATGAAAAAATTTTAACTGAAATGTTTGAAGCCGGCATGAATGTTGCTCGGCTTAATATGAGTCACGGAACACACGAAAGTCATCAAGAATTGATAGACAAGATATCCGCATTAAGAAAAAAGGGACTAAAACTAATGATAGACACAAAAGGTCCTGAAATTAGAATAGGTACTTTTGAAAATGGTGGTATTGAACTAAAAGTGAATGACGAATTTACTTTTACTACTAACGAAATCGTTGGAAATCAACAAATTGTTAGTTTAAAGTACAAAAATTTGGTCAACGAAGTTAAAAAAGGTGACAATATTTTTGCTAACAATGGAATGATGATTTTCGAAGTACTCAAAGTAACCAAAACGGACATTAAATGTAAAGTGCTGTTTGGTGGTAAATTAACCAACAACAAAGGTTTAAATGTTCCTGGCCTTATCCCTAGTTCGCCATATATTTCCGAAGCAGATAAATCTGATTTGCTGTTTGCTATAAAAAATAACGCTGATTATTTGGCAATTTCTTTTGTTAGCAACAAGCAAAATGTTTTGGATATAAAGAAATTTTTAAAAGAAAATGGTGATGAAAAAATAAAAATTATTTCTAAAATAGAAAATGCTAGCGGTGTAGCAAATGCAAATGAAATTTTAGATGTAAGCGATGGCCTTATGGTTGCTAGAGGTGATTTAGGCGTAGAAATACCACTTGAAAAAATTCCACCAACACAAAAAAAGTTAATTTCACTTTGTAATGTAAAGCGTAAAATGTGTGTTGTCGCAACTGAAATGTTGGAAAGTATGACCTACTCAACAAGACCAACTCGAGCAGAAGTAAATGATGTTGCTAATGCAATTTACGAAGAAGCTACTGCGACTATGTTATCAGGCGAAACTGCTTCTGGAATTAATCCTGTTTTAGTAGTGCAAACTATGACAAAGATTATTTTGGAAGTTGAAAAGCATATTTACAAAATGAAAACACTTTAAAAAAGTTTTTAAACTTTTCATTAAGTTTACTTATCAAATTAAAAAGAGTATAAATTAAGTTTTTGCTTAACTTTATACTCTTTATTAATTATTTGCGATAATAATACCGAAATTTTAGCGTTGTGGTTGAGACTTCATTTCCTCTTTTGCCAAATACTCACGGAAATCAATACCTGGTTCTGGCTCGTAATGTTTTACATCAAAGTTTACGTTGTCATCTTCAAAGTTTTCAGTAATAACATAAGCATCACGTTTGTTTACATCTGAAGTGTTTATATCTACCAAAATTCTATTGTCATCAGTTATGAAAAATTTAGTGTAAGAATATGTAGGTAAATAGTGGAGTTTAATTCCGGCTTGACGTGCAGAATTTGCTAAAATTTCATCACTTGTAGTTTCATCTATGTGATAAACTTGCAATAATGACATTTCTTTGTTTTTGTGATAAAAATAATCCATTGCAATAATTTTATCAGTTAAACGTTCTGTGAATAATTGAATAAATTTGTCCAAATTTTCTTGTGGTACTGTCTTTAAATCTAAAGTTTTATCTTGAGTACGTTCAACAATTCCTTTAGCCCACGCCCTTGCAGCAAAATTAGCAGCAACTTCTTCCTTACTGCGAAAGTGTTTTAAATCTTTTGCGTCCATAATCGTAATCTCCTTAAATATATTACAACTTATTATAACATACAAAAACCAACTTTTCAATACCTATTTATAAAATAACAATTAACTACAATTACAAAAAGCACAAAAATTTAACTATTTTTAAATTAGCAAAAACAAAAATCTTTAAGTTTTAAAGTGAAATTAAAATAACCACTTTTAAGAAAGCCACTTTATTATTGCAAAGTTCTTTTTATTAGATATATTGATTATTATACTTTACTGAACTTTTATATACTCATTTTGATATGCAAGTGAATCCTTATATACTTCTCTAAAAAATTTATCGCCTAACTCATTAACACCTATACCACTAAAATTATTATGAGTTCTTCCCAAAATAATTTTTTGAGATATGTTAATTCCCATATTTTGTAGATATTCAATGGTTTTATTTGCTCTATCAAACATTTCTGCACCCAACATCTGTCGCTGTTTTTTCCCAACTTCATATGGCACACTTCTATCAAAGAAACTCATATCGTGCATAGGAGCTGGCATATTATTCTCATCAAATCTAGAATTTGATTTATTTATAGTTTCAAATTCTGCTACATAATATTTAAATTTTATTTTAGTATATGAATCCATATCAAAATTTTTACCAAATAATATTTGATAATCTTTGATACCGATTGGATATTCAATATCTGTTGATATTAATGGAATACTTCCACTTGCCCCACCTATACACGCATATTCAATTAATTGCGGTTGTAACAATGCAAATCGTTGAGCAAAAACGCCAGAACTTGAATATCCATTTAAAAAAATTTTATCTTTTGCCTTAATTTTATGTTTATTTTCTAAAATACTTTTTGTTAAATCAATGATTTTTACAACTTGTTCATCAAGTCTATAATACTTATTTTCAGGTAATAAATTAAAGCATTCCCTTGACAATTGTTGAAAATATGGTTGATTTTTTTCACTCGGCAATAAAGGAATTATAATTGGACAAGGCTTGCATCTAGTTTTATTAACTAGTGATAATCCAGTTTGCACACCTTGATTTAAGATATCGTTAAAATTATTTGTTTCTAAATTGTTCGCTTCTAACATTATTTCTCTATTCAAATCATTAATTAAAGGAATAATTATTATGCTAGATATATTAATTCCTTTTTCACTGTTAGGGCCTATAAAATTAACTTCATATGTTATATTATCTAAATTAAATTTTTGACTTACATCTTGATTGTTGTTTAATTTTTCGCAAATATAGTTTAGTAATTCTCTTTCTTCCATATTTACTCCTTAAAATGCTTGTTATGGTTAAAACCAAATCATATTGATTAAGTAAACAATTAATATTTTTAAATATGTAAATTGAAAATTAAAATTTTTTAAATTTTAACACAAGAAGAAAAATTAAACTTTTATATTAATCTTTTTTGCATTCAATGTAACTTCCATAATAATCATTTAAGTTAAAAACTTACAAATTTTTTATCAACAATATTGCGATTATTAAAACTCTTTGTAATTTCCTAAATTATACATAATTTTCTATATTAAATTTTATTTGAAAATAAATTATAAATAACTTATAAAATATTTTCATATAATTTCATTTAATAATAGCATGATTAAATTAATTTTTTACTCAAACAAATATAATTAAATAATAAATATTAATTTGTAAACATATTACGAAATAACTTTATGATTTTGTAAAGTTCATTTTATTTTTTGCTGATTTTAAAGATTTAAACCTTATTTGTACTTTCAATTTATACAGTTTAAAAATATCAAACTTTGAGATTTGTTTTTACATTGTTTAAAACAATAAACCTAAAAATGCGTTTTTTATTTTATCTACCCATTTGCATATTCGAATTTTCCAAAGTTTGCGTTTTCAATGTTTTTTGTATTTTTGTATTTTTTACAAATTGAGTAGTTTTTTGTTGAGATGGCATTTCATATAAAGGTTTAGCCTGTTCTTGCTTTTTCTCTGGTTTTTTTGCTGGCCCTGCTTTTTTAGCGCCACCGCCACCTTTAGACTTTCCACCCCTATTCTTATTGCCAGAGTTAATTTTAACATTTGGTGCAACTTTCTTTTGTGCTGGTGCAGGTGCTTTGCCCTTTGCGCTTAGGTCTGTAAACATTGCGTTGTCTTTTGCCTGCTGTACTTGATGACTTTCACGCAATTTTTCTTTTGCTTGCATATTCAACTTATAAAACTTCATATCTGCTTCACGCAAATGATATTTTACATTTGACTGCTCAATACTTTTTTTGCAAACATCCATCTCCAACACTTCATCAAGTATTTGGTTTAATAGATAATATTTGTGTTCCGCATTTAAAAAGTATGGTTCAAGTTTATTGCGTTTGTTAGCAAACTCGGCTAGCACCACAGCGACTTCTGGATGTTCGGAAAGCAACTGAATACGCTTGTTAAAGTATGCTTCTTCCAACTTATCTAGTGCTTCACCAAATTGAAGAAGCATTGCAGAAATAACAGCATAGCGTTGCCCCAAATAATCAGGTACAAGTTGAGGAGCGGTTGCATCAGGGTCGTTTTCTTTAAACTCTTGCAGATTAAATGCCCGATAAGCATTGTTTAGGAAAAATTCATCATATTTGTACTCATACGTTGCAATAACCGTAGTCAAGGTGTCTATATAATAACCATTTATGTGAGAAATCTCTTCTAATAGTTGCAAATAGCAATATGCATTGCCATTTTCAAGAACTTGTGGTGGTGTCATATTGAAACGCAAAACACGGTCACCAACAAAAGCACGTGCTTCTGTACCGTTTACTGTTTGAGCATCAATCTTTTTTATCAAACCAACAAGCTCGACTAAAATTTCATCTGAAATAATGTAAGCACCATTTTCATCGAAAGTACCTATAAGTTGGTTAAAGTTTTCTTCTTTGAAGCGTTTAACTTTCATCTGCATAATGTCATGCTCACCCATTACATAACCCAAATCGCAATCAAACTTTTCATAAGTTACTGCATCAGTGTTAAACTTTTCCGTTTCCATCATAACTCCTTATTTTTACCTAGAAAGGGTTGCTTCTTTCATTTGCTTTTGTGTAATAATTTTTGCTTGTTCAGGGAAGCGTCTTACGAAAGCATTCCACCACAATTTATTCCTTTTCTTTTTTATTGCCTTGCCGTGAAGTATAATATCAGCGCCCGCTACATATTGTGCAAAATCAAAGTTGTCTTCTGCGGTGCCTTGTTCAATGACAATTTCGCCCAACTTTTCAACAAAAGCGCCCATACCACCAAATTCTGTAGCAAAATCAAGACTTAGATTTTCATTGCCTGTTTTATAAATGTGCGCACTTACCTTTGCAATTTGGCGTGGTGTAGGTGTCAAGCCATCAGTCATAAGCAAAGCGAAATGTTTTAGCATTAAATTTACATCACCGCTTTTTATAATAGCATCAGTTTGAGCCATAAGTTCTTTTTGTGCATCTGTTAAAATTAACTTTTCCATAATTCACCTCTTTATGCAATAGTTGCTAGTAATTATAGTAACCAATACTAACAATATTATAGTGCTAAACGCAATAAAAAGTCAATTATTTTTGCATAAATAATATTTTTAAGTTATATTTATACAAGTAAAAAATTTTATAATTAAATCTTGTTTTTTTACAACTAATTTGTTATAATAGTAGCATCAAAAAGATACTTACGAGGTGAAAAATGAAATTTAGTTGTCAAGGGTTAGATTTAGCCGATGCTGTACTAAAAGTCGTAAAAGCGGCAGCAGTGCGCACTACAAACCCTATTTTAGAATGTGTAAAAATGGTAGCAGAAGATGACAAGTTGACTTTGACCTGTACAGACCTAGAACTTACCATTACAAAAGTAATCCGTGCTGATGTGCGTGTACCTGGCGTTGCTGTAATACCAGCAAAATTTTTTGCAGACTTTGCCAGCAAAATCAGTAGTGACCAAATTGAATTTAACTTGCACAACAACACATTAGATGTAACTTATGGGGACAACAACGCATACTTTCAATGTCAAGATGCAAGTGAATTCCCTGAACCTAAAAATCTTGACCAACCCGAATATGTAGAAATTCGTAGCGACAGTTTTAAAGATTTGGTTACCAAAGCAAGCGTTGCAGTTGCGCAAGATGATAGTCGTCCTATGTTGCGTGGTATTTTGCTTGAAGTAACAAATGGCGAAATCCGTGGTGTTGCTCTTGATGGTGTGCGCATGGCCCTAATACGCAAGCAAACAGTTTCGCAAAGTGCAGAATTTGGGCTTGTAGTTAGCGCTCGTTGTTTAATTGAAATTGTGCGTTTACTTCCTGACAGTGACCAAACTATTAAGATTTGCACACAGAAAAACCACTTACAAATCAATTTAGGAGACACTCAATTAATGACTAGATTGATGGGTATGCAAAGCGATTATGTGTCATACAGACAAATTTTACCAAAAGAATTTACCACTACAATCAACGTAAACCGCAGACACTTACTAGACACTATCGAACGTGCAAGTTTATTGAGCCGTGTAGACCGTAACTTTGTGGTTAAATTTGATATAACCGGAAAAGATATGATAGTTAGCAGTGAAAGTGAATTAGGTAACATTACCGAACACTTGCAAACTACACATTCTGGACAAGATTTAAAGATTGAGTTTAACGGCCGTCTATATACTGATGCGTTGCGTGTAATTTCCGACGAGTTTGTTCAAATCAAATATGGTAGTCCTGTTCACCCTTGCACAATAGTACCACAAGAAGGTGAAGAATACTTGTATCTTGTACTTCCTATGCACAAGATATAAAAAACAAAAAACACTTAACTTTAAGTGTTTTTATTTTTATCGTAAATATTGTTTCATCAAATATCTAGTAATGTTCTTTGCAATTAAAAAATACATTAGTATCAAATTTATTTTTTAATAATAATTTATTGAAGTATTTGTAATTCGTAAAAAATAAGTATTTTTATTTTACTTTTTATAAATTTATTATTTAATTAATAGTGCTATTTAAGTTGACAAATGCGTATATTTTAGATATAATCGAAATGAACCGCAAATATAAAGGAGGAATTTAAGAATGAAAAGTTCGACTAAAACAAAAAATTTATTTGGAATTTTGTTTGCAACTGTTGCGTTATTTTCTTTTGGGTTATTGCTATCTGCTTGTGGCGAACAAAAAAGCGTTGCAGAGGTTTCAACTTATGCGGAGCTAGTTGCAGCACTTAACGGTGATAAAGAAACCGTTATTCTTAAAAACGACATTGACATAAAAGATGAACTTGATGTTACAAGAAAAGTGACTTTAGACTTTAATGGACACAAAATTTACAATTCAGAAATAATATGGACAAACTCAACTTCTAACCCTAGTGGCTCAACATCTTTAATTTCTGTAGAAGAAAATGGTGATTTAACTGTTACAGGAAATGGTCAAATGGTCGCACTTAAAGATGATGTTTATTGCATTAGTGTGACAGGTAATGGTAAATTAACTATCAATAATGGTGAATTTGTAGGAAATATGCACACCATTTATGTTTATACGGGTGAAGCAAATATTTATGGCGGAAAATTCTCTTTAGACCAAAAATCACAATATGATGACAGCCGTTATTTGTTAAATCTTTATGATGCAAACGGCAAAGAAGGGACAGCAACTATTAATGTTTACGGCGGTACTTTTGTAGACTTCAACCCTTCTGATAATTTAGCAGAAAACCCTCAAGTAGATTTTGTTGCTGAAGGATATGTTTCAGTTTTGGTAGAAGGTTCAACTACTGATTACACTGTTATTCCAAATGAAAGCAATGAATAAGATTTGAACAACGATTTTAGTTTAATAAAAAGGATAATGCACAAGCACTATCCTTTTTTTGTTTTTAATTAAATTTTTTCTGCCACTTCCCAAGCACGCCAAACTACTGTTCTTAAATTCCCGACTTTCAACGCATCACCTACTATGTGAATATGTTTACTTGCTTTAGCTAAAGGTGCAGGGTTGTAACCTATTGCTGTAATCACAGAATCAGCCTTTATCTTATACTGTTTGCCGTTTTTATCAACAACAGTAACATCGTTTTTATTTATTTCTTTAACCATACTTTCTAGGAAAATAGGTACATTTTTATATTTAAAATAATCTCTTAAATATGAAGAGTTTGCTAAACAAAGTCCACTAACTGCCATTAAATCATTTTTTGCTTCCACGATAACAGGTTTTTTGCCTTGTAAAAATAATTCATAAGCAATTTCACAACCTGTCAAACCACCGCCGATAATGACAACATTTTCTCCTACTTCTGCACCGTTTAAAAAGTCAACCGCATCAATACATCTTTCACTGCCTGCAAGTTTCAATTTGCGTGCAGTAGCACCTGTTGCAATAACAATTTCATCAGCATCTAATGAGTTTAAATCAGTTATCTCGGTATTTAATCTAACATCGATTTTTAAATTTTTAATTTGGCGACGATACCAATCAAGCAACTTCCTATCTTTTTCTTTAAATGAAAGTGCTGCCGCTGGAATAAATACACCGCCAAGTTTATCTGTTTTTTCGTAGAGTGTAACTTTGTGGCCACGAATAGTTGCAATTCTCGCAACTTCCATACCACCAACACCGCCACCTATAACAGCAACTTTTTTAGGTTTTTTGGTTGGTTTAATGTCATATTTTCCATTATCCATTGTAGTAGGGTTTAATGCACATCTAGCCATATGTGCAGAATCTTCCATTGCTGTATCACAAGCAACGCCTTTGTAATGTGCCAAAGGGAAACAGCCATTATGACAGCATATACAAGGCATAATGTCTTCTAACCTGTCTTCTTTGAGTTTTGTAACCCAACAACTGTCGGTTAAAAACTGTCTTGCTACGCCCATTGCATCAATTTGTTTTTCCTTTATTGCATTTGCAGCAACATCTGCTTCCATTCTACCGGCACAAACAACAGGTATATCAACAAATTTTCGTATATGTGCTACATCTTGTAAATTGCAGTTTGTTGGCATGTATTCAGGCGGATGCGCCCAATACCAAGCATCATAAGTACCATTATCACAGTTAAGCATATCATAGCCAGCGTCTTGTAGGTATTTTGCCGCCTTTTCGCTTTCAGCCATATCACGCCCTGCTTCTTTGTAATTCTCACCCGGTATTGCGCCAGAATCAAATCCTTTTGTTTTACTAACAACTGAATACCTTAATGAAACAGGATAATCAGCACCACAAGTTGCTTTTATCGCTTTTACCACTTCAACAGCGAAACGGTATCTATTTTCAAAACTACCACCGTATTCGTCAGTTCTATGGTTGGTGTATGTTGTTGTAAACTGGTCCAATAAATACCCCTCGTGTACGGCGTGAATTTCAACACCATCTACACCTGCTTCTTTGCATTTTTTTGCTGTTTTTGCAAATGCTTCAATCATTTGTTGAATTTCTTTTATAGATAATTCCCTACAAGTGTATTTACTGTACCAACGTGAAGGTAGTTTGCTAGGTGAAGCACACAAACGGTCAACATCTATTATAGGTTTTATCATTCCTTTTAGTACCTTACACTTTATAACAGGAACTAAAGAATTAGGAATTGAAAAAGAGCGTCCAAAACCTGCTGTTAATTGTATAAACAATTTAGCGCCTGTTTTGTGTAGTTCTTGCATAAATGGTTTTAATTTTTTAAACGCTCCGTTTGCTTTGTAAAGCCACCTATTACCTATCATATTTCGAAGCGGAGCAATACCTGGGATAATAAGTCCAACATCGTGCTTTGCTAAATCCATAAAGAAATCAGCAGCATCTTTATCAAAGTGATGTGGCTCCATCCAGCCAAAAATTGATGTCCCACCCATAGGACAAAGTACTATTCTGTTTTTTATTTCACAATTTCCTATCTTCCAAGGTGTGAATAACGGTTCATAAGTTTTATTCATCGCATACCCCTATAAATAATATCAATTAAAATTTATCTTTTTTTAAA
>CALWOW010000026.1 GCA_944383295.1 uncultured Clostridia bacterium
TTGGCGGAGAGGGAGGGATTTGAACCCTCGCTACGGTTTCCCGTACTGCGTCCTTAGCAGGGACGTCCCTTCGGCCTCTTGGGTACCTCTCCATGCCGAATTATTTAAAATTTATTGAGAATAACAATTTCATTGTATCATAGCTTTTAATAAATGTCAACAAAACAAATGCAAGATTATGGTATTTTTTGTTTTTGTTGTACGAAAAAATGTATTGTATGTGGTAAGTTATTGATTTTTTTGTTGGTTACAAAAGATTTAATTGTATAAAGGTTAGGATAGTTAATTATAATTATTTAAGGAAAGTTAATAAGAGCTTTCATTTTTTATCTTATATTTTTTTTATTAATTGCTTGATAAATTGGTTAAAAAAGATTGCCAAATGCAATAAAATGCATTAAAATTAAAAAAAAGGCTTAAATGTATGAATAAATTATTTTTAACTAACCCAAGTGCGCTAACACGTGAAACTGCACTTGATATGCCGTTATTAACGGATAAGATGTACACGTATTTAGCAAATAACTTTTTTCAACCCCTAAATTGCACAGAGATTAACGAGTTTAATTTGCATCATTTTTTCGATGCGGTTTTATCTTATCGTGCGTGTTTTTTCAGTTTGGGATTTTATGAATTAGTTGATGAAATGAATGAGCTTCTAGATGTTTTGGTAAACTACATTGATGAGGTCCCTGGATTTTCAAAATATGATTATCGTAAAGAATATTACCGAACAGCGGATAAAGTTAGTTTGGAAAATGATAATGAGATAAAGACTTTAAATTTATCTAATAAAGCATTAGAAAATAAACGGAAAAATTTACTTAATTTTGATGATATTATAATTAATAGGCGAAACGATACAACTCAAAATATGGATACTAAAAAGCAAAAAAGTAATAGTATCCTGCAAAATTTGGATACTATACCTAACAAAAATGAAAAATCATTAGAAAAGGGAAAAGAAACAGCAAAACATTCTAATTTAGAATTTATCAAACCAAATATTTTAAAAATGATACCAAAGAAATAACTGCGAGGGTGATTGTATGCATAAAAATCCAAGAATGCATGATGGCCATTTTCGAAGAATACGAGAGAAGGCGATGAGCGTTGAGCCGTATGATTTTGATGATACTTTACTTTCTGAAATTGTGTTACAATGTGTTTTTAAAAGAACTGATACAAACGAGATTGCAAAGGCGTTATTAGCAAAGTACGGTACATTTTTATGTATGGCTAAAAATGCGGTTCCAAAAGATTTAAAAGAGATACGTGGCATAGGTGAAAATTCGGCAGAAAAACTTTGTGCTTTGTTGCGGGCGATGTATTCATTTCGTATGGTGCCAGGGAGTGCCGTTATACCAACTCAACCTATATATTACAATGACTTGGTGCAAATGTTATATAGACAGTTTGAAAATCTTGATTATGAAAGATTTATCATTTTTATTCTTAATAACAAAGATGAAATAATTTTTACAGGCACGCTAGGAGAGGGTGAACAAGACCGTTTAATAATTAATAAAAAACAAGTTGTTGATTTAGCGAAGCGCCATAATGGAGCGAGTGTGGTTATAGCGCATAATCACCCAACAGGTGGTTTTTGTCCCTCTATTGAAGATGTAAAGGTAACTGCAGAAATTTTTAAAATGTTAGATAACGAAAATATAATTTTAAAAGACCATTTAATCGTTTCAACAGAAGGAATATTTAGTTTTTCCGCTTCTCATTTAATGAAAAGTATTGTTTATAGAATTAGAAATCCTCAAGTTAGTATAATTTGGGACAAAAATTAAAACTAGCATAATGCTAGTTTTTTTATTTTAAAAATGTTACTTCATTCTTATAATGTTGCTTTGCAATCTCAGTTTCTTTTTTAATCTCAATTGCTTTTTGCCCTCCTGCAAGTTTTGCAGCCTTGATTAACGTTTCATTTAATAAATCTGCATATTCTTGACATTCGGCAGGGGTATCAAAAATTTTTGAAACCTTTGTACTATTGGTAACTTCTTTTGTGGTTGGCTTGTAAATAGGTACGTTGTTATCGGTGCTGTTATTTGGGTTCCATTCAAATACTACATCGTATTCAGTTTCCGAAGTCCCTTGCTCCGTATATCTTTTTGTTTCACCGCATAAATAACATTTCCCGACTACATAGGCACGCACATCAAGTTGAATATTGCAAAAGTAATTGTACACAGGGATAACCGCATACTTAATTTTATAATTATTTCTTTGGTAGCTCATTTTAGCCCTCACTTTTGTTTGTTTTATTATATCACCAAAAAGGGAAAAAGTCAATATATGTTTTATTTTAAATATCAACTGAAATTTTTTATACAAAAAGGTATTTAGATAAATTTTAATAAAATGTCGATAAAAAACTATTTTTGGCGATTTTATATTTCAATTATTTTTTGCTTTGTTTTTTTAATAAAAGTTGTTAAATTTGTTTGCAGAGAAAGGGAAAGGAGGAAACAAAATTGCAGACAGAGGCGGTGTTTTATAGTCTTGAAGTTGAAAGTTACGGAAAAGATAAACTTGCTCAAATTTATTTTGAGTTTTTAAGTGCAAATCAAATTTTATTTGATGCTTTGTATGAGTAAAGTTGAGTTAGGTGTGAAAATGGATATTATTGATAGTATTTCAACAGAGCCAGACCCTGCTATTTTAAAAATAGTAACAAAAAGTAATCAAATTTTATTAAAAAAACAAATAAAAGAGGTAAATAATATGTCAAAGGTATTAAATTTAAAAAATAATGGTGCATTAAAATCTGTTTTGGTAGTAACAATTATTGTTGTAATGAGTTTATGTTTTTTTGCTGCTTGTGGTGGCACAAATGTGGTTGGAACTTGGAAATTAGATAGGGTAGTTAATGATGGAACTACAATAAATTCAACCGATACGGATAAAGGGGAATATGCGGAAGATTTTAATAATGTTTTAGTATTAAATGAGGACAAAACGGGTTCTATAAAAATAAAGGCGGATAGTGCTTCGGAAGGCACTTGGACTCAAACTAACAATACAATAACGATAACAGTGGACGAAAACGATACAACCTTTACTTTAAGTGGGAATGAATTAATATATGATAATGAAGGGGTGCGATATTTTTACAAAAAATCTGCATAATACATAAAAAATAATAAAAAATAATTAAATTCTAACTTTTTTAAATTAGTTTAATTAATCTTAAAAGGAATTATACTACTTTGTAAAATTCCTTTTTTATTAATATCAAATAATTAACATAGCTATTTTGTCGCTGTAAAGTGTTTTTTCAAATTTACACGGTATTTATTGCTTTATGTGACATAATAAAAATTAAAAAAATAAGTGATGGATTTTTTGTTATTTTTGTGCTTACTTCATATTTAAAATATCAAAGACATTAAAAATTTTTTTCTTTTTTTGTATAGCGTATTTGTATGCAAGTGCTGTACCTGATTTTGGTTGATAGTAACTAATACTTCGTTTTGAATACTTGCGCATTTGTGGTTCATAATCTTTATTGTAATAAAAAACACAAATATCACTATCATTTATCATTGCTTGATTTCTTTCTACGTAACCGGCTTTACCCGTAATCCACTTATCTTTAAATTCAACTTCTTTTTCAATTCCTAGCAACTGTACTTCTTTTTTATAAAAATTACTATAAACTTTTTCCCAATATGTTCATTCACTTTCTAAAGTACAAGTCTCACTTCTGCAAGTATAACATTTTCTTTGAATAAAAGAATATTTCGCTTTTAATTCCGTAACAATTTTATGGCAAATAAAGTCAAAATTACTTCTACTGCCAAACAAAAATATTTTGACATTATTATTAACAATTAAATTTTCAAAAAATTCTGTTAATTTTTTTATTTTTATTTCATTAAACTCGGCATTTCTATGACCTATTATACAACTCGTTTTGCTAGTCATTATTCCTCCACAGTGTTTACACACATTATATTTATGAGCAAAATTTCATTAATATTAAGTAAATATTATCAAAAATAATTATTAAAAGTCAAACAAATACCGTGTGTGCGCACGCTAATTTTAAAAAATTCCTTTGATAAAATTAAACGAAAAGGAGTAAAACATGACAACACAAAGAGCGGTAGCGCTAAGAATTACAAATTTACTTGTAAAAAATAATTTGACACAATATTCTTTATGTCAAAAAATTGCAATGCCAGAAGAAACACTGCGTTCTATAATTAATGAAAGATATAAAACCGTAAAACTTGATACTATAATTCTAATTTGTGATGGTTTTAATATGACAATACAAGACTTTTTTAACGATGACATATTTAAGAGAGAAAATTTAGATGTTGATTAAGTAAAAATTTATAAAACAATTTTTTAGTTTTTAATTAAGACATATTGAAGCATTTTTTAAAAAAAATAAAAGGCACTTTAAACTTTTTAGTTAAAGTGCTTTTTTAGTTTCACGATTGTTAGTTTTAAATGTTTTTTATTTAAAAGTGAATTTTTGATTGTTTTGTTGATTTGTGTGTTTGTCTAATGGTGCGTTGTTTTTTACCTAGTTTACTATTTCCTTGAATATTTACTCGGCCACCATTTCTACTTTGTTTCTGCTCATTTCTGCCACAAAGTATTGCTCGCTTTTCTCGTGATTTTATATTTAGTTTTTTGCCCTTTCGTGCCGGTTGTTTTGCTGGTGCTTTTTCTGCCAATCCATTTAGGGTTAATTGTGATAAAATAATCTTTGATTTTGTGCGCTTTTCTATTTCTTGTAAATCACGCACTTGTTCTGGCGTGTTTAATAATGTATAAGCATTACCATCTTTACCTGCACGACCTGTACGACCAACTCTGTGAATATAATATTCAAGGTTTTGAGGTAAATCGAAATTAATAACGGAAATAATATCTTTTACATCAATACCACGGGCAGCAATATCCGTTGTTACCATAATAGTATTAGGTTCAGTTTTGTATTCATTCATTACACGCTTTCTTACGCTTTGAGGCATATCACCGTGTAAAGCAAGTGCAATAAAGCCCATTTTTCTCAAATAGTTTTGTACGCCATCAACCATTTTTTTAGTGTTACAAAATACAATCGTGCGCCCACGAGGTAACTCTGTAAGCAATGCGTGTAGTGCTCGTTTTTTCTTATCTTTTGGACAAATAAAATATGTTTGTCGTACATTTGATATTGTTGTGTTTGGAGTGCCAATTTGAATTGTTTTAGGCGCATTCATAAAGTTTTTCGTAATTGATAATATGTCTTGTGACATTGTTGCGCTAAACATTATTGTTTGACGTTCTGTTGGTGTGTTGCGTAAAATATTTTCAATATCGGCTCTAAAACCCATATTTAACATTTCATCGGCTTCATCTAATACAACTGTATTTACTAGTCCTAACTTAAGTGTTTTTCTTGAAATGTGGTCCAAAACTCTACCCGGTGTGCCGACAACTATATTTGCACCACGCTTGAGAGAATATATTTGTCTTTGCATATCGGCGCCACCATAAACGGCAACGGCTCTATAACGGCTGTCTTTTTTGATTATTTTTTTAAACTCTAACAAAATCTGTTCTGCAAGTTCACGGGTAGGGCATAGCACAAGCGCTTGTACATATCGTTCTTCATTTACTCGTTGTAAGATAGGTAATACAAATGCTATTGTTTTACCTGTTCCTGTTTGAGATAATCCAACAACATCTTGACCTTGTAAAATTAAAGGGATAGCTCGAGATTGAATTTCAGTAGGAGCGCTAAACCCTTGTTCTGTAAGTGCAGAAATTAAAGAAGGTTCTACACCTAAATTTTTAAAATCTTTTTCCATAATATTTACCTTTTTTGTAGTATAGCATACAAGAAACAGCACATACCTTACTTTTTTGGTAGGTAAAACTGTATATTTTGATTTATAAAACATTGTTAAATTAAGAAATTAGTTTAATAAAAAATAATTCCTAAGCGCCTTTTCATAAATCAAAAATAAGTTAAATATCAGCGCTTACACAAGATAAATCTAAAATTTTTTATGCTAAAAAAATTATAACATATATAACTAGTATTGTCAATATCAAAAGTTTTAATGAAAAATAAATAAAAAATAAAAAGGTATTGCTACCTTTTTATTACGCTTTTTGCTTTATTTTAATTGTACGAGTGCGTGGCTTTTTTTGTTGTTCTTGTTCATGTTGGGCTAATAATTTTGCTTTATTCTTTTCTGCAATTTTAGTTATATTTGATATAACTTTATTTTTGTTTAGCCACCAATCACGACTCCAAACACGCAAAATATCCCAGCCACGAGTTTTCAAGAATGTAGGTCTATAAACATCTCGTTCAAGCAATGATTCCGAACTTTTGTAAGCAGTGTAGTCACATTCAACACCTACTAAATAACGATCAAGATTTTTGTCATATATTGCAAGTGAAATTTTGTAATCTGCATTGCCAAGATTCGTTTCAACTTTATAGCCTAATTTTTCAAGCTCAATTTTTATTTTTTCTTCCACTTTGTTAGGGACTATTGAGCGGGCAGGTTGTTCTGGAAGTGTTAATAATTGTTCAAGTATTATTTTTGCTTCTGTTTGGTTGCCATTTGAAATAGCACGAACATAACGCAAATAATTTTTAAATAATTTTGGGCCAGCATTTTTTGCGCCTTCAACATTAAGTTCTTCGGGCTCAATACTTGTTACAACATAAATCTTTTCTTTTGCACGAGTAATTGCTACATTTAAACGGTTTTCACCACCTTCAGTTGAAAGTGGCCCAAAGTGTGCAACAACTTTTCCATATTCATTTTGAGCATAACCTATACTGAAAATTATGATGTCACGCTCATCACCCTGTACATTTTCAAGATTTTTTACAAAAATACTAATATCTTCGCCATTTTCTTTTCGGTTTTGCTCTTTAATAAATTGGTCTCTAAATTTTGGATTTTTGTTGCATTCAGCATCAATAGCATCTTCGATAGCGCTTTCTTGTTCGGCGTTAAAAGTAATTATACCGATAGACTGCTTATGCTTTCTTGTATTGAAAATCTTTTTCAAAGTATCAACAACGGCTTTCGCTTCCACAACATTTTTTCTGTCCAACCAGTAACCATCGACTTTAACCCTTTGAATAGGTTTTTTACCTAAGTTTTTGGTTGTGTTTGGTGCAATTTCAAGTTTCCCTTCATAAAAAGCGTTGTTTGAAAAGTTTATCAACTCTTCATTTTTGCTTCGGTAGTGGTATGTAAGATGTGCGCTTGTGTATCGAGTCATAGCAAGGTCAAGTAAACTTTCAACCTCCAATGCCGCTTGCACAGACAAATCAAGATTTTCATCATCGTCGTTACCTAGATAACGCTTCATAAATGTAGCGGTAGGGCGTAACTGTTTTGAGTCTCCTGCGACAACAATGTTTTTACCACGATATATAACAGGTAATGTGTTTTCTATAAATACCTGTGATGCTTCATCAAATAATACAATATCAAATAAATTGCGCACAAGCGGTAAAATTGTGCTTGCACCTTCGGGGCTAAGTAACCAACAAGGGAACAAGTCAAACATATAATCGCCGTAAACTTCCATAAATTTTCTAATCGGCCATAAATTTTGTTGTTTGCTAACTTGATATAAAAAGTTTTTGCCTTGTTCATCTTTTTTAAATTTATCGATGTATTCTTGCTTAAATTTTTCATCACATAAAACACGAGATGTAGCATTTAATTCATTTTTAAGAGAGATAATGCGGTTTTTTGCGTTTTCATAGTCAATTATCTTTGAAAGTTCATTTTTGTATGTGTCTTCTAAAATAGTTACTTCGTGATAAATTCGAACGGTAAGCAAGTTTTCTAATGTTTCTAAATAATGCGCTTTTGTGTTTGTGCTTTTATATGCAAAATTTAATATAATTTTTTCGATATCGTTAAGTTGAGATATATTGACACCTAAATCTCTAAATTCTACATAATTATCCAAAGCATTGAGTAATAAGCGTAAATAAAGCATATTACCGTTTAAAACATTATCAATCATCATTGCATAACCTGTATCGGTCAAAACATCTTGAAGGAATTTAAAATCTTGAGTATATTCATCAATATCTTCAATAGTTTTGTTAAATGATGCTATCGTTTCTTTTTCTTTTTTGTTCATTGCCATTTTGGCAAAAGGATACATAGGTAATAGGGCATAACTTGTTTTCAATGTTCTATAAGTATGCGGATTGTTTTCTTTTGTAACAAATTTAACTAATGGCGACAAATCATCTACATTTAATTTTTTATCTAAATAGTATGCAATTAATTGTCGGCAGTTTGGATATTTTGAAGTATCAAAAGGAGCAAGTCTTTGCGAAAGTAGTTGCTTTAATTTCGCTTTTGTTTGATTAAGTGTGTGAAATTCCAAATCAGGTTTAATCTTGTCAACGAATGGATTAGTCTTTTTATTTTCTAAAATTTTATAGTAAATTTCTGCCTTATTTTTTTCTTTTATCAAACGCAAGTTTTCACTTAATTGTGCATAATTTAATTCCATTAGTTTAGTATTTTTAAGCATATTTTTGTAAATAGTGTAATCATAACTTGTTTTACCTATAATACTACTATTTGCATACATTTCTTGCAACGAAAGTCCAAATTCTTTTGGTTCAAACAACACTTGTGAAATTTGGCGTAGTTCTTCCTCTTCCGCCTCTATTTTCTTTTCAATTTCATCATAGTTTGCTTGTGTAGTGGTCGGCACAAATTCCATAATTTGTTCGTGAGCGGTTTTAGTGCGCTCGTAAAATTGTGCTTTGCTCTTTTCTGGGTCAATTAAAAACATTACTTTATTGTTTAAAGTCCCCAAACGGTTGTAAACAACATCAAGAGCAGATTTTTTCTGTGAAACTACGAGCACTCTTTTGTGCTTGCAAATTGCATCTGTAATTGTGTTTACTATGGTTTGCGATTTACCTGTTCCAGGAGGTCCATAGATTACAATATTACCGTTTTTATTAAGATTTAAAATTGCATTTTGTTGCGCATAGTCAAGATTACTAACAGTATAGATATTTGTATCTACTTTTTTAGCTTTTTTAGGTGTTTTTGTATATAACAATTCATCAATGGCTTCGTTAGTTAACCTTTTCTTCTCTAAAAGTGTATAGTCATTGTATATGGAATTAGCAAGAGGGAAACGCCCTAAAACGCAATAATGTTTTACTTCCAAAGGGTCGTTTTCGTGTGGCTCTTTAGATTTATCATAATCGAAAATACCTTTTCGAGCACTATAACTTATTCTAAAACCAAATTTGCGCAAATACTCCACGATAGCAGAAATATCTTTAAATTTGCTATTTAAACTTCCCTTAAATTCCATTTCTAAATTTTCTGTATTAATTCGATGCTGTTTAGCATAGGCAAGCAAAAATACTTTGTTTAGTTGAACACTTTCATCTCGTTTAATTTCAATATTGACGGTATTTTCATCTACAACATCAATTACAACAGGGAAAAGCACAAGGGGTGCTTTTATAAGTAAATCTTTACCTATACAACCTTGTACAAAAGGATATCCTACATACAACTCATAGCGTCCTGTTTCTTTTGCAAATTCTTCAATTTCTCGCTTCAAATTTTTTAAAGCGGTGACTTGCGTACCTATAGCACGTTTCGTTTCATCACGCTTTTGTCTTTCGAGTTTTGCAATAGCACTATTGCGCTCTTTTCCTTCCAAGTCCTCAAAATCATTATTTTTTGCATATTTTTGGTCAATGCCGAGATTTTTAGATAATCTGTCTTTAATTTCTCTTGAAATTAATGGAAAAGAATAAGTTTTTTCACGCCATAAAAAATCTATAAAAGAATTGATAGCATCATAATCACCATCAAGAAGTCTTCCAACATCATAAGAATACTTTTTGCTTATTTTTCTAGCATACAAACTGCGATTTTTACCGCTTATTTCAATTAATCTTTCCTTGTAATACGTGTAAATCGATTTCATCGTGTTCGCCTTTTAGTAAAATTTATTAATATTATATATTAAAATATAAATATTTTCAATTAATTAGGTGTAAATTACAAAATTTGTATTTGAATAAAATTAATATTAAGTTGAATATATTATAATATGAAAAGTCTAAATTGTAAATATTTAAAATTATTTTTTAAGATATTTTTGTATCTTCTTATAAGTGGTATTATTTTTTTATTCGGCTACATATTGTTTTGTAAAATATTTTTAAAGCAAGAAATTCCTATGATTTTTGGATATGGAACAGCGGTGGTTACCACTAATAGTATGGAACCGACATTAAATATAAATGATTTAATTTTTATACATACACAAAATGATTACAAGGTTGATGATATTATTGCTTTTGTAGATAATGATAAAAATCTAGTTGTGCACCGCATTGTAGAAATAAAAGATAATCTATATTACACCAAAGGTGATAACATACAAAGTGAAGTAGACAAAGAGCCAAAAACTATACAACAAATCAAAGGCAAAGTTGTAGGGATTTATGCAAATGTTGGTGAAGTGGCTATGTTTTTACAAACTCCGCTAGGCGTTTTGGTTTTATTTGCAGGGATAGGATTGCTTTACTTGTTTATTTCTATGGTTATAAGTGGTTTTAGGCGAGAAAATAATTTGCAAGATGAAGAATAGAGAATTATTAGTTGCTAAAATGTAAAAACTATTGTATAGTATTTATATTAAATTTAGGCGGTGAAGTATGGAAAGTAATTTATGGAAAAAATACGAAAATAATCGCAAAGAGTTGGAAGACTTTTGTACAGGTTATAAAGACTTTATTAGTACTTGCAAAACAGAACGAGAGTGTATTCGTTATGCTGTTAAAAAAGCAGAACAAGCGGGCTATCGTTCATTAAAGGACTTGATGCAAGAAAACGCAAAGTTAAAGACTGGCGACAAAGTTTATGCTATTAATATGGACAAGGCTTTAGTATTATTTTGTGTAGGTAAGCAACCTATCGAAAAAGGCATCAATATTGTGGGTTCGCACATTGATTCACCTAGATTAGATTTAAAAGCAAAACCTTTTTATGAAAGCACGGGCTTTTGTATGTTGGATACGCACTATTATGGCGGTATTAAAAAGTATCAATGGACAGCGCTTCCTCTTGCTTTACATGGTGTAGTAGTAAAGAAAGATGGCGAAAGGCTAAATATTTGTATCGGCGAAAATGAAGATGACCCTGTTGTAGGCATTAGCGACTTGTTACCACATTTGGAAAAAGAAAGTTCTAAAAAAGGTGACTTAAAAGGTGAAGACTTGAATGTTTTGGCTGGAACTATTCAAGATGAAAAATCTGAAAAAGATAAAATCAAAGCAAATATGTTTAATCTTTTAAAATCAAAGGGAATAGAAGAAGATGACTTTTTTAGTGCTGAAATTGAAGTCGTACCAGCAGGCAAAGCACGAGATTTTGGACTTGATAGAAGTATGATAATGGGATACGGACAAGATGACCGTGTTTGTGCTTATGCATCTTTGATGGCAACTCTTGAGACTGACTCTCCAGAATACAGCACTTTATGCTTATGGGTGGACAAGGAAGAAATAGGTAGTGTTGGCGCAACAGGTATGAGCAGTAAATATTTTGAAAATGTTGTTGCTGAAATTATGAACCTTGCAGGGCAATATAGCGAACTTGCGTTAAGACGTGCTTTTAATAATTCTTGTATGCTTTCTAGTGATGTTACAGCAGCGGTTGACCCTAATTATTTGGCACCTTTCAATTTAAGTACCGATGCTCATTTTAACAAGGGTATTAGTTTTAATAAATATACAGGTGCTTATGGAAAAAGTGGAGCAAATGATGCTAACCCAGAATTTATAGCAAGATTGCGCAAGATTATGGACGATGAAGGTGTAACATATCAAGCAACTGAAATGGGTAAAGTAGATGAAGGTGGTGGCGGAACGATTGCCTACATTATGGCTAAATATGGTATGGATGTAATTGATGCAGGAGTACCTGTTTTAAATATGCACGCACCTTGGGAAATTACAAGCAAGGCAGATGTTTACGAAACCTATCGAGCATATAAGGCATTTAACAAAAGTAAAAAGTAATTTAGGATAAAAAATGAATTTATTTAAAGCATTATTTGGTAGAATGGGTTTTATAGGGCTCGCAATAATATTGCAAATAATTCTTATTGTACTATTCTTGTTTTTACTCAATGATTATTTTGTATATTTTCAAATCTTTTCGTTTATTATAGCAATTTTAATATTTTTAAAAATAATCAATGAGCCTACAAATCCAGATTTTAAAGTGCCGTGGCTAGTTATTGTTATTTCGTTTCCTATTTTGGGCGGTGTGCTTTATTTAATGTTTTCACAAAATAAGTTAGGTCGCAAACAAAAAAGACGTTATAATTTGACAGAGCAAAAAGTAAATGCTTTTGCTCAACACAATGTAGAAAAGCAAAAACATTTGGAAGTTGAGTTAGGAGAATACTCAGGGCAAAGCGAGTATTTAATGCGAACGAGTGGATTGTATGCGCAAGAAAATACGGACACAAAATTCTTTTCATTAGGCGAAGAATTTTATGCTTCATTACTCACTGATTTGAGACAAGCAAAGCATTTCATTTTTATGGAATATTTTATTATCGAAGAAGGCAAAATGTGGAATTCCATACTATCGGTATTAAAAGAAAAAGTTGCGTCAGGGGTAGAAGTAAGACTTTGTTATGATGATTTAGGTTGTATCAATAAACTACCTTCAAATTATGCAAAGCAAATGAATAAGTTAGGTATAAAATGTGTAAAATTTAACAAATTTTTGCCTATTGCTACTGCTGTGCATAACAATCGAAACCACAGGAAAATAACAGTTATAGATGGAGTAATAGGATATACGGGCGGAATAAATTTAGCAGATGAATATATTAACGAAACGCACCCTTTTGGACATTGGAAAGACACAGCAATTCGATTTGAAGGTGAAGCGGTAAAAAATTTAACGTTGATGTTTTTACAAAGTTATGATGCCCAAGCAAAAATTGAAAATGAAGATTATAAACGTTATATTCCAAACGATTTTCCAAAATTTGAAAATTCAGGTATTGTTCATATTTTTGGTGATGGTCCAAAACCACTTTATCAAGATTACGTTGGCGAAAATATGTTTATAAATATGATATCAAACGCAAAACACTATATTTATATTTCAACCCCATATTTGATAATTGATTATAATATTCTAAATGCTCTTACTGTCGCTTCAAAACGTGGGGTAGATGTGCGCATTATATTACCTCATATCCCTGATAAAAAAATAATCTTTTATATAACTCGCTCTAATTATAAAATTTTGTTAGAAGCTGGTGTCAAAATTTACGAATACACGCCAGGATTTATTCATTCAAAAGCGTGCGTATGTGATGATATCGTTGGTTTTGTAGGTACTATTAATTTAGACTATCGAAGTTTGGTGCATCATTTTGAATGTGGCGCTTGGCTATATAAAACCACAACTATATCTCAAATTAAATTAGATTTTGACAAGACTTTGATTGATTGTGAACAGGAAACTTCCCAAAACTTTAAGCAAGGTTTATTCGCAAGACTATGTTGTCAAGTATTGCATATTTTTAATCCATTATTTTAATAAAAACAAGGTATCTAGATATCATAAATAAATATAAAAAAGGAACTATTTTTTGATAGTTCCTTTTGTTTTTTTTATATTTCCACTTTAATTTTTGTAATCTTTTAAGATTGCTTTAAACTTTTTTTCGTTCTGGGTTTGAGCCCTGACCATAAAATAATAGTGGTTTGAAACGGAATTCCTAGTATGAAAATTAGCCAAAAATTATATTGCAAAAATTCAAGATAAATTGCAGTAATTAAGGTCCAAAGCAAAAATGACAGTAGATAAAACATGTATTTGCGTTTTCCCCATATAGCATTAAAAATGATAGAAAGTACAAATGAAATAGGGAAAGCCCAAATAAAGACTGTCCAAACATTAATGTTAAATAGTGCTTGACTATATACATATACGCCCGTTGCTAGTATCCAAACTACCGAAATTGCCAAAAGACTAATTATAAGTTTATTGTATCGTTTAGGGTCGTTTTTTACAAACTCTTTGCTATTTTCGTTTGTATGAGTGAAATAGTCAAGGGTAACTCCATAAATTTGGGCAAGTTGAACAAGTATTTCAATACTAGGGAGCGACTCACCCTTTTCCCATTTTGATATAGATTTATCTGAAAAATTTAATTTTTGAGCAAGTTCTAATTGTGTCATTTTGTGTTGCTTGCGCAAAGTCATTAAATTTTTTGCTATTACTTCATTTATATTATCCATATTATATATATACCATATACAAACACAAAACATCAAGCATTTAAGCCAAAAATTTAAAAAATTCTACTCACAGTAGAGTGTAGAATTTAATTATATTACAAGTAGAGTTGTATCTATTATTTGGTAATTAGAGTATAGATAAAATATTTTAAAACCGAATTGAGTATTTTTTCAGTTTTATGTATATTTTAAACGTAGGAGGTAAAAGGTATGAGTGTTTTAGCAGTGGTTATAAATGCAGTTGCAATTCTTTGCGGAGTGTTAGCACTTGCATTTATAGTATATTATATACCACGTATGGTTGGTTGGTTTAAGGTGAGGAAAAAACAAGCGAAATTGTTTAATCCAAAACTTAACAAAATAGCAGTTATTATTCCAGCAAGGAATGAAAGTGCGGTAATAGGTGTGCTTTTGGATAGTTTGAAATTACAAACTTACCCAAAATGTCGTTTTGATACGCATATTATTGTAAAAGAAGCAAGGGACAAAACAATCGAAATTGCAAAAGATTATGGTGCGTTTGTACATATAGTTCCAGAACAAAATTGCAAGGGCTATGCCGTAGATAGATGTTTAAAAAATTGTTTAGCCGAAAATCCAGATAAATATGATGCTTATGTAATCGTTGATGCCGATTGTATGCTTGACAATAAATTTTTGGAAGAAATGAATAATGCTATGGCAAGTGATGCTCAAATTATTCAAGCAAAAAAATTAGTAAAGAATTATTTAATAGAAGATAAAAAGGCGAACAGTATTTGGTCAAATTGCAATGGTTTGATTTGGACTATGATTGATGAGTTAGGCAATAAGCACAAAACAAGTATTGGTGCTACTAATATGACAATCGGCACAGGAATTATGTTTCGTAGCGATGTTATTAAAACTTTGGGCGGATTTCCCTACCAAAAAACTCTTACAGAAGATATAGAATTAATGTATGACTGTGTTATCAAAAATTTTAGCACTTATTATTATTCATACGCTAAAATCTATGTAGAGGAATCGCCTAGTCACGAAATGACTAAAAAACGAAGAATAAGATGGATGACAGGTGTAGTTGATAGTACCCGTTTGTACGCTGAACAACTCAAAAGTTTACCAAAAACAAAGGAAGTTAAACGCAATATATATTATACAACTTCTTTGAGTAAAGTGTATCGATATGTTGGTTTGCTCGTAGGGTTTACAGTTTTAAACGCAATGGGGTCTATTTTGCTAGGGCTTATGGGCTATGGTGAGTGGTTGCTTGCTTTAATGTATGCTGGTATAGGGTTTGCTACATTATATTTATCATTCTTTTTCTTAACGCTTGCGTGTTTTATCGCTGATTGGAAAAATATAAAAATATCTTTTTGGCAAAAAATGTTGGTGTTATTTTACCACCCGATAAATTATATGGAATATATTCCTATTGTTTATAAGGCTTTACGAAACAAACAAAGTCAAGAGTGGGAAGTAATAGAAAGAGTAACTTTTACAAGTAAAAAAACAGGTGAATAATGAATTATATTGAATTACAAAAAAGGATAACAGAAAATGAAAAACAACAAAAATTCGACGAGCACATTACTGAAATTAATTATGAAAATGCTATCAAAGTAGATGGAAATTTTGATTACTATGTAAAATCAAAGTCAAAACGCTTTAAACAATTTTTTCAACGAAATTTTATTGTTAAACCGTATAGATTTTATAAAAATACTTTTGTAAATAAAGTGCGAGTATTTGGCAAAGAAAATTTAAAAAATGTAGATAGCGCTATTGTAACTTGCAATCATACAAATAAATTTGATTGCTTCGCTGTTCAAAAAGCATTGAAAAACAAAAAAGTAAAAATTGTAGCAGGTGATTTTAATAATCAAAAAGGATTTTTCGGTGAAATGATGCGTGTCGGTGGTATGATGCCGTTGGGGAGCGATTTGGCGGGGATGCGTAACTTTAATGAAGCATTAAGTTATTTTTTAAAACAAAATTATTTAATAGTATTTTATCCAGAACAAGCAATGTGGACAGGATATGAAAAGCCAAGGCCACTCAAAAACGGTGCTTTTCATTATGCTGTAAAAAATAATGTATCTATTTTGCCGTTGTTTATAACTTATCGTCATACAAACAAAAGGACAAAGGAAAGCATGCCTATTAAATACATGGATATTCATATACTGCCTTTAATTAAAAGTGATTTGCAAGATAAACAAAAAAGAATGAATGAATTAATGGAGCAAAATAGCAAAGTTTGGGAAGAATGCTATAAAACATTTAAAAATAGTTAAAAAAATAGCAAAAAGTAACAAAAATTTATGTATTATGTATGCATAGTACTTAAAGAGTGATAAAATGTTGAGATATTATTTATGGTTTTTGGGGTTTAGTTTAATATTTGTATTTTTATTAAATATTTTGTTAGGGGCGACTTTTTTGTACGCTTTTGCATCAGTTTTGTTTGGCGCTTTGTTTATATTTTTATTAGACGTCCTAATTGCTTGGGTAATACATTGTTTACCGTCGGAATGGTTTAATCATAAAAATAAAGTTTATACAGTAAGTAAAAAAGAGCGAAAGATTTATGAAAAATTAGGTATAAAAAATTGGAAAGATAAAGTGCCAGAAATGGGGCAGTTGTGTAATTTTAAAAAAGATAAATTAGAAAATTTGAATGAAGATTATATTAAAAAATTTTTAACTGAAACCTGTTATGCCGAAATTATACATTATGGCATGTTGTTAATAGGACTTTTTGTTTTGTTTATATTTCCATCAAATGTTTTCTTTAGTATTTCTTTACCTTTGTTTTTAATTAATGCAATTTTGCAAATTCCACCTATTTTTATACAACGATACAATAGACCTAAATTAGAAATGGCACTAATGCGTGCAGAAAGATTAAAAAATAAATAATTAAATACTAAATAAAAAAACAAGTACTTTTTGAGTACTTGTTTATTTTTTATTTTCTTTATCTTTTAGGTGTTGTTGGAGCGTTTCTTCGTTTTTCCTATCCTCTAAATCAAAATCATCATCAGTTTGAGCGTTTAATTTTTTAAAAAATACTATCCAGGCTTGAGAAGCAATAATGGTGATTAAAGCGAAGACAAATCCAACAGGATACCATTTTAGCCAAAAGAAAAATACAAGTGTAAGTATCAAGCAAATGCCAACTGTTACAAGACACGCTATTACGCTAGAAAGATAAGTGCGTTTGCTTTTGTCAGGTATTGTTTTCATTTTTTCGAGCATTTCTTTTTCTTGAATTGCACGTTGTTTTGCTTGCTCTATTTCTTGTTCAATGTTTTTTTCAGGTATATCATTTAAAGGTAGGGTAGCATCGAAAAAATTGTCACTATCCCTATTGTTTTTTGCTACTTTGTGTGTGTTTTTTGTTGCTAGGGGTGGGTTCGAAATGGAAACTTCAACTATCTTTTTAGTACTTTGTTTTGCTTTTGTTGAGGAACTTGTGTTATTGTTTTCTTCTGTTTTAGATTTGTTAGCCATATTCTCTTCCTAATTTTATTTTTGATATATTTTAACAAATTATATATAAAAATGCAAATAAAAATATATCAATAATTTATCATATATTTTTAAATACCATTATTTTAGTTATCAAATTTTATTTGTTTTATTATCTAAAAACGTTGTTATTAACCTTTTTATTTTTAAACTAAAAAAAGAGCTTTACTTTTTTTGTAAAGTTCTTTTTATTCCTTTTAATGCCTAGATAAAAAATTCTTTCAAAATATTTTTAAAATTTTAAAAAGTTGTATGTTTAATATTTGGGGTGTTTTAAATAAGCATTTTATTTGTTGTTAGAAAGCTCCCCAAATGAAAGTTGCGATGGTGGCAACAGTCATCATAAATATGGACATATAGTAGAATATATAATCTAATTTATAGACTTTTTTATATTCTTCAATTTCGTTGTATATCATAGTATTTAATGGACTTCGTCCTAATTCTCTTTCAAGATGTGTAAGTGGTACTTTACCGCTATCAATTTTTTCTTTCAAATCATTTGCAGATGCTTTGTTAAATAATGTAAGCATTTCCAAATCGTCTTTAAAGTTTACCATTTGTTCCATTTCGGTACCTTTTACCGAATTGTATAAGTTCGTGCGAAATTCGGCAAATTTACTTCGTTTGTTTTCCACATATAAACGTACTATCAACATTCCAGCCAACACTACCACGACAGCCAATA
The DNA here is from genome assembly GCA_944383295.1 of uncultured Clostridia bacterium. Taxonomy (GTDB): domain Bacteria; phylum Bacillota; class Clostridia; order Christensenellales; family UBA1242; genus UBA7867. Next base: position 18,531 of record CALWOW010000026.1, read on the forward strand.
TCAAAAACGACAAGATTAAACTTATGCCTATACTAGTGTTTAAAAAGAAATTTGTGATGTTATCCATCAAGTTTCCGCCAAACCAACCATAAGCACTTGAATAGTCAAGGTAAATTGAACAGAAGTTTACTGTTGCGTGAATAATCATAGCAGGGAATATACTGCGACTTACAAAAGTACAAGTAGCCAGCACAAGTCCAACAACAAAAGCGTGCCCAAATTGTACAATGTTTAAATGAGCAAGGCCAAACATCAAAGCACTTATTAAAATAGCACGTTTAAGTCCGTTATGGCGCATATTTCCTAACAGCATTCCACGGTGCGCTGTTTCTTCACAAAATCCAGGCATCAAAGATGTAGAAATTATTGTAATCATAAAAGCGAGCCATACAGGTAAATTTGTTGTAGCGGAAGCGGTGCTAGGAGAGTATCCAAAAAGATTAATCAAAGTATTCCAAAATGTAGATGCGTATAAAACAATTATATACATCAATACACCCAGAGCAAGAGAAGCAAGTACCGACTTGAATGAAATTTTCTTAAAGAAAAATCTGTTTGCGGTTTCTTTAAAAGTTTGTTTTGCCAATGCCTTCCATAACAAAAACGGCAAGCCTGCAAGTATTAATATTTGCACTATGCTTGAAAAAAGTAAATCACTAATAATAGGGTCAATATTTGCAAAAATACCCGTTCCCCAAAGTATCCTTACGCCAATATACAGGACTATACATATAAAATAGACTAGTCCAGCGTAAAATATTTTTTTATCTTGTATAACTAGATTTTTCATATAACTCCAAAATTAACTAAACTAAATATTATTAAAAATAATAATCCAACCACAATAGGTGTAATTATTAATTTATTTCGTGTTGATTTATCTACAACTGCTGTGTCTTCAATCTCTTGTGTTTGTGGTTGCTTGCTCAATACCTTTTTAATAGCGTATATTACAAGCCAAAGCAATGCCACAGCGCCTAAAACACAAACAATAGCAATTAATATATCATACCATACAAACGGATTGTCAATAGGTTTTGTAAAAAACATTATAAATATTGCAGTTGCGTTGTTGAAAAAGTGCAATAGTATTGAAAGCCAAATATTTTTTGTGTAGTAAACAATTAAACCGAGTACGATACCTAAAATAATAGTGTAGGGAAGTTGTTGTAAATTCATATGCATTAAACTAAACAGCAACGCACTAACACCGATTGAGATTACTGCACCATAGTTTCGCAATCCGTTAAGTATCAAGCCACGGAAAAGAAATTCCTCACAAATTGCAGGTACTACCCCAACAACAAGAAGTGCAAGAAATAGGTAACCTATATTGTCTAAAGGAAAAGAAAGTTCGGTATTTAGTTTGTAACCTAATATTTCGAGAAGTTGTTCCCAAAGACTAATGATAGGATTGAATAAGAATACGCATACTATACCTAAAAGTATCGCAATTATATAAAAATACCAAGGAGATTTAGTTTTAATTCCGCTTGCTTGCACCCAATCTACTTGTCTTCGCTTGCTAATTGTATAAAAAACAGCAAAAAATGAAAGCTCTGTCAATAGCCCTATTATTACATTGAAAACTATATTGTCCCCTAAGCCACTGTTTTCGCCTGCACTTATAATTGCTATTGAAGCGATAATGCTGACAATCAAGGGAGCACCAAAGCCCCAAAGACCACCTAATGCAGAATGTTGAATATTATATTTGTTGACCATTTTTAATCCTTTGTATAATGTATAATATTATTATACCATAGTTTATACCTTTAAACAATTATTTTTTGCTTTTTCTTATTTAATTTATATATTTCTACAAAAAGTATTAATTTTGTATTTCCGCTAAACTCAACTCTTTCTTTTTGTCTTTTTTAATTTGTATTTTCATTAGCAAATGCTTTGTAAAATTATAAATAATTGTCAAAATTACGATAATAAAAAATACGCAAAGGACTAAATCTACAAATTCGCTTAAAATGGAACAGAACACGCCTATTACAATACTGCAAATTATATTTGCCGAAGTCAGTGCTAAAACGCTAGACCAAAAATCTAATTTTAGTATTGAACATAAAGCGCCCGATGACCAAACGCCAGAAAAAGGGATAGGGAGTGCGCAAAAAGTGAATACTAACCAAAATTTACCTAATCTTGCATTGTCGTGAGTTTGTTTAAATTTTTTACTCTTTACAGTACTATGATTGTTTGATACTTCAAATGTAATTGTTTTTGAGGGGGCGGTAGTCGTTTTTGTTTCGTTTAGATTTTCCTTGATATGTTTTTTAGTTCTTTTTATATCAAAAGTTTTTTTAGTTAGCCATTTATTCAATTCTTTATCACAATAATTAAAGGCTGTTTTAAAAAACTTGATTTTTTCCAACATTCTTCGTAATGGCAAAAAAACTAAAACAGCAACAAAACTTGCTAAAATTCCACCGATGATTGCGGAAGCCCAAGCCATTGTGGGATTGAGTGCGTATTCACCCCAAATTGAAGCACTCATGACAATAGGTATTGCACCTTTTAATTCAATAATAGGAATCATTGCAAGTAAAATACCTACAAAAAATACAAAAACACTTGAAATAACCATATTCCTAATATATTTTTAAACTTTAATTAAAATACCTAATTAATTTAGTAAATTAATATTTATTAAATTTAAGCAAAAATTATTGTTAAAATACCGATTATCACAAGGTATGGTACAAAGTAAAGTAAATTTGTATTTTTTACTACTTTTTTCATTAAAACCAAACCAAACAAGGCAGTTATAAAAGCCGTAATAAAAGCAATTATTACACCGCCGATATTAATATCTACAAACGCTGTTGAAAAATCGGCGAAAATTAGTTGGTATACTAAACTTGCAAGTATAATAGGAATAGACATTAAAAAACTAAAATCTAATGCAGTTTGCCTTTCTGTGCCTGCCATCAAACCGAATGCAAGGGTAGTACCGCTACGGCTTAATCCGGGGAAAATGGCGAACGCTTGACTAATGCCCATAATAGTTACATTTTTATAATTTAAAGGTTCAGGAATTCTAGTCTTTTTTGACATATACACGGCGACAGATAAAAAAACTGCAGTAACTATAAAGCCGATACCAACCATTACAATACTTGCTAAAACGGTGTTTACAAAATTGTTAAACAACAGCACAAAAATTACCGCTGGAATGGTAGCAATTACAAGGTATTTGTTCATATCACAAAAAGGATTTTTTATTAAATATAATATAGTTTTGCGATAATAAATAATTACAGCCAAAAGTGTCGCAACGTGTAGCAAAACATTTAAGAAAAGGAAATCTCCTTCAAGTCCAAAAAAATATTCACAAATCACCAAATGTCCGCTACTGCTTATAGGTAAAAATTCAGTTATTCCTTGAATTATTCCTAATAATACAGGTATCCAAAAATTCATAATTTAAAATCCTTTTTAAAAATACAAAGTATAACCTATAAATATGATAAAAATTTGATACTTATAAACTTTTGCTTAATTTTTATTATATACAATTTTTATTTTTAAATTACTAATTTAATGTTTTACTTGAAAATTTTGCTATGATTATGTATAATATTGTTAAGGAGAATTTTTATGGCATTTAAATCAGGATTTGTAGCGGTGATAGGTAAGGCGAATGTTGGCAAATCTACTTTAGTAAACGCTTTGATAGGGAAAAAAGTAAGTATTGTTAGCCCTAAACCGCAGACTACTCGAGACCAAATTTTAGGTATTTTAAACGGTAAAGATTATCAAGCAATTTTTATAGATACCCCAGGTATTCATAAAAGCAAAAATAATTTAGACAAGCAAATGCAGGAAACCATAACGCAGGCGACACAAGATGTTGATTTGTTGTTGTATGTTTTGGACGGTAGCAAGGATTTTGCTGATGAAGATATCAATAGATTGAAATTTTATTGCAAACAAAATTATCCTGTTTTTGCAGTGGTAAATAAGGTTGATTTAGGAAGTTTTGAAACTGTTTATCCACGCATTGCCCGATTAAATGAAATTGAAGGCTTGAGTGAAGTCTATGTCGTATCTGCAAAAACAGGTAAAAATTTGGACGAATTGAAACAAGCAATTATTTCAAAATTAAATGATACAATCGAATATTTTCCACGAGATGTTTTTGGAGCACAAACTTTGGAATTTAATCTTGCCGAGTTAATTCGTGAAAAAATGTTATGGCTTCTTAATGAAGAAATCCCTCACGGTGTAGGGGTGGATATTGAAAAAATAGAAGAAAAAAGCACTTCTTTTTATATTAGTGCTTTGATTTATTGTGAAAAAGAAAGTCATAAAAATATCATTATAGGTGCGCACGGTGCTCAATTAAAAAAGATAGGTATGGAGTGCCGAAAAGCAATGGAAAAAATGTTGAATAAAAAAGTATATTTAGAGTTGTTTGTTCGAGTAAAAGAAAATTGGCGCAACAAAATATAATGTTTATTTTTAATATTTAAAAACTTGATAAAAACCTGCTAGGGTGTTATACTTTAATTAAAAATAACAATTTAAGGGGAAATAATGATTAATTTAGATGAAATTACTGCTTCAAATTTTATTGAAGAAGAAATCATAAAAGACTTGAAAAGTGGTGCGCAAACACAAGTAATCACTCGTTGCCCACCTGAGCCAAGCGGATATTGGCACATAGGACACTGTAAAGCATGGATTACAAATTTTGAAACCGCTAAAAAGTTTGGCGGTTATACTTATTTGCGTATGGACGATACCAATCCAACAAAAGAAGATGGTGATTTTGCACAAAGTTATATGGCAGATTTAGAGTGGTTGGGCTATACTCCTAAAAAAGTAATTTACGCAAGTGAAAGTTACTTTGATAAAATGTACGAAATAGCAGAACAAATGATTATGGAAGGTAAAGCGTATGTGTGTGAACTGTCTGCTGATGAAATTACTCAAACTCGTGGTACTTTGACTACTGCTGGTGTCAATAGTCCTTATCGTGACCGCCCTGCTAGTGAAAGTTTGCAAATGTTTCGTGATATGAAAGCAGGCAAATACAAAGATGGCGAAGTTACCTTGCGTGCAAAAATTGATATGGCAAGTCCTAATATCAATATGCGTGACCCTGTAATTTATAGAGTGTTACATGCAACACATTATAAAACAGGCGATAAGTGGTGCATTTATCCTATGTATGATTTCGCTCACCCTTTGGAAGATGCTCTCGAAGGCGTTACTTTTAGTCTTTGCGATATAAGTTTTGAAGACCACCGCCCTTTGTATGATTGGGTTATTCATAATGTTTGGAAAGGTGAAAACAAACCTAGACAGATTGAATTTGCTCAACTTAATCTTGAAAATGTTTTGTTAGGTAAACGCTACCTTAAACGCTTAGTAAACGAAAATAAAGTTATGGGGTGGGACGACCCTAGATTTTATACAATAGTAGGTATGAAAAGGCGAGGAATACCTGCGCAAGCAATCAAAAATTTTATATGTGCAAACGGTTTAACAAAGGCAAAGAGTATCATTCCTTTATCTGCGTTTGAATATCATATTCGTGAAGAACTAAACCGAACCGCAACACGAGCAATGGTAGTTTTGGACCCGTTGAAAGTAGTAATCACAAATTATAATGGTGCACCTGAAACAATAGAAATTGAAAACAATCAAAATGCCGAAACTCATACTACACATACAGCAACTTTTGGGCGTGAAATTTTTATCGAACAAGAAGATTTTAGTTTAAATCCACCACCAAAATACAACCGTTTAACTTTGGGCGGTACGGTGAGATTGAAAAATGCTTATATAATAAAATGTAATAATGTAGTTTATAAAGAAAACGGCGAAATTGATTATTTGGAATGCGAATATTTACCAAACACAAAAAGCGGACAGGACGAAAGCGGAATAAAAGTCAAAGGCACAATTCACTTTGTTGAAAAAAGTAATGGCTTTGAAGTAACTATTAGAGAATTTAAAAACTTGACAAAATTAGATTATTTAGAACCTAGCAAGGCACTAGCAAGCGGGGTAAGTATTGAAGATTTATTAGAAGAAAATTCTTTAATTGAAAGTAAAGCCATAGCAGAAAAATATTTACAAAATGCAAAAATTGGTGATACGTTTCAATTTATGAGAAAAGGTTACTATTGTTTAGATAAAGATAGCACGGAAAATAATTACATTTTTAATAAAACTATTTCACTAAAGGATACTTTCAACAAGAAATAAGGTGGAATTATGGAAAATTCTTTAATAAGTGACAAAATGAGTTATGCGCAAAAATTAATGGAAAATAAAAAAGTTTACAAAAATTGGGGAATAATGTACCCTTATTGTAAACTTTTTTTAGAAACTAGTATTAAAATGTACCCAGAGTTGCCTTACGATGCAATAGAAAGAGTATGTAATACAAAAGTTAAGTTACTAACAACTCAATCTTTGGAAGATAAAAAGGGTAAGCCTATTAATTGGCATGGCGCACAAACTTTTGGAGGTTATTATACCAGATTAAAAAATAATTTTAAATGTAAGGTAAATATAAGAATTGACAAAGATAAAAGTACAAAAAATATCGAAAAAAGTATAGAATTTTTCTTTAATGAAGATGATTACAAAGATATTGAAAATATCTTTGCGAATTATTCAAATCAAGTTGAAAAAATAGAGATTATCAATACTTTATTTCACGAATTAAGCCATTCTTTATCTAATTTTCAACAAAAAATATATGACCAAGATGGAAGGTTAATTAAAGATATAGCAATATTAAAAAATACGCAAAATTATAAAATAGAATATTTTGTAAGTGGTGTAAAAGAGAAAAAGGAATTTCATATAGGTGATAATAAACTCTATAATTTATTTAATCCGCATCAATACTACGAAGGCGCAAATGAATACAGTTCGTATAAAACTTTGTGTAATGCATTTAATTTGAATAATGTTCCAAGGCAAATAGGACTTACTTACTCACCATTTTCATTTTTAACAGGTTGCTTTGATTTCCTATTTCCTGATTTTTTAAATACTATGCGATATGCTGAATATGAAAAGTCGCAACAAATGTTTAAAAACAATAAATTTTTAAATCAATATTTAGAAATAATGGATGTTTTGCTAGATTTTAGAAAGGAAATATTATATTGTGATAAGGTACTAGATAAAGTTACGCAAAAAAAGGAAAATCTTGAAAATCAAGAAGATTTAGAAAAGTTAAATTTTATTGAAGAAAAAATAAAATCAAAGTTTGAAGATCAACTTTCGCAATTATCAAATTATGAAGTTGAGTTTAATTATTCATTGCGTCAAGCAATAAAAAATGCTATTTCTTCTAATGAAATAGACATTTCAAACAAAAGTGAATTTGAAAAAAATGTATTTTTAGATTGTTTAACAGCGTTAACGGAAACAAATAAATGGGCTCTTTTGGGCGCTTTAAAAAATAATGAGTTGTTTGAAAAAGTAAAAGAAAAGCAACTAGAAACTAGTGATTTAATTGACAAAAAGTTAAAAGATGAAACTTTAACAAACAAAGATTTAAAGAAATTTTTTGATAATAGAGAGCAAATTCAACAAAGGTAATAGTAGCAAAAATTTAAAAATATAAAAAGAAAAGTAAAATTTTTAAATAAAAAAGAAAAGATAATGATTATATGCATTATCTTTTTTGTTGTTTTAAGTATTTAAACAAAAAATGTTTTGTATGGTATTTTTAATTTTTTGTTATAATAATTGTATTCTTATTTTTAAAAAACTTTACTGTCCAAAGAATATAAAACGGCAATAATGCAATAGTAAATACACCTAAGGTATAATATATATACATCATAACAGGGACTAAATTATCTCCAAAAATCGAACCGATTTGATACAGTAATTCTGTTTGAATTCGGTAAGGCATCATACTCATCAAGTTAGTGTGGCAGATTAAATTTATAGCAAGCGCTATAATAAAGAATATTGTTACAAATAAAATGCCAGCAAAAAAACTTTTTAAATTAGGAGTAAATTGCTTGCTTATCAAAACTGCATATCCAAAATAAATCATAATTGTATGGAATGTTATAGTATAGAAAGTGTAGAAATTAAACAAAGGGTAACCATTGCCTGCAAAAATATCGTTAGCAAAAACTCCACAAATTCCTGCTACTACTAACATAAAAATTGCGGAAATACCCATTTGGCGAATAAATCCTTTTCCGTATCCAGCAAAATAAAGCGCATAAATAAATAGGGAGCAATAAAAAAGAGGTAACCAAGATTCTAATGAAACATTTTGTCTATTGATTGTAAAAAACAAAATTTTGCAAATTTCTGTAACAGTAAGTATGATTGCAAAAATTTTCATTTGTTTGTAAATATTCCATTTTCTCTTGTAAAGCAAAAATAAAAGAGTAATTACAGTAATTATTGAAATTGATATAAGCAAAAAATATTCCCAACTAAAATATGACATTCCATATTGTACAAAGAAATCACCTGTCCCTTTATCGCCAGGTCTAAAAAAGAAACCTTTAAAAAATTCAAGCATACTTTACCTTTAAAATGTTTTAATTTATTTGTTTATATTTTTATCCATTATATAATTTGAAATCTTTAAAAAATTTTCATCATATTTGTATAAATGTTGACCAAATTTCAACCACGCTTTTGACCAAGAATCGTTGTCATAAATTAATTTTTGAACATTTTCATTTTTTAAATACTTATTATCTTTTTGCGATTTTAAATCAACGCAACCTTGCTCATCATACAACTTGCATTGCAAATCACATTCTAATTTGTCGCATTGATAAGCAAAAATTGCCTCGGGAGTCTTGCGTTCGTCAAATTCGATAATAATATTTTGCAAAAATTCCTTATTTGCTAAATTACTTAAAACTTTTGCCACAGCCTCGTGTCCCATACGCTTTTTTGTTTCATTATCTACATCAAATATAGTCAAATCTCCAATTAAGATTTCTTCTGTTTCATGCATAGCCAACATAAACAAAACTTTTTTTAAATCTATATCGTACTTATATTCTGACCACATCGCTATTGCTAACATTTGCACCCCAAATATATGTTCAGCTATGCTTTCAAGACGGTCTGCTTTAACATTCCACGCTTTCCAGCCAGAACGAATAATATGCTTTAATTTATTACATAAAACATAAAATTCAACTACATTTTGTTCTTTGCCCATACTAACTCCTAAAAGGTAAATACAATTAATTTTTAACATAATTTTATCTTTGTGTCAATTAACTTAAATACTATAAAACAAGTTAAATCATACTTCCAATGACGAAATATTTGCAGATTTTAAAATTTTTAACACGTAGTTTAGCCATTCGGTGTAATTTTCAAATTTTGATAAATTCCCCGAATCACACAAATTATCAATTTTACCTGCTTTAATAAATTTTTGCCTATATTCCATTTCAATTTTTTCATCATCAACAGTAAAATAATTATAAAATTAAATCAATTATACAATCATTATCAACGTAAGTAAAAATTGCTTTTTATGTTCCTATTGCAAATTTATGATAATGATGTTAAAATATTTAAAACAAATAAGGATAAAATTATGAAAAAAATTGAAAAAATGAAAGCAATTAGTGAAATTGTGGATCAAATAAATGTGTATCAAATGTTTAAATCGGGTAAAACTGAATTTTCTAATGAAAAATTGTTTTTAGCGGTGCAAAACAAAATTTTAAAAAATTATCTTAAATCACTAAAACCCTACGGTTTTAAAAACAAATCTAAAATACAATCAGTTGAAGAATTGTTAAATTCAACCGAATTCGCCGAATGGTTTAAGCCATACAAACGCCCAATTTTTGTTAAAGATGTTTATACCATTTTTTGTGATGCTTTCACCCCTGTGGAAGAAATTGTAAAAAACCCCGAAAAATATCTTGAAGCCCCAGTAAAAGATGGCGTTCTCGCTTTAATTGATAAAGGCTATAACACCGTCCTTTCTTCTGCTAATTACAAAAATGTAAGTGAAGAAGAAAAAGGGAAAATAAAGCCAGATAAATACACTGCTTATATTGCTATAAAACAAGATTTACCAAAATCGGTTGCAGAAAATAAAGTGTTTGAAAAGGGTGCAAAACCAGATGAATTCTTTTTATTTGTGGATATAGCTCCTGATAGCCTTGTTACAGATGTTTCCCAAAAGTTTATAGAACTGATATATAAATTACCTGATTTAAACAAAATAAAAAATGATGAACAAGAAATGTTGAAATAATTTTACTTATTCATTATATTTTCACTTTTCTGTTGAATTTAAAATTTTATATTATGAAACAAAGTTATCCTTTTAACTTAAATAATATAAAACAAGCTACAATCGCACTTCCAATGGCGGAAGAGGGCGGATTTGAACCGCCGGTACCTTGCGGTACACTTGTTTTCGAGACAAGCACATTCGACCACTCTGACACTCTTCCGTATTCATCTAGAATATCAAAAATTTTTGGCTATGTCAACTTTTTCAATTTAGAAGGTTTATAAGTTTTATATTTCACAATTAATTTTTATTTTACATATATTTTTTTATGAATTTTTTACAAGAATTAGAAATAAATAATGCAAAATTAATAAATTTAGGTGCGGAAAAAATCGAGATAGGTAGGACAACTTTAAATAGACCGATTTATGCTTTTGAAATTGGTTGCGGTTATCCTAAAATTATTGCGCAATATGCTATTCATGCTCGTGAATATATTACTTATTATTTGGCTAATTTGCATGCTATACATTTATTAAAAACTTTGAGGCAGGGGTATGGTACTATTTACATCATACCAGTGGTAAACATTGATGGAGTGGCGTTGTGCATAGATGGGGTTGATACAGCAAAAAATTTTGCGGATAGCTTGTTGGAAATGAATAATGGAAGCGATTTTTCTTTGTGGAAAGCAAATATAAAAGGAGTTGACTTGAATGTAAATTTTCCTGCTAAGTGGGGGACAGGTGCTAAAAACACGAAAAAAGCAGGGGCACAAAATTTTATCGGTGTTAGCCCCGCAAGTGAAAGTGAAACAGAAGCGCTTATGAATTTTACAAATTTAATAAAACCAAATTTAACTTTAAGTTATCACAGTAAGGGGGAAGTGCTTTATTATGATTTTTATCAGTCTATATTAAATAAGATAAGAGATAAGAAAATAGCAAAAATAGTATCTAAAAGCACTGGGTACAAAATTATGCCATCAGGGGAAAGTGCTGGCGGTTACAAAGATTGGTGCATAATGCAAGGTATTCCCGCTATAACTATTGAAGTAGGGAGAGATGAGTGGACGCACCCTATAAAATTTGATAAATTACCGCAAATTTATGAAAAAAATAAAAACGTTTATAACGATTTGTTAAAATATTTCAATAAAAATTTTTATCCATAAGAAAACAATGCTACCTTTTTGGTAGTTTTTCTTTTTTGGGTTAAAATAATTGCGATTTTTATAAAATTTGGTTATAATTATTTATATTTTTATAGGGGTTGAAATGAACGAGCAAGAAAAATTTATGCGTGAGGCATTAAAAGAGGCAGAAAAAGCACGTAAAATTGAAGAAGTACCTATCGGCGCAGTAATTGTGCAAAATGGCAAAATAATTGCCCGTGCACATAACACAAAAAACAAGAAAAGCAATGCGCTTTTCCACGCAGAAATTTTAGCGTTGAACAAATGCGCAAAAAAAATAGGTAGTTGGCGTTTGCTTGATTGTGATTTATACGTTACGCTCGAACCTTGCCCAATGTGTGCTGGTGCGTGTATCAATGCGAGAGTGCGTTCGATAATTTTTGGCGCTTATGATGCAAAAGCTGGATGTTGTGGTACTTTGTACAATCTACCTAATGACCAACGTTTCAATCATCGTCCACAGGTGATAGGTGGGGTGCTAGAAAAAGAATGTGCGGAAATTTTATCTTCTTTTTTTCAAGAATTACGCAAGCGTGACAAACAATAAAGGGGTGTATTATGGGTATATTAAGTATGGATTTTGAAACAGAAACAGAAACAATTGATATTGAAAGTATTGACACTTTGTGGGCACGTAGTGCGCAAAAAGAACAAATAGACGATGATGTGGCTGTGATAGTGTTAAAAATACATCATCCTGCGTTTTCGGGTAGTACTCGTAGTTATGATATGTCTATTTGCGGTAAAACAATGACTGAATGGGTGGAACTCGCTTTTGATAAATGTCCAGTGTTAGAAATAGAGACAACACAGCAAGCCGATATTTTGGAAACAATAAGACCTTATCTTTCGGATAAAAAATACACGGCCGTATTTTATGCGGACACTCCACTTTTACAAAGAAGGACTTTTTTAAGTTGTTTAGATTTTGCACAAACAAAGCGAATGAATGTATGCAAGTTTGAGCGTGGTTATATTTTTGTTACCGATTATATTCGCACTGCAGAAAGACTTTATTCAAGTACTTTACCAAATTTTGCTGGGCAACAAGATTTTATGCTTGTTTGCGATATGGACACTTTAGCGCAAGCGGAAGCAATTTTGAAAAAAAGAATTATAGATTTCCATTTGCAACATGGAGTGCAAATCTTAGATACAACCTGGGTTAGTATTGATGCCGATGTTGTGATAGGTAAAAATACGGTAATTTATCCAAATAATGTATTGCAAGGCAAAACAAAAATAGGTGATAATGTTGTGTTGCAAGTTGGAAATACCATTATTAATAGTCAAATTGATGATAATTGTAGATTAATGCATAGTGTTATAGTTTCAAGCAAAATTACACAAAATAGTGATATCGCTCCTTTTACATATATTGAAAAAGGTATTATGAAAAAATAAGTAGTAGGTGATAAAATATGAAATTGATAGTTGGTTTAGGAAATCCAGGGGCTGAATTTGATGATACTCCTCACAATGTAGGATTTGCTACTTTGGATAAAATAGCGGGTTTTTTAAAGGTTGAAATAAAGAAAAAGCGCAAAAATGGTTTGATGTGTGAAACAAAAGTGGGCGACCAAGATGTTATTTTATTAAAACCTTTAACTTTTATGAATAACAGTGGCGATTGTGTGTTCGCTATTGCTAAAAAGTACAACATAAACGAAAAAGATATTTGTGTTGTACTCGATGATGTTGATTTAATGGCTGGGTTGTGTAGAGCAAGACCAAGTGGTTCGGCAGGGACACACAATGGATTGCGCTCTGTTACAAATAGATTAGGCACAACAGAATTTTCACGAATTCGTATAGGTGTAGATTCTGCTAGCCGAGGTTCCGACCTTGCGGAATATGTTTTGAGAAAAATGGATCCTAAAACACGTTCAAACGTTGAAATTGGTATTGACAAAGCTGTTCAATATGTTAAAATGTTTATCGAATCAGGAGCAATCTCTGATACCAAATAGGTGAAATTTTTATGCTAAATTGTTTTGATAAAGATAGTAAAATCAATCAAATATTAAAAGATTTACACTCACAAGAAAAAGTGAGTGTTTTTGGCTTTAATATGGGGGAACGTACAGTCGTTTCTTCTCTTGTTGATAAACCTATTTGCTATGTAACAGCGGATAATACTGAAGTTGAAAATTTAAAAAGACAGTTTGCAAGTTTAGATAAAAAAGTAGATATACTTGACTATTCGACTGATGATTTTTGTTTGCATACTTTGGAATTTGGTAGCGCTGGACTTAATGCGCAAGTTGCATTATTTAATGCTTTAAACAAAAAAATTGATGTGTTGATTGTGACAGCTGAAACGTTAACTTCTGTATTTGCACCAAAAACAGTTTGGCAAAAAAACACATTAAAATTAAAAGCAAATCAAGATATTGAAATAGATTTATTAGGTAAGCAGTTGACTGCAATAGGTTATAATCGAGTTGATGCTATTGACAGTGCAGGTCAATGGGCAAAGCGAGGAGATGTTTTAGATGTTTTTCCTCTTAATAGCGAATTACCTTACCGTATTCATTTTTTTGATACACAAATAGAAAAAATTACGACTTTCAATATTTTGACACAATTTAAGATTGATGAAGTAAATGAAATTGTCGTTTGTCCAAATGGTTTTTTGTTAGCTGAAACTGCTATAAAAGAAGCCCTAGAGTATATAGATAGCCAAAATAACAAAATGCGCAAAAATGCAGGTAAACGTGCAGATTTTAGCGACTATATTGCAAATTTAGATGCACTTACTCACGCAAAAACACTTTTTGAGAATGGAATACCTCGCTCTGCTTGGCAATTTTGTGCAGGTTTTACCGATAGTCAAAGATTAACTGAATTATTAAATGATTGGACATTTGTATTAGACCAGCCAAAGCAAATTTGGTCAAATATTTTAGAGCATTTAGACATAGTAAAGCAAAATATAGACGCAGGCATAAAGAGTGGACAATTAGTAGAAGCACATAAAAATTTAATCGCTGATTTTGATGAAATTTCTTCAAGTTTTGAAAATTTGAATGCAATATCATTTCAATCTTTGATGACTCAAAATAAATTTTTCACACCTACAAAAGTTTATAATATTGAAACTTTACCTGTGCCAAAATTAGGGCGTGATTATCAAAGTTACGCTACCGCTCTGCAAGATTTTTTGGATAGAAATTATAAAATCATCTTGTGTGTTGGTGACGCAAATCAAGCAATAGATATTGCAACAAAATTACAGCGTTATATAAAAGTTGAGCAAATTGCTAGTTTGCAAGATAGCAAATTAAATAGAATAAATATCTTTGTACATTCATTGTATATCGGCGCTTGCTTTGTTGAAGATAAGTTGCTATTTTTGGGTAGTAAAGAAAATAGATTTGAGACTATAAAACCCAAATGGGACAAAAATATTGTCAAGGTAACTGATACATTTACTTTACCAGAGCAGGGCGATTATGTGGTGCACGCAATTCACGGAATAGGTGTTTGTGAAGGTGTAACTCAGTTGTCTATTGGGGGTGCAAAACGTGATTATGTCGTTGTAAGTTATAAAAATAATGACAAGTTATATGTGCCGACAGAACAATTAGATATGCTAGGAAGATATATCGGCGGTGATAAAAAACCTGCGCTTTCAAGTATAGGTGGAAATGCTTTTGAAAAAGAAAAACAACGAGTTCGTGAAAGCGTAAAACAACTTGCTTTTGACCTTTTAAAACTTTATCGTGAAAGAGAAAAGAGCAAGGGTATTGTGATGAAAGTTGCCCCAGATTTGATGCAAGAATTTGAGCAAAGTTTTGGTTATACCCCAACACCTGACCAAGAAAAAGCCTTTAACGACGTCTATAGCGATTTAGCAAGTGGCAAAATTATGGATAGATTGATAGTAGGTGACGTGGGGTATGGTAAAACAGAAGTCGCTATACGTGCTGCTTTTGTTGCGGTTATGAGTGGTTATCAAGTTGCTGTTATTGTACCTACTACAATTTTAAGCGAACAACACTTCAACAACTTTAATGCAAGGTTAAAAAATTACGGAATAGAAGTTCGTTGCTTAAATAGATTTAGAACACCCAAAATGCAAAAACAAATCATTGAAGATGTAGAAAACGGGAAAGTCAACATATTAATCGGTACACATCGTGCTTTGAGTAAGGACGTAAAATTTTTCAATTTGGGCTTGTTAATTCTTGATGAAGAACAGCGTTTCGGTGTCGGTGATAAAGAAAAGTTGAAAAATATAAAGAAAAATGTGCATGTTTTGACTTTAACCGCTACTCCAATTCCTCGCACATTACATATGTCTTTGGTTGGTATTAGAGATATAACTACAATAGAGACTCCACCTTTGGACCGATTACCTGTTCAAACTGTTGTTTCTCAATTTAGTTATAATTTGGCAGGCACAGCGCTTCGACGTGAAAAAGCACGAGGGGGGCAAAGTCTTGTGGTTTATCCACGTGTTGAAAATATTGAGGCTTTTGCTCAAAGTTTACGTGCAGAACTTGGAAACGAATTTAATGTAGCGGTTGCACATGGGCAAATGGATAAAAACAAAATAGAAGAAGTTATGCTCGAATTATACAAGGGTAACATTGATGTGTTGGTGGCTACTACTCTTATTGAAAATGGTATTGACGTACCAAATGCCAACACGCTATTTGTTGTTTCTGCAGAAAAATTAGGGCTTTCGCAGTTGTATCAGTTGCGTGGTAGAGTAGGGCGGAGTGATAGACTTGCTTGGGCGTATTTTACATATATGGATGAAGGGAAACTTACAGGACAAGCGTACGATAGATTGTCTGTTTTGATGCAATATACTGCTCTTGGTAGTGGCTTTAAAATAGCAATGCGTGATTTGGAAATTAGAGGCGCAGGGAATATTTTAGGCCCTGAACAACACGGACAGATGGAAAAAGTTGGTTACGATATGTATTGCAAAATACTTGACAGCAGTATTGCTAGTCTAAAAGGTGAAGAAGTACACGAAACTATACCTGTAAAAATTGAAGTTGATATTGATGCCTACATACCAAAAGACTTTATTACCGATAACATTCAAAGAATGGAAGTTTATAGTATGATTGCAAACATCAAAGATGAGCAAGATTTTGTGCAAGTGCAAAACAAAATTCTCGACAAGTGGGGGAGTTTGCCTTCTTCTGTATTGGGCCTTTGTAAAGTTGCTTTGCTAAAAGCAAAATGTCAAAATTTACAAGCAGTCCGTGCTAGTGTTACAGCAAAGCATAGTAATATTTACTTTAATGATAATGCGAGCGTATTAGGTGTATTAAATGGGCTAAATTTGGGTAAATTTAGTGTATATAAAAAAGATGGTTTGACAATAATTAAAGCAGACAATCAAGGTCTAAAACCTGAGATTTTTTGGCAAAATACCTTTGATTTACTTGATAATTTAATTGCAAAAACTTGTGCTAAATAATTGCAAAATACGTATTTATGTGATAGAATAAATTACTACTAAAATTTTTTGGAGATGAAACGTGGCTAAAATGAAATTTTTAAAAATGTGTGTTTTGATGCTTTGCGTATGTATGATACCTTCGCTCGCAGGTTGTTCTTTGGTAACCACTAATGTAGATAAGCAACTTAACGAAGTAGTTGCTAGTTTTGACAACGGTAGAGTTGAAGTAACACGTGAAGATTTAATATTGACTTACAATAGTATAGGTAATAGCAATTATGATAATTCTTCAACCCCAACACAAAGTGGAGTTGAACAAACTCTCAACCTTGCTTTAAATCGAGCAATTTTAGTTGACTTTTTGACAGCTGATGATAAACAAGCAGAACGTGAAAAACTTGGACTTGATAAAATTGTTTTGACTACTTATGAGGCTAATAACGTTTGGAGAAATGTTTATTCTTACTTAAATAGTGCTTTAAAGAACAATGAAGACCAGTTAAGAGAAGAGGCTGGTGCTACTCTCGAGGAAAAAACAACTGAAGAGGAAAAATCCACCGCTTACACTCCTTATGATAAAACATATACTTACTACTATGACAGTCAAAGTGGACAATTTGTGTTGGAAAGAGTAACTGAAGATACTTCATACGAAAACGAGTCTATAGCATTGTTTGATACATCTGCTGATTTGACTTTTGCAGAAAAAGCAAAGCAAGCAATGGAAAATTTCCGTTCTAAATATTGGGAATACACTGACAGTACAGAAATGGACCCTACTTATGAAAGCGAAAATAGTTTTAGTGATAAAGCGTGGAATAAATATATAAACGCACTTACTCGTGCCGAAGCAGACAGAAATTTAAGCAAAGAACCTGCTGAAATATTCTTGCGTGAAGTGCAAAGAATTTATCAAATTTATTACGACAATCAAATTTTAACAAGATTTCAAGAAGATTTTGAAAAAAGCAATGATGTAACCATTGATATGGTAGCAACAAAATTTAAAGAATTGTACAATGCTCAATACGAACAATTTACTGCAAATCCTAGTGCGTTTGATAGTTTAATCCCTACTAGCGCAGAAAAAGTTTACTATATGCAAAATCCAGAAGGATATTTCAAAGTTAATCATATTTTAATTAAGTTTAGCGATGAACAAAATGACGCTATGGAAGCAGAAAAAACAAAATTATCTAATGGACAAATCACAAAGACTCAATACGAAGCAAATATTGAAAAGATTAAGTCAGAAACCAAAGCATACAATCGTGATACACAAGAATACGAAAGTATGGATACATTCTATTCAAAATTACAAAGCGCATTGAGTACAGCAACTAGTGATAGTACAAGAATGGTTGTGTTCCGTGAATTTATGCACCGTTATTCTCAAGATGATGCAACTTTAAATGCTAGTGCGTGCTACTACATTCCAACAGATAGCACAAAAGACACTATGGAAGAAAATTTTGCAAATGTTAGCCGTGAATTGTATGATAATGGAAACGGTCAAGTAAGCGCTATTTCAAATTTTGCAGAAACAAGTTATGGTTATCATATAATTATGTACACAGGAAAGGCAACAAATATTTCTGCAAGTGGCAACAATCAAACAATTGTTGAAAGATTAAATGGTTATTACTTAAACCCACTATACAACAAGACTATGTTGGACCAGATTATTGAAAACATTACATTGACTTCTTATAGTACTTATGAAAACAATATTTTAAATCAAATAAAAGCGGATAAAAATATTGTAATATATCCATCTAGTTATAATGATTTATATTAGTAAAAAGGATAAAGGTATTATCCTTTTTTCTTTACAAAAAAGTCCTATTATGCTAAAATAAACAAGAGGTGAAAATTATGAAATACAAGGGAATGCTAATTACTTTTGAAGGTGGAGATGGTAGCGGAAAATCTACTCAAGCCGAACTGTTTAAAAATTATTTATCAAATAAGGGAATTGAATTTTTCTCTACTCGTGAGCCAGGGGGAACGGACTTTTCAGAAGCTGTCCGTGCTTTGACCAAAGATATGAGATATAAAGATAAAAGTTTGATTAGCGAATTGTTGTTATTTGAAGCTGCACGTGCTGATATTGTAGAAAAAAGAGTTATTCCAGCACTTGAGCAAGGAAAAGTTGTGATTATGGATAGATTTTACGATTCAACTACTGCTTACCAAAGTTTTGGTCGTGGAATGGATAGGGAAATGGTACAAAAGTTAAACTTATTCGCTTCTCACAATTTAGTGCCTGATATAACCTTTTATATGGCGATAAACCCACAAGAAGCTTTTGTGCGCAAGGGGGGAGTAGAGCAAAACGATTTAATGGAAAAAGCGGGTATGGAATTTCATAATCGTGTAAAATTAGGTTTTGATACATTAGCAAAAGAAAACCCAGATAGATTTGTGGTAATTGACAGTACTTTACCTATTAGCAAGGTGTATGAAACGATAGTTAATACTTATGAAAATAAAGTTGCAACAAAGCAAAATGTTTTGCAAAAATAGAAAATAAAACGGAGAAAAAATGAATTCTAGTTTACAAAATTTTAAAGAAAGTCCCGTAAATAAAGATATAAAACAAAACAAATTAAGTCACAGTTTGTTGTTGATTAGTCCTGACAATTATGCTTTGGAAAATTATGCAAAGTATCTTGTTATGTCTTTGATGTGTTTAGGAATTGATAAACCTTGCGGAGAGTGTAGCGAATGTAAAAAAATTTTACACGGAAACAATGTTGATGTTTTGTATTATCCGCAAAAAGATGCAAAGTCCTTAAATTCGGCGGAAATTAGTGATTTAATTGATAATGCTTTTAGTGCTCCGTACGAGGCTGATAAAAAAATTTTTGTTATACGCAACGCAAACGGAATAGATGCTAGTATGCAAAATAAATTGTTAAAGACTTTGGAAGAACCACCACACAACACCTATTTTATTTTGCTAGCCACAATGGACAATAATATTTTACCAACTATAAAATCTCGTTGCCGTATTGTGAGAGTTCCAGCAATAAGTCTTGATGAAATTAAGCAAGAGTTAATACATAAAGGTGTAGATGAAGGTACCGCAAAGTTAGCGCTTAAATACTGCGATAATAATTGTGATTTGGCTTTAAAATATGCAACAAATCCAAATTTTGCTCAAAATGTTGCAATGGTGGAAGATTTATTAAAAAATTTCCGCAAATCGTGGCAAATGCTTGATTATTCTGCTAAATTATATAAACTTAATGAAAATTTTGAAGATATAATTGAGATATTTTTGTCCGTTTGTTCTCGTGCTGTTGCTTTGCTATGCGGTAAAAAAATTGATGATAATGTTGCTCGTAATGTAGCAGAAAATTTTAGTGTTGACGCTTTGGTAAATCTTGTGAAAGGGTGCAATACTTTAATTGAAAAAAGAAAAAGAAATTGTAACTACAACAGTATCGTCGATAGTTTCTTGTTTATGATTTTGGAGGTTAGACATAAATGGCCGATTTAGTAAATATAAGGTTAAATGATGCTAGATTGTTACCTTTTGAATGCAGTTTTAAATTAACAAAAAATCAACCTGTTGTCGTTGAGTTTGCTGATGGTATTTGCGAATTTGGTATCTTTGTTTGTCCCGAGCATAATCAAATAGAAGCCTTAGGTAAAGTTTTGCATATTGCTAGTGAAAAGGATATTGCTGAAAATAAAAGATTGTTGTCATTTGAAAAAGAAGATAAGGAAAAAGTATTGCAACGAGTAAAGGCGTTGAACATAAAGTTGAAATTAGTGTCTGTATTGCGTTCTTTTGACGGCAAAAAAATATTAATTATGTACACTGCTGATGATAGGGTGGACTTTAGACAACTTGTGCGTGATTTGGCGGGTATTTTCCGTATGCGTGTTGAAATGCGCCAGATTAATGAAAGGGAAGAAGCAAAATTTATCGGCGGTTGTGGGCAATGCGGTCAACCACTTTGTTGTCGAAGATTTTTAGGTTGTCAAAAGCAAACTTCCATTAAAATGGCAAAAACTCAAGGAATTTCATTGACACCTAGCAAGGTAAACGGTTTATGCGGTAAACTTATGTGCTGTTTACAATATGAGTATCCTTGTTACAAGGAAGCAAAAGAAAAATTACCACCTATAGGTAGCATTGTTGAAACAGACAAGGGACAAGGTGAAGTTGTAGATTTAGATTTGCTAAATGAATTGATAGTTGTTAAGTTGAAAAATGAAGCACAATTAGTAGAAAAATTTACAAAAGAACAAATAAAAGTGTTGAGCAAAGCGACAAGCACGGAGGAAAATGATGAGTAAAGGGAAAGTTTATTTCGTGGCTACTCCTATTGGAAATTTGGGCGATATAACAGTTCGTGCTTTGGATATTTTAAAGCAAGTAGATAAAATTGCTTGCGAAGACACTAGACATTCGAGTATTTTGCTAAACCATTATGAAATAAAAAAACCAACTTTTTCTTATCATAAATTTAATGAAAATAAAACTGCTTTACACATTGTTGAATTAGTGTCAAAAGGTGAAAATATCGCTGTAATAAGTGATGCGGGTATGCCCATAATATCAGACCCGGGTGCAATTTTAGTGCAAGAATTATTGAAAAATGATATTGATTTTGAGATAATTCCCGGAGCAAGTGCCTGTGTTACTGCACTTGCTTTATCTGGTTTGGATAGCACTTCGTTTGTCTATGGGGGGTTTTTACCTGATAAAAATCAAGATAGAGTTAAATATATTACACAATTAGCAAATGCGGAATCAACTTTGATATTTTATTCTGCGTGTCATGATATAAATAAAGATTTGGAATGCTTGTATCAAGTTTTAGGTGCAAGGAAAGTCGTAGTTTGCAATGATTTGACAAAAAAGTTTGAGACAACGTTTAGGGGCGTATTAGGTGATTTAGCAATTCCTGATGCAAAAGGTGAATTTGTAGTTTGTATCGAAGGACAAAAGTTAAATAACACATTAAATAATTTAACAATAGATGAACACATAAAACATTATCTTAATACGGGTGTAACTCGTATGGAAGCACTAAAATTAGTAGCAAAAGACCGTAATTTAAGTAAAAGTGAAGTATATAAAGCATCTTTAAAGTAAACATAAATAATTTTATTAAAGATAGTATTAACATTGAGTGTTAAAGTATTCATATTGACAAAAACATTAAAATATGTTATAATTAAAACAGAGGTTAAGGATTGTATGGAAAAGTATAAGGATGAAAACTTTTACAAAAATATTTATGTTGGAAAGTTTGGGAATAAAGATGAAATTTTAAAAAATGTATGGTATATTTATGAACTTTGTGATTTGCAAAGTTCTTTGGTTGTAACAATGAATAAAAAACGTTGGATGCAAATCGAAAAGCAACTCCTAGTTTTGCAAGGAGATGTTCCAAAAGATATAGATAAGAAAACGCTCGATGAAATGGCTGAAATAAAATATACACTTTTTAGTTTGAAAAAGTATGTTACTTTTAAAAAGACAAAACTAAATAATCAAAATCGACTTGAAGAAATTACAAAACAATTTTAAAATAAACAAAAAACACATTAAGCAAAGTTTACTTGATGTGTTTTTTATTAGGTAATGTTTTTGGGTTTTTACAAATTAAATTTATTTTTAATTTATATGAGAATAAAAAACTTTTTATTTAGAAAGTTTTTATTTTTTTATCGCTCTGCTAGAATGACAAACTAGGTAAATAACTTGAAATTCCTTGCTAATCTCTTCGAGCATGGCAAGTCCTTTTTGTGTTTTTTCATCATCGAGATTATTAAATGGGTCATCCATAATTAATGGGGGAGTTTCATTTTCAAACAAAGTACGAGCAAGAGCAAGTCGCATACACAATTCTATTACATCTCTTCCGCCACTGCTATAAAATTTGCTTGTTTTCTTTTCTCCGTGTTGCTCTATTAAAACATTAAGTGAAGTATCAATACTAACCTTATCAAATTTTTCACCGACAATTTTTCTTGAATATTCTTTAAATGCATTTGAAAGCGGAGTAAGGTACTTTGCTGTTAAATTATTTTTAGCGCTATTTAAAAAATCACGAGTGTATTTTACAGTAATTAGGTTTTCTTTAAGTTTACTAATTTCCTCTTTCAAACTTTCTACAGTTGCTTGCAAACCACTTAAATTCCCTGTTAAATTTGATAAATTAATTAATCGAGAATTGATTGCGCTGTTTGTTTTTGTTAAATTATCTTTTTGTGCTTCTAGTGTATCAATTTGTTGTTCAATCGGTGTTAAATCTAAATTTTGAAAAACATTTTTATCTTCTTCATTTAACTTATTTTCTTCAATAAAGTTTTGCAAATCTTTTCTTTTTTGTTCAACAGTTTGTGTTATGTATTTTAATCGTTCAAATTTAGAACGGCATTCAGTTAAACAGGAATTGAAGTGGTCGTAATTTACAAAAAATTGACTGTAATATTGTGATAATTTTGACTTAATTTCTTGTATTTTTTTCTCGTATTCTTGTTTTCTGTTTGCTAAATTATCTTGATTGTCTTTGTATTCTTTAAATTGTTTTAAGTTAAAACTTATATTTAAGATTGCTTGTTGTAAATCTTGTGTGTTTTCGTTGTATTTGTTAATAAAATTTAATACTTGTAGTTTGTAATTTTCTTGTTCTTTTGTTAAATTTTCTATATTGTTTTTTGATATAATATTTGCGGGTAAGTTATCATTTTTTGTAGGTTTAACTGCGAAAATTATTGAGATAATGCCCAAAATCGCACCTAAACCGATAAATGTAATTAATAAAGCAATATTATTTAAAAACCCTGCAAAACCTATAATTATTAAAATAAGTGCAAGTGCTCCAAAGCCCAGTGAAAATATTTTATTTTTGTTATTTTTTGATGTATTGCTTTGATTAAAAACATTTTGAGAAATTTGAATTTTTGTATCAATATTTGATATTTTTTGTGTTAATTGTTTTGCTTCGTTTATTTCATTTTCTGTAGGTACGCCGTTTATAAAATATGTTTTTAATTTTTCGTAATTTATTGCTTCACGATTTTCATTTAATTCTTCCAAAGTAGATTTATATTTTTCTAATCTATTTTGATATTCTGCTAGATTTTCTATTAGTTCTATTGTAGGTGGGTCTTGCTTGAAAAAGTCTAGTAAACTTTTTCGTTCGGCATCAATTCGTTCAAATTCTCTTTGTTTTTCCGCTAATTGTTTTCTTATTACTTCTTTAGTGCGCTCATCGTTTACTGCTTGTAATTTTTTGCGTAAAAAATCAATTTGTTGTTGGATATTTTGTAACTTCAAAGTATTATCTTTGAATTCGGCGTTGAGTTGGGTTTCTTCTATTTTTGCAGATTTGCAGTTTTCTAATTTTTCAATAGTTTCTTCAAGTTCTAACTGTTTTTGATAAATTTGACCGCCTTTACCTCGTAACAATTCCAAACTTGTTTGATAGGTTAGTAATTTTTTATCTACTTCGGCTAGACTTTCCAAATCTTGATTTTCAATTAATTTGCCTAACTTTTCTTTGATGCTTTCATCATCAGTGGGGGAAATAAAGTTATGTTGTATAAAAGTACTTCGCATAAAAGTATTCGCATTTATGCCTAATTGCTTTTGAACAAATTCAGGTTCATTGATTTGAATATTAGTTTTTAAATCGTACAAAGCAAATTTATCTTTCGATTGTTTTTCACCGAAAAAACGCTCAATGCGATATTGTTTGTCTTTTAATTCAAATTCCAACCAACCGCCAAAATTTCCACCTTGCCAAGGTGTGTATTTTTTGCGTTCGTTTTCATCTAAATCTTGTTTTGTAGTTTGTGGCAAGCCAAATAACATTGCTTTAATAAAACTGGCAAAGGTGGATTTTCCCCAGCCATTTTCTTGTAAGATAATATTCAAATTATCAGTAAAATCATAGTCAAATTGTTGTAATTTCCCATAATTTTCTATATGACAACGAATAAGTTTCATAAATCCACCTCCTCGCCATTTAAGACACGCAAGCCTAGCATAATAATTCGTTCTTTTAATGCCTCATCTAATTCGCTATTTTGTACAGAACGTACAAATTCACCGGCAATCGAAACATCATCAATAAAGCGTTGCAAATCTAATTTTATATGTGTCTTATCTTTTATTTGCACGTAAAAGTACTTATTTTCAAGATTAGCAAGAATAAGGGAAAGATGTTTTTCTGTATTTAAACTATAACTCCCTGTAAGTACTATACGAATTAAAGATTCATGAGAAATATTTGCAAGTTGTTGCTCAATTTTATTGATAATTTCTCGGGTTGTTGCTAATTCACTTATATCAACTGTAATTTCATAAAGTGACCTGCGTGCAAAAGGTACAAAAGTTGTTGATAAATTATTATTTATAATTTCAAGCAACACAAAACCCTTTTCGCCACATTCATCAAAGCCTCTGCCTTCAAGACAACCGCTGTAACAATATTCTGCACGAGTATCAAGACGTCCAGTTTTAAAGGTGTGTATATGACCTAATGCTAAATAGTCAATGTTTTTATTTTTTAATAAATCTAAGTTTACCGTGTCAGGAACATTACAGGTAGTACCACGGACTTCGCCACCGTGTAATACTACTATATTGAAGTTTTGCGGAGAAAGCGATAGGGAAGAGTAAAGTTTTTCATTGTTAGTCCCCAAAGTAGCACCTGTGATTGTTATGTTTCCAATTTGAAAACTTGTCCAATTATTTCCAAACACAAATAAATTGCTAGGTAATGCGTCACCATGCAACAACAAATTATTTTCGTCATGATTTCCGCAAAGGTAATAAAAATTAATTTCATTTGCATTTTCAATAGTGTGAATTAAAAAATTGCGTGTTTTTAAATCGCATTCATCAGTATCTAGCAAATCACCGGCAATTAAAATACCTGAAATGTCGTTATTTTTTGCATAATCAACCATACGTGAAAAAGTGGCAAGTAATTCTTCTTGCCGTTTTTTTGCTTGTTCTAAGGTTAAATGAGTGCGCATACTTGCACCCAAGTGAATATCACTACAATGAATTAATTTCATTTACAAACTCCATTTAATCTTTTTTGATAAAATCAGGTAGTTTAATACTTGTTCCGTTTAGTACTATTTCTACTTTTTGAGTTAAAGATTTTCGTGCATCGCTAAGCGAAGTTTTGCCGACACTCATCTCGATTATAGAAGTTAAAAGTAAACTAAAAAGAATTTCTCTACGCAAATTTAATTGTTCTCGTATTTCATCGGTTATTTGGACACCTTTGGATTTTAAAGCTTCTTC
The DNA here is from genome assembly GCA_944383295.1 of uncultured Clostridia bacterium. Classification (GTDB taxonomy): domain Bacteria; phylum Bacillota; class Clostridia; order Christensenellales; family UBA1242; genus UBA7867. Next base: position 44,671 of record CALWOW010000026.1, read on the forward strand.
TAAATGAGTATTTATTGTTTCACCAAATTTATCAAAAGCATTGAGTATCAAATCTTGCACTTCCGCAGAAAGATTGTTACTTATTTTCTCAAAAAGTCCGTGTTCAAATGAACTTAAGTGCGTAAAGTAATCAAAAACTTGTAGCACAATATCTAAAACATCTGTTGCTTTTACGTAAATATTTAATAAATCTTGTTCCAAACGATTTTTATAAGCATTTATAACAGTTAAGTAACAATCTTCTTTGTCTGTAAAATAAAGGTAAAAACTACCACGAGAAATATCTGCTTGATTTGCTATATCTCGTACCGATACATCCGCATAATCTTTAGTCGCAAATTCACGAGTTCCAGCTTTTATGATTGCATTTTTTCTGTCTGTTTTCAATTTTTCAAAATGTTTTGTAGGCATTTTTTCTCCTTTTTAGACACTTTCTTAATTTTAGTTAATTATATATTAAAATTAAACACTTGTCTAGTAATTTTGAAATGGTAAGAAATTTTTAGAAAAAGTCCATATTGACAAAAGGGAATGTAAATGTTATAATGCAAAAAGAGGTGCAAATAAAAATGATGAATAATGATGCTTTGTATGATAAAATAGTGAATGGCGAAGATGTAGATTTTAGAGAATTTTTAAATGATGCAATTCAACTACGCCAAATAGTTATGAAATACGGTTCTCCAATGACTAATTTAAATATGATAAAAGCGCTTGAATTAGTAATTGATGATTTTTCTTTTAAACAAAAATTAAAAATGCCACACTATCAAAAAATTTTAGAAAGTAAGGATAAAGAAGCAAATTTAAAGTGTTATATCATGGATAAGAATAGATGTGGCGCAAGTTTGGAAGTATTAAATGATAAACAAGATAAAAAGTATTATAAAAGATATTTACAAGAAAAAGTTAAACTTGTAAAAAATGAAAATGATGCTTATGAATTAAATAAAAGCGTTTTAGAATTTGGTGATGTTGGGGTTTCAAGAGAGTTTTTAAGTAAAGTAAATAAATTAAAATGTGAACCAAAATTTATTAAAAATCTTTGGTATGAAAATTTGAGTTTATTCACGAATTTATATAAAGAAAAAGGCATCAGTTATGATGCAAATGATGCTATTTGGATTTTGACAAATATTCCTGAGGATATAGAAATCACTAGTGATGATTTTGATTTATTAGAAGATGCTGTTTTAAATTCAAAAGACGGTAGTTACAATTTGTTTTTTATGATGCGTTATCCAAATGTTAATTTTAGGAAACATGAAAAAGCTTTATTAGATTCTAAATGTGGAATGACAATTAGCGCGTATGCAAGAGATTTTAGCAAACCAAATACGGTTTCACAAAAATCTAAATATAAAAATAAAGAATTTGCAGATATTAATGCTTGTGCGAAGGCAATTGTTCAATCAAATTCTGAAAGTGCTATGTATGTATTTGCAAATGAATTTGGATATGTATGTAATATTGAAAATATGATTAGTATTTATAAACAATTAGCGTCTTCCAATTCCGAAGTCTTTAAGTCTTATGGGACAATAATGTTAGATTCTAACATTGATGGTGTAGAATTTACTGCGCAAAAGTTAGTAAAATAAATTTTTTAAATAATTAAACAAAACTACTAGCAAATTCTAGTAGTTTTTTAATAAAAAAGCACAGGATTTAAGTAAAAACTTATCAATATCCTATGCTACTTTTATTTTTCCCACAAATTTTTAAAATATACATTAAATTTAAAAAATTTATAAAAAATAAAAAGAATAGTATTTTGTTTGACTTTTTTGGGAAAAATATTGTATCATATAAGTAGCTAAATGTGGCTCTACTACTTTTGGCTAAATTAAAATAAGGATGGTACACCGACTTGATGAAAATTACTGACATTCGCATTCGCATCGTAAAAAAAGATGACAACAAGCTTAAAGCAGTTGCTTCTCTTACAATCGATGAGTGTTTTGCGGTTCACGACATTAAGGTAATTGAAGGTAACCAAGGTTTGTTTATCGCAATGCCTAGTCGTAAAACTCCAGAGGGAAACTTTAAGGATATTGTTCACCCTCTTAACACTGAAACAAGAGAGATGATTCGTGATCTCATTCTTGCCGAATACGAAAAGGCTTTGGCTGAAGCTACAGCAGAGTAGTACGGTCCCAGAAAAAGAAAACCATATTTGGTTTTCTTTTTTGTTGATTATTAATTTAAAAACAAGTATCAAATAATATAGGTTTGTTCTATTAGTTATACGTTAAAAAATAATAAAATTCAATTTTATAAAATATCAAATAATTGATTGTTTTTTATATTTAACTTAATAAAATATTGTCGGTAATTTTGTTGGTAGATTTAAAAAATTATAAAAATATACTAAAACTTTTATTTTTTCAATTTGTAAAGCTTATATAAATTCCATTTAATTTTTTTGTATAACTTTTATTTGACAATTTGGTTATTAAATGTTATAAATAATTAGAGGTAAATGATATGAAAATTGAACGCAAATTATTATTTTCTGGTCTTGTCGTTTCAATAATTACGTTTTTAAGTATTGCCGTAATCGGCGGATTGCTGGGTTACGCTATGATTGCTATTGGTGGATTAGTAAAAGCTTTTGGTGGAAGTTCTATAGTTTTTATTTCCTACATAGTTTTATTTAGCCTTGTAGTTGTAATTGCGTTGGTTGGTGCTATTTTATCTATGGTAGCATTAAAAACCTGCAATTTAACGGCCGATGAATTTAAAAAGAAAAGAAAGATTATTTACACTATTATAGGAATTGTGGTTGCTAATATTATATTTATTTGTGCTTTGATTTTAATGAGTGCAACCAGTGTGGATAGCAATCAAAGTTCAAGTACTGCAATTCAAATAATCACAGAGATTCTAGAGTTAATAGCATTGGTAATCTCATTTGCACTTATTTATAGTGCGGTGCGCAAAAATAATTTAAAACTATCGGAGCAAAAAATTAGCGAGAATTCGTTCGAGAAAGAAAATAAAACAAGTGATGATAGTGAAGTAAATAAAACGGAGTAATATAATTTTATTTTCCAATTTTAAAAAGAAAGATAGCGTATCTTTCTTTTTTACGTATTTGATTTATTTTACTTTATTTTATTTATATGTTATAATAAAGTTATATTTTTAGGAGTACTTAAAATGGATAAAAAACCAAGAGTTGTATTTACATTTGTGGAAGCGGGTATGGGACATATCGTTCCAGCAACAGGTATTAGTGATGCTTTTGAGAAAAAATATGGTGATGTTTGCGAAGTTGTAAGAAGTTATATTTTTAAAGAAGATAATCAAAAAGAATTGTTAGAATATCAAGATGTCTTGATAAATGATACAAAAAAATTGGCAAAATCAAAGATATATGCGTATTTTGAGCATAATTTGGGCGAAATGATTGGCTCGAAATTAACTTTGAAATTTTTAGATAATCATTTTAAAAAAGTAATTCCTTTTATAGAGCAAAAGTTGATTGATTTAAAACCTGATGTATTATTTGCTTCGTATTATTCACCTGCGCATTATGCTCTTAATTTGAAACAAAAAGGGAAGCTTGATTGCAGTGTTGTGACTTATATTCCTGACCCTATTTTGTATTCTGCTTGGGATAGACGTGCAGATATATTTATAACAAACAATTCGCAAGCCTATAATATTGCAAAAAAAGAATGCAAACATAACGTGTTTGAAGTTCCTTTTGTATTAAGAAAAGAAGCAAATGAGATAAAATTAAGTAAACAAGAAATGAGAGAAAAATTAGGTTTACCACTTGATAAATTTACCATTTTGTTGAGTGATGGTGCTTACGGACAAAAGAAATTAAAAGAATACACTGAATATTTGATAAATTTGGATAAAAATATTACCGTAATTTCTATTTGTGGAAAAAACACAGAACTGTTGGAGTATTTCAAAACTTTAAAACCTAATAAAAATGTGACATTCTTGCCATTAGGATTTGTCACTAATATGTTAGAATATAATAGGGCATCAGATTTATTTGTTGGTAAAGGTGGAGCAAATGCACTTGTTGAATCTTTCTACTTTGGTACGCCAGCACTTGTTTCTGCCTATGCAAATAGGTTGGAGTACTATATTTCAAATTTTTATATTACAAAATGTCGATGTGGTGAACTTGCTTTAAATTTAAAAACATTTAAGAAAAAAATAAATGCAATTTTAGAAAATCCTAAAATTTTAGATGAATATGTACACAACTTACAACCTTTACAGGATAATAGTGGCGCAGAAAAATCTGCAGATATTATTTTTGAAGAGTTAACCAAAAAATTTCCACAATTAAAACAAAATAATTAATTTAACAAAAAAACACACTATTATTTAGTGTGTTTTAATTTATAGTCTTCAATGATTTCTCGGTATCTTTTGCTTACTTCTTCTGCTACTTGGTCCCACGATTTGTAAACTTGTGCGTATGTAGCTTCTTTTACTGTTTTTAATTTTTCTTTGTCATTGATTATTTCGCAAATCTTTTCTGCCCAACTTTCTGGGGTTTCATCTGCCAAAAAGCCATTTACGTTTTCAGTAATTATTTCAGCAGTAGAACAACCACGAGTCATTATAGAAGGAAGTTCTAATGCGGCAGCTTCAATAGGCGCCAAACTTGCGGTGTCAAAAGTAGAAGGGAATATAAACAAATCACTTCTTAAATAATGTGCAGACAAAAAGTCACGGTCCATAATTTTACCAGTAAAAATTACTTCATTTTCTAAATTTAATTTTTTAACTTTTTCTTTCAAATCTTTTAAGTAGGGACCGTCACCAACTATCAAATACTTAAAGTTATGACCTTTGTCCTTTACAATTTTCATTGCATCTAATGTTAAATCTAATTTTTTATTTTCTACAATGCGTCCTACGGATAAAAATACATTTTCTTCATTTTCTAAATTATATGTTTGATTTACTAATTTGATTTTTTCTTCTTGGTTTTCTGGTAGAGTTAAGTCAGTACCATTTCGAATAACTTCAATGTTTTTCGTACAACCATACTCACGCAATACTTCGGCAGCACCGTTACTAACGGTCCATACATAATCGGCTTTGTTTATTGTTTTCATAATGTAGTTCATCATAAAATTTACAAGAGATTTAGTTTTTAACATCCGTTGAAAATCTTCTTTAAATTTTGTATGAAATGAAAAAATTGTAGGAATATTATGCTTTTTACCATATTTAACAAAATATTTCCCCATAGTGAAAGGTGAATGAAAGTGAATCAAATCAATTTTTTTATTTTTTAAAAATTTTGCAAGTTTTGCATCCATACTAGGCAAACCAGCATAATAACCTTCAGGACCTTTTGATGATGTAGTTCTAAATATCTCAAATGGTTGGTTATCCACATATTTAGGAAATTTGGGCACGATTACAGTAGGATTAATTCCGTTACCTTGCTTTATAAAACTTTTACAATAACTAGTTATAACAAGCGTTGGTCCGTCAAATTTAGGGTAATAGCAATCTAAAATTTCAAGAACATTTATTTCTTCCATAATTTCTCCTTTGCAACAGGTTGAACAAATGTGATAAATAATATTAATTATACATAATATAGCATAAATTGTTTTGGCTAAAAAAGTCAAGTAAATATAAATTTAATTTATAATTAAATGCATAAAATGAAATTATTAATTACTTTTTGTTTGTTTTTATTGCAAAAATATGGTATATTTATTAAAAATTATAAGGAGTAAATAAATGGGGATTTTAAAAAATATCGAGTGGACCGATACGAATAGTGATTTGATTTTATGGAAATATCCTATAAAAAAAGACCACGTAAACAAGGGGTCGGCTTTAACTGTTAGAGAAAGTCAGGTTGCAATTTTTGTTGATAAAGGGCGACTTGCAGATGTATTTTTGCCGGGGTATTACAAATTAGATACTCAAAATATGCCTATATTGACTACTTTGATGTCTTGGAAATATGGGTTTGAGACACCATTCAAGTCCGATATTTATTTTGTAAATACAAAACAATTTACAAATCAAAAATGGGGAACAGCAAATCCTATTTTAGTCCGTGATAAAGATTACGGCGCGGTAAGAATAAGGGGTTTTGGTACTTATTCATTTAAAGTTGATGATGCGTATGTATTTATGCAAAATTTAAGTGGCACAAATACAAGTTTCGATACAAAGCAAATTACTGATTATTTGCGAAGTATGGTTATCTCTGGGATTTCGGATGCAATAGGTGAGTGTAAAATACCTGTTCTTGATATGGCAGGCAATTTGCAAGAATTGTCTCAAATAGTTGAGAAAAAAATGGAAGTAGATTTCAAAGAAATCGGTTTAAAATTGAGCAACTTCGTTTTTGAAAGTTTTTCATTGCCAGAAGAATTGGAAAAGGCTTTGGATAAAAACACAAGTTTGGGTATGATGCGTAACAATATGGATATTTATACTCAAATGGAAACTTTGGAAGCAATGAAAGAAGCGGCAAAAAATCCAGGTTCGGCAGGTGGTGCTATGGGCGCAGGTATGGGGCTTGGAATGGGGATGGGTATTGGTAACATATTCTCAAACAATATGCAACAAATGCAACAAAATCAACAGAATGCAAAATTTTGTCCTAGTTGCGGCGCTCAATTAAATGGAACACCAAAGTTTTGTCCTGAATGCGGACAAAATTTAAAACCAACTTGTCCAAATTGCGGTGCAGAAGTAAAATCTTCGGCAAAGTTTTGTCCAGAGTGTGGGAGTAAATTGAAATGAGTGAAAATGCTCAAAATAAACTATACACAGATGAAAAGTTAGATACAAGTGTTTATAAATGTCCAAATTGTGGCGGTGAGGCTGTTTTTGATGCCGAATTGCAAAAAATGCGTTGCTTGTATTGTGATAGTACTTTTGAAGTTAAAAATGAAGAAAAAGTAACTGAAAAATCTATTGATGATTTGTTGAATAATGCAAAAGTTTGGGACGAAGCAGAAGTTTATCAATGTAAAACTTGTGGTGCAAAAGAAATTTTAAACAAGCAAGAAGTGGCAATGACTTGTCCTTTTTGCGGTACTAATAATATTGTGAAAACGGAAGAATTGCCGGGATTAAAGCCACAAGGTGTTGTACCTTTTAAAATAAGTAAAGAGCGTGCAGGTCGTATTGCTACTAATTGGGCAAGGAGAAAATTTTGGGCACCCAATGCATTTAAAAAAAGTGCAAGCCCAGAAAAACTAGCAGGTTTATACAATCCTGTATTCACCTTTGATGCGGAAACAAGTTCGACATACGATGGGCAATTAGGTAAAAATTATACTACTGTGCGATATATAAATGGTAAGCCTATTACAGAAGTGCATACAAGATATTTTTACATCAAGGGAAGCAAAAATGTAACTTTTGATGACTATATAATTCAAGCATCTTCAAATTTAAACACTAATACAATAAAAGAAATTTCACCTTTCCCAACGAATGATGCACCTGTGTATAAGACTGAATATTTGAGAGGGTATAGCGCAAACACTTATAACAAAGATGGTAAGCAGTGTTGGAATGAATGCCAAAATCTTATGAAATATGACATTGAAAAAGCAATTTTAAGCAAATATGATTATGATATTAAGTCATATTTGAATATCAAAACTGCATATTTAAAACAAAAATATAAGTTCGTACTTGTTCCGTTATATGTTGGGCATTGTAAATATAAAAATAAATTATATAATTTTTTTATAAACGGCTCTACGGGTAAAATAACAGGCAAAACCCCAGTTTCGGGGTGGAAAGTTTTTCTTGCTGTATTGTTTGGAATTTTGTTAGTTGGTGGAATTGCCTTAATCGTTAATTTCTTTGGAAATTAAATAAATATAAGTAAATGTAGCAAAAGATTGCGCAAAATGAAGTATTATGCAAAATTTTGTAGGTACTATGCAATAAAATTATAAAGGAGAAAAGGGTTTTATGGTTTGGAGCGAAATAGCGCTTATTTGTGTTTCTATTGTTCTCTTGCTTGTTGTTATTGCTTGGGTCTGTGTTGCACTTAAACAAAAAGACAATGCAAAAAATAATAGGGTAGATGATATTTATATCAAAGATGGCATTCGCTATACCAAAAGCGGAGAAGTTTTGGATAAAGATGGTAAAGTAAAAGTCAGTTTGAACAAAGGCGATATATTGCTTGAACGAGGTAAGGAGTACAAAGTAGGTGAAAAAGGCGATTTACTCGCAGGGAAATATACCGTTTTATCTGCGGACGAAAATTTGGATAGTGTAAATATTCGTGTAGGTGGTCTTGTGCGAGAGTATAAACATTTTTCATCTATTGTTTTAACAGAAGGCGATACAATAAGTGCTGTATCCGCTAATGTGATTTTAAGATAGGGAGGTTAGTTTTATGAGTATGAGTAGAAATATGCTTTATAAACTTTTAGGAGCATTGATAGTATTAGTTGCTGCTGTGTTATGGCTTTTGTCTGTGGTTGTCCCTGAAAGTTTTGGATTTTTTAATCTTGCTTGGGCTGGTGTGATTATTTGTGGTGGTTTGGGCTTAATAATGTTGTTACAAGGTTCTTTTCAACAAAATGTTAGTACAATAAAAAAATTAAAGATTTGGTTTGGTGTGGCTTTGTTGATTTGTGCTATTGCTTGTTTGGTATCTGCTATTGCTATTCCTTCAAGTATCGTATTGCCAATCATTGCAATAGTTGTTGCTTTTGGTTTGGTGATTACAATTTTTGCAACTGGTGGTGCAAAATGGGACGAGGGTGATAATCATAAAGTAGGATACAAAAATTATCACGAACGTAAAGCGGAAGAAGAAAAACAAAATAAACAAGATTAATTAAAAATATTTTGGAGTAAAAATGGAAAATAAAACAAATAAAATAAGTGCCGATTTGAAATCAAAATTAATTTGGTCAGTCGTGATTACTTGTGCGTTAATTGTTGGTATTCCTTTGCTAATTTTGGGTGCGGTTAAGGGAATTTGGTTTTTGCTTGCTTTTGGAATAGCTTGTGCGGTAGTTGGCTTTTATGGAACACCATTGATGTGGGTATCGTATGCGGAATTACGAGCGTTGAAACGAGTGGTAGATGCGGTGATGGAAGAGCATTTGAACACGGTAAGCGAAATTTCTTCACATTTAGTTTTGAGTGAAAGGGTAGCGAAACAGTCAGTTACAAAGGCAATAAACAAAAAGTATATAACAGGATACATTTTTGATGGCGAAAAATTAGTTCCAAACGAAAAACAAGCACCAAAGAAAAAATTGGTACAAACAAAATGCGCAAATTGTGGTGGCTCTTTAAAGGAAGAGCAGAATACCTATGTTTGTGAATATTGTGGTTCTATTTTTAATAAAGAGTAGTTGAATTTTATTTTGTTTGTTTTTGGGTATTAGTAGATAAATTTTTATAAAAAATTAAGAGTAAATGTTTTGTGCATTTACTTTTTTTGTTATCAAATTATAAAAATTAAAATTTTAAGAAAATTTTTATTAAAACAGTTGAAAATTAATTTAATTTTGTGTATAATAAATCTATACGCTTCTAGTATAAAGATAGCGATTAATTAATATTTAAGAAAATGGAAGGCTGGCTGAGCGGTCGAAAGCGGCGGTCTTGAAAACCGTTGTGCCGAGAGGCACCTGGGGTTCGAATCCCTAGCCTTCCGCCATT
>CALWOW010000027.1 GCA_944383295.1 uncultured Clostridia bacterium
TACTAGCCCACGCAAAAGCATCGATATTGTCCAAATTCGGCATAAAGGTTAGCGTTTTTTGTCTAATTCTATCCAACATTTCCAAATCATCTCGTATTGTCAATGCTAGCTCAAATTGTTCATTATCAGCAAGTTTTTGCATTTTTTCTTGCAAAATCTCTTGAACTTCGCTAAATTTACCATTTAAAAAGTCTATTGCTTTTTTTACATATTCATGATAACTTTCTTTATCTATCAAACCGCGACAAGGCGCAGAACAAAGACCTAAATCATAATTAATACAAGGTCGCACTCGTTTTTGCAACTTCCCACCACACATTCTTAAAGGATAAGCGTTATTAATCATTTTCAACAATTCAACAGGACGCACACCAGCAAAATACGGCCCAAAATACTTTGCGTTATCTCTTTTTAATTTACGTACTATTTCAAATTTAGGAAAATCTTGTTTTAAATCTATGCGAATATACGGATAGGACTTTCCGTCCTTTAATAAAATATTATAATACGGTTGATAACGTTTAATCAAATTGTTCTCTAATGCTAACGCTTCCGCCTCGTTAGGCGTTACAATATAATAAAAGTCGGCAATATTTTTTACCATACTATTTACTTTGACAGTATGAGAACGGCTATTTTGAAAATATTGAGAAACACGATTTTTCAAATTTTTCGCTTTCCCAACATAAATAACCTCACCGTCAATATTTTTCATTATATATACGCCACTATTTTGTGGTAGTTCTCTAATTTTCGTTTTTAAATCCATATTTAGATTATATACCAAAAAAAATTAAATTTCAACTTTTATTTTAAATTAACATTTTTTATTAATCTATCATATTAATTTTTAAGTTTATATATGGAGAAGAATTATGACAATATCGCAAGCCCTAGTTATTGTTTTGCTAATTTCCGTTTTTGCTGGTGCAACTAACACTGATTTAGCAACAAATTCAAATATACTAATTATACTGCTAATTGCTCTAATTGCTTTGGCAGGTGTAACTACTTTGTCCTCTACAAGTAATAATTGTCAAAATCGCATAATTTCTACCGGTACAGACACAATTACACAAACTTTATTTTAATATGAGTAAAAATAAAAAGGGAAAGCAAACTTTCCCTTTTTATAATTAAAGCATATCTGCATCTTCTGTCTGCGTTTTCTCTTTTTTACTCTCAAGAATATCCTTTACTTCTTGTTCGTTTTTATCTTCTTTAGTCAATTCGGTTTTACTAATTTTCTTCTTTTTAGCAGTTTTTGAAGTCAATAAAACATCTATCTTTTCTTTGTCTTCTTTTTCTGCCTTTTCCTTGTGTTTCAATGCTTGCAACTTATTGAAATCGTCTTCTTCTTTTTCAATAGGAACGTTGAATGAAGTATCCTGTGATAAATCTAACAAGTCTGAAACATCAGCAAGGTTTTCATCTAGTATGCCAGCATTGACCATTTCTTCGTGTTCCCTACGTGCTTCGCTTACTTCCAAACGCTCTTGCATTACAATCATAATTACAGAAGCCACAGGTGCGGATAAAATCATACCTACAAGGCCAAACATTGCCCCACCGATAATCATTGCAACGATTATAACAAGCGCCCTTGTGTTCATTCGCTTACTCATTACAAATGCAGGGACGAAGGTGGTTACCAAAGCCCAGTCTAATATTGCAAAAATAACAGACATAAGCATTAGATTTACATCACCAAACATCAACGTTACTATTGCTAAAGGTATAGCCGCAATGAATCCGCCCAAATAAGGAATAATTGTAAAAATACCTAACAAGATTGCCATTAAAAATGCCATTGGCACACCCATAATCAAGAAGCCAATCAAAGCAATTACAAATATAATGAACATTACTATCAAGTTTGAAATTACATATTGATTGAACATATCGTTTGTTCTGTGCGTAACTGTAATAATTTCTTCGGCGTGCTTTCTGTCATTATAAGCATAAGTGGCACGCTTGCAAACTTTCGAAATTAATTCTTTATCTTTTAACATTAAGAACGATACTAAAATACCCATAAAGAAAGAGAATACTAAACTTATGGTATCCATTAGGTAGCCTGCAATATTACTTGTAAATTGACTAATACCAGACTGAATAGCATTACCGATATTATTTATCGCATCGGTTATGGCCTGGTCAAGTTGCTCTGCAGGTAACCCTGTTAGTCCTTGCATAATCGAAGTCAAAGAACCCTTTAATTTTTCAATTAATACAGATAAATTCTCGCCTTGAAATTCTTGTAAAACATTTATAATGCTTGGAACTGTAAATACGATTATTAAGACAAAGGCAACAATAATAATTGTGTACAATATAGTTAGTGAAATAGCACGCTTATATTTCATTGCACGAGGATTACCAACAAAACTATTTTTAAGAAGTTTATTTTCTATAAACGCCATAGGTTTTAATAATAGAAAGGCAATTACCATCGCAATAATAATTGGAGTAAGCCCCGCTAGAAGACTTAAAAAGAGATTTCTAATTATGTCCCCCGCCATACTCCATAAAACTAGAGCACCTAATAAAGCAATAAATACCCAAACATACCACTTCCTGCTTCCCCTACGATTGTCATTATTTATCGGATAATCTTGTTGCATCAGTAGTTACCTCCTTTATGTTTTCTTTTGTCTCGTCTTCCTGCGTGTCAATTTTTTGCTTTTTCTTAAGCTTCTTTTTAGATTTTTTTACTGTTTTTTCCTGTTCTTTTAGGGTGTTTGTAGTCTCTATATTTTTGCTATCCTCCAAGTTTGGATTACTTTCTTTAATTACCTTTTCCAAATTGCTCTCTTTCGCTCGTTGTTCTTCATCTTTAAACCGCTGTAACATCGGCTCAATTTTTTTATTCCCAATAGCGAAGTCGTAAAGCAAGAGCAAACCACCTTGAATAAGGTAACCATAATAAGTTAAAATACGCCAGAACAACATTGCCCATACAAACACGCCTGTGTTTGTAAAATATGGCGCAAAAGCCGATGAGAATGATAATTCTGCTGTCCCCGCCCCTCCTGGAATAGGAATAAAGCTAACAGCCATATCACACACCATTTGCAAAATAGCAAAAGTGAACCAAAGATTTATATCAAATGGACAGAAAATACAATAAACAACAAATGGAACAGAGTAACCTAGTAAGCAGACAACTACACTAAGCAAAAACTCACCAAATACTAGCCAACCGCTTTTCATAAACATACGGAAAGTCGATATATACTCTTTTACCGTACGCATTAGCTTTCTAAATGTACCACGATAGTCCTTTACTAAATGCATTTTGTTTAATAGTTTTAAAATGCCTATCACCATTCGTGGCGCAATTTTTTTACTAACAGAAAGCCATATAATTGCAAATATTAATAATAAGTTTAATGAAAGTCCCACATAAGCAAGCGTCATAACAAAAGGCGAAATATTTGCCCCCTGTATTATACCACTACCAAACAGCATCATTATAAATACAAAAAGAATGTATGTAGTTTGAGAATATATATATTTTGCTAACGGAACACTTGTAGCACTACTTGCATTTAAGCCTCTTTTGCTTAAATAATAAACTTGAAAGGGTTGCCCCCCTGTTGCTAATGGCGTGATACTATCATAAAACCTACAACAAATAGTTGATTTGAAACTTGTCCAAGGTCTGCTACGCCCAGTTGCTTTTTTTACCGCTAAATAAACACGTATTGCATCTACTATGTTTATCAACATAAATAAAACAATCGCAATTATTAGCCACCACCAATTCAACTTGCTAGACAAAAGTTCTTGAAAAGAAACAGGTTCTTCATTTATAAATTGATAAATCAAGATACCGATTAAAATTGCTAGGTTAAGTACTAAAAATATGATACTTAATGCACGTTTTTTCTTGCTGCGCTGACTTTTTACAGTCTCCATTGTGGACTGCATCATATCTTTGGTTGCCTCTTCACGTTTTGCTTCTTCAATCAAAAGTGGGATGACATTTTCCGTTGTTACAGTTTCAGTTGTTTTTTCATTTGTAGCTATATTTTCTTTTTTATTATTGATTTTTAAGTTAAATATTTTGTGAGAATGAGAAGCAGAAAAAGTCTTGTTGCTATACAAGACTGCTTTATATTTTAGAGACTGTTTTTCTCTCTGGCTGTTCTCATCTTCCATAACGACACCTAAATTGGTTCTAGAATTAATATACGTATATAATAACATTTAATACGGTGTTTGTCAAAGAAATAAACAAAAAAGGGAACATTATTCCCAATTTTGTAAGTCATATTTAATTAATGCATATTCTTTTGTGTCTTCAGTAACTTTTAATTGTTCGCTTATATCTACGCTCGCAACCACCAAAACTTCATTACCTTTCGCTAATACCGGTAAATAGTCACGTATTCTAGCGGGTACTTTTTTATCATTTAGATAACTTTTAAGTTTTCGAATTCCGCCACCAAATTTTTCTATATAATCGCCTTCTTTTCTTACTCTCCAAACTGCCCCATTTGGCACTTTATTCAAATCAATTAATAAATATCCCGCCTTTAATTCCGGCAATTTAGATTTTTTAACAATAAGTTTACCATAATCACCAAATTTTATAGTGCCTATTTTAAAATCCCATTCTGTGTTAAGTTCAAGTTTTGGTTTTTTTCTTGCAATAGTGATATATTCGTACTCTTTATAAACATCAACATTTTCAGGTAAGTTTATTTTCGAACCGTTTTCACCTTTTTTTGCTAAATCACAAATCATAGTCAAATGCTTTCTTTCAATATTAGCAGTTACTCCTAATTTATTTAAACAATCATCAAGAAGTCTATAAACATATGAATTGCTATATACAAAATAGGTTAAAGGAACTTTGATTAAGCCATTATTGTACAAAATAGCATCAAAATTTATTGTATCCCTTATCACTTTATCATCTTCTTTGCAAGTTTTTCCAAAATTGCACAAGGTGTTATCAAGTTTTGGCCATACACGTCTTAATTCAGGCATAATTTTTTGTCTTATCAAATTTCTGCTAATGGTTGTATCTTGATTTGTTTCGTCTTCTAGGTACGGAATATCATTTTCATAAACATATTGCATAATTTCTTCTTTTGGCGTATCAAGTAAAGGTCGTACATAAAAATTATCTCGCACAAAGTCCATACCCCCTGCGCCTTTAAGTCCGCTACCTCGTAATATATGCATAAGAATAGTTTCGGCCTGGTCACGTTGGTGATGTGCCAAACATATATAGTCAACAATTCCACGTTTTTTCAAACTTTCAAACACGCCGTAACGCGCTTCACGACATGCTTCTTCAAGCCCCATTCCTTTTTGTTTTGCGAGCAAACCTGCTTCGACCCTAAATTTATGAAAACGAATACCATTTTGCTGACAATAATCTGCTACAAATATCGCCTCTGCTTCATCATTTTCTCTTGTACCGTGGATAACATTAATTGCAACTATATCTATATCTAACTTAAACTTATTTTGGTTTAGAAAATGCAATAAAGCCATACTGTCAGAGCCACCACTAACTCCGACACCCACTACACTACCGTGATTGAAAAACTTTTGCTCATTAATAAAATCAACTAACTTTTCCATTTTTTATCTCCTATATTTATATTATACTACAAAATAGGAGTTAATTCAATACCATTTCCAAAAAATTAGTACTTACATAAAATTCTACCTACTAAAACAGTCATATCATCTTGGGGTAAATTTTTATTGTTACAAAGCGCTTTATCAAGTATGGCGTTCGCTAGTATTTGAGGATTTGAAGTTTCGGTTTCGATAATTAAATTTTCTAAATCATCTAAACAAGAAAAACTATCTGCAATGCCGTCTGTCATAAAAATTATCATATCATTATCATTAAGCGTAAATGAACGAATATTTGGTTTTAATTCTTCTAATATCCCCAACGGCAAAGCACCAGCATCTATTTTTTTTATTCCTTGTTGAGTTTTTAAATATGTTACAGGTGAGCCTAACTTTATCATATCACAGGTACCATCGTTTAAATCTATTACGCTCGCATCTAATGCACTGAATGTTTCTTCGCCACTCATAGATAAAAGTTTATTTACGCTTGATAATATCAAACTATTTTCAAAACCTGCTTTATAAAAGTTTTCTATTAACCCTAATGCAAGACTACTAGTTTTTTCTGCTTGTTCTCCACTACCCATACCATCACATAAGGCGAGTAAAATTTTATTATTTGATAACTTCATTACCGTATGCGTATCACCGCTCTTTTTACTATCGCTTTTCGTTGCCCCCGCACTACCAAAAATTATATCGTATTTATTTGCATTATTTAAACTAAAAACGCTAAAACCAGCTTTTTCACCATTTGTAATACTGCTTATTTCCATAGGTATTCCCAAACACTTATCAACAACTTTAATTAAATTTTTCTCATTTAGATTTTTCTTACGAACAACTAAAGTTACACTACATATTTTTTCTTGCTTGCGATATACTACCGCCTCACTACATACAATATTTGCATACATCAATTCCTCTACTATACGTTTTTCCATTGTGGTATCAAATGAAACATTCAAAGATACTTCTACAGCAAGCGAACGCATTATTTGTGATACTCCCCACATTTGCTCCCCTAAAAGTAATCTACCACTGTCCAAATTATTATTACTTTGTAAATTACTCTTATATTCATCAATCACACTATTTACAGTATTAATTAAAACATTCAATTTCTTACAATGCGCACATAGATTTGGCGGAACATCTAACAAAGAAACTTTCCCACGCTCAAAAGCAAAATAAAGCATTTCAATAATAGCATTAGTCGTTTCTTTTGACTGCATTCGTAAACATTCATTACTATTGTTGCAAGCACTACAAATTTTTAGCTTAACTTGTTCCGCTAAATATACCGATGCTTCATCAAAACTTTTTACCCCTTTTACCATTCCATTGAAAACATTTTTCATATTAAAAAACACTTCACTTAGTTCGTATAATCTTTCACATAGAGTTTTACGACTGCGATTAATAATGGTTCTAACCGCAACATCTTCTTTTTCTGTTATTACAAAAGAAAAAAATGAATTTAAAATTTTATTTGGTATTAAAACAAATATTAGAGCACCCAAAACGGTAGCAAGCAAATGATACAAATCATAATTAGGCATAAAATAAAGTCCAACAATTATATCTACTAAAATTATCGAAATTCCGCTCAATACTCGTTTGGAACATTTTGTAGCGCAGACTGTAATTGCCAAAACAATCGCATGTGATACTAACAAAAATTGTTCAGCAGAAAAAGAAGCCCCTAGTCCTAAAATTGTTGCAAGCATTAGCGTACTTGTCGTACCAAAAGCAAAGCAAACGCATAATAACACAAAAGTTAAAATGCCGAAATAAATATATTCACCGTAAGGCATACTATAAAGCCCCGCCCCTAAAGCAAAAAACAGCACTCCCGCAGAAATTATTTCATCTATCATAAATTTACGGCGTAAGCCACGCAAAACTACATTTTGTAATATATGTAGATATGAATACATTGCCACCATACCCAAAACAAGTGTTACAATACCGTTCCAAAGTTTTGTTGGCTCCATAGTGGCATAATACAACATACCAAATTGCGATAAAAAGGCATATAAGCCTATTAATACTAGATTTAACGGGCGTTTAAATTTGTAATGCATAAAATATGCAAGACCAAATACAACAACAGTTATTAAACTTACTATAAAATTTTCAAGACTAAAAAACACTAAAAATCCAGACAAAACATAAAGCGGTGCTAAAATATAAATCTTTTGATTGCACCAAACTAAAGCAAACAACATACCAAAAGCAAACGGATGTAAACCTTGGATATTAGCTGATTGTAATAGATAGAATAAAATAAAAAAGAGTGTATATTTACCAACAGGATATACGATATTTTTGTTCAATTTACTCACCTCTATTTAATTATAAAACTTTTTAAATTTAACTGTTGTTTTATATTCAAACAAAATACCGCACAAATAATTTTATTTTGGCAAAAAATAAAAGTTTTTGTATAAACTTTACATCTAAATAGTTTTGTTGTACAATATAGCGAAGGTGAAAATATGAATAAAGTTGTAGTAGTTACAGGTGCATCTAGCGGTATTGGTCTTGCCGTTGCAGAAAAATTTTTGGACAAAGGATATTGCGTATATTCTTTTTCACGTACAAAGCCAAAAAATGAAAATATCAAACATATTTCTTGTGATGTTGGAAATAGAGAAGCGGTTGAAAATGCCTTTAAAAAATTGATAGAACTTGAAGGGACTTTGGACATACTCGTCAATAATGCAGGTATGGGCATTAGTGGCGCTATGGAATATGCCTCCCAAAATGATATTGAAAAAATTGTAAAAATCAATTTTTTAGGTGTAGTTAATTGTTGCACAACAGCACTTCCTTATTTGCGACAAAGCAAAGGTATGATTGTCAACATTTCATCAATGGGTGCAGAGTTTACAATTGCATTTCAAGCAATGTATTCAGCAACAAAAGCAGGAGTACTTGCTTTTAGTACTGCATTAAAAAATGAGGTGCGTCCTCTTGGTGTGCGTGTTACTTGCATTTTACCCGGTGATGTAAAAACTGACTTTACGGCAAATAGAGTCAAAACAGAAAATACCGAAACAATTTATTCAAAACGAGAAAAGCGTAGTGTCGAATATATGGAAAAATGCGAGCAGAATGGAATGCCCGCATCAAAAATTGCAAATAAGATTTGTAAAATAGCCGAACGCAAAAATCCGCCTGTGAGTTTTACTGTCGGAATTCAATACAAATTGTTTAGATTTGCGTACAGATTGCTTCCTCAAAAGCTTATTAATTATATTTTATATCAACTTTATGGAAAGTAGGGATAAATTATGCGTATATGTGTACTTGCTAGCGGTAGTAAAGGAAATTGTACTTTTATAGAGGGTGAAAATACTCGAATATTGATTGACGCAGGGCTGACAAAAGCAGAAATTGAGAATAGACTTAAAATTATAGGAATTGACCCTAATAGCATTGATAGTATTCTAGTCACCCATGAACACAACGACCACATAAAAGGTTTGGGCGCTTTTTCACGTGCGCACAACTGCAAAATTTTTGCTCACCCTGACACTTGGGCAGCGATGCAAGAAAAAGTTGGAACGTTAGACACAAGCAAACGAATTGGAATATATGGCAATGATTTTGTTATCAACGAATTAACAATTTCAAGTTTTGATTTATCTCACGATTCGGCGCATTGTCTTGGTTTTAGCGTTTATGAAGATAAGAAAAAATTTAGCATAGCAACTGATTTAGGTTTTATTGATGATAATATTATAAAACAACTAGCGGACAGTAGTCTGGTAGTTTTGGAATCAAATCACGATATAACTCGTTTAATGCAAAATCCTCATTACCCTATTTTGTTAAAGAAAAGAATTTTATCAAAGCGTGGACATTTAAACAATAAGGACAGTGCAGAAGCGGTGCTCAAAATGTTGGGCTATGGAATACGTGGCTTAATCGCTGGCCATTTGAGTGAAGAAAACAATACACCCGAATTAGTATTGAAAACATTAAAGAATACCGTTGCAAATCAAGGTGGAGATTTAGCAAAAGAACTATATGTTGATATTGCAAAACAGCATCATGTAGGTAATATTTACAGAATTAAATCATAAAGCATTTTGTTGCTTTTTTTCTTTTTAAGAAACTTTTTATAAAAATGAATAATTTATTTTTAGTAGCACAAATTATAGATAGAAAATTTTAGGAGATAAATTATGGCAACTAAAAAAAGTAAAACAACAAAAAGCACAAGTAACAAAGAAACAAAGCAAGAACAAACTAAAAAACCTTTGGTAAGTACCGCTAGAAAAATCGGTATTGCAGTTTACTTTACATTTTTGGGAACATTAGCGCTCGCATTTGGGGTTTCAATTTGGATGGCTGATGTTTTTAATGACCCAACAACAATTACTCCAAACAAAGGCAATGAATACACTCAAAATCAGGAAATAAATACACCTAATGAAACAACTGCAAATGGCACAATTGACCAAAATGCACAACAACCAAACACACCTACCCCTACTCAAAATTACGATAATTCCGCTAATAATCCTAACTTAACTAATAATGACACTACCATACAAAATTATGACAATACAGCACAAGAAACACAACAAAATCAACTAAATCAACAACAATATGATTTGTATTGTCCTAATGAAAACTGCGACCAAATTATGAAAATATCATTATAAAATAAAAAAAAGAGATATATAGAATTTCTATTATCTCTTTTTATTTAAACTAAATTTAATCCATAACTAATGATGGGAATCTAGGGTTCTCACTTGTACCAAATGTCCAAATTGTAAAGTCAAAACCACGGTTTTTAAATGCGCTAGATTGTTTGCAATCATTTTCCGAAGTCTTACCATCGTCTGGCTCTGAAGCCCAGAAACCATAAGTTGTAGCATATCTACGCTCTGCGCCATCTGCTCTATCAGAGTTGTAAATACAGTTTTCTACATAACCTGCAATTTTAGTTTTGTCGATTATCCAGAATTTTGTTGCACGAACTTCACTTTCGGTTTCTGCATAAGCAGTACCAGAAGACTTAACGAATGAACAATTTGAGAAGCAGTAAGCAACTTTACCATAAGTATCACTATTATCATAAGAAATAGTAACAGCAAATCCAGCCATAGTTTTACCGCTTAAATTACAATCTGTTGAACAGTTAGTTACAACACCATTTGTAATACTACCAGCCAAACCACCAACTTTTGTACCGTTGATACTTCCGCTTACAGAACAAATATTAATTGCTCTAAATTCTTTTGTAGTTGTCTTGATTTCACCAGCAAGACCACCAACTAAGTAACCAGACAATACTACATTATTTGCACTGCTCTTTGTGATATATTTGTCAGCATTATATCCTATAAATACTTGACCAACCAAACCACCTACAACCGAGCCTTCAATATTTGATGTAGAAACGCTACCAGTAAAGTTACATTTAGCAACAGAACTAGATGACTTGATTAAACCTACGATACCACCTGCTACTACTTGTTCCGCACTACTTGTATTTACTTTTATCTCATAAGAATATCCTGCATCAAATTTGTTTCCATCATAACTACAACTTGTAATGTCTGCGCTATCACTATAACCAGCAATACCACCAGCATAAATTGCGCCATTTGAAGTATTGTTTACTATAACATTTAATGATGCTGTACTGTTTTGAACTTGTGCATTACTTGATACCGCTCCAACTATACCACCTACATAAAGTGTATTTTCAAAGTCTTTATCAAAATTAATGCCTACATATTGAGTGTCTGTATTAGATTTAACTGTACAATCTGCTATAATACCCTTGTTTACACCAGCAATAGCACCAACATATTGACTAGCTTTTGTAATCTTAACACCGTTGATATTTAATCCTTGTACTGTACCCTCACTTCCAATGTACCCAAAGAAACCAGCTTCATTATAATTTTTGTTTATAACTAAATTGTAAATACTTGTAGGATTTCCATTTTCATCAGCAGTCATAATAAATTGACCGTTGAATGGTTGTTGTTCAGTTCCAATAGGAGTCCACTCATTCATTAGGTATATATTCTTTGATATTACATACTTGTCATTGTATTCACCGTCTGCAATATCTTGAGCGAATGCTGCTTTCAACTTTTCTTCACTATCAATGTAGCGAGTACCAAACTCATCGTAAATAATATCAGCAATCGCTACTGCCTCACTTCTAATGTAAGGATAACCATTGTTTACACTTGGTTCGATATTCCATACTTTTTCAAAGTCCCAACTAGCAAAGAAACCTTGAGCATCATATCCAACATAAGCAATACTTGTATCAGCAATGCCCGTTGCATTTAAGTTGCTAATTTGTTCTACTGTTGGTTTAACTTTCATACTTTCTGTACTTACGATTAATGCAATGTATGCATCAGTTACATCTTCAATGCCACCTATTGTAGAAATTTTCGTAGAAGATGCAACCTCTTCGCAGTAGTTACCTAATATTCTGTTTTGCCATTTATTTTCTTCTGTAGGTTTTAATTCTGGTTGAGTATTAGTTTCGCCGTTATAATTTACACCTACCAATAAGCCTACGGAACCAATTGCTTCTGTATTAAGTACTGTAAAGCTACCGCTTGCGTAGTTGTTTACAACAGCACAACGAGTACTATCATTTTTATTATAATTATTTAAAGCACCCGCAAGTTTACCAATAATAGCAACTTCAAAATTACTAACATTAAATGAACTTATTGAATATGAATTATAAATCATACCACCTTCTACTAAACCTACCAAGCCACCTGCTATAATTTGAGTATTGATATTAGAAATAACTTGAACAGCATTAGCGGAAGAATATTGTAATCTAGCATTAAATTGAGTATTTGGTGATAATTCATTGCTCATCTCACCAACCAAACCACCTACATAAATAGGTGCTTGTTTGGTATTTGCGGTGTTAATAATACTGTTTGTAACATTTACAAAATTAATTTTACCATTGTTTAAACCAGCAACAATACCTGCACGGGTATAATCACAGTCAATTATTGCGTTGGTAATATTAAGTTTAGAAACAACTGCATTTTTACCTAATTGTGCAAATAAACCAGCATTATCAACAGTGCCTTCAACAAATTTTGAGCTTTCTGTTGCGTAAGTTGAGCCCTCAGTAAGAAGATTTAAGTTACTAATTGTATGCCCATTACCGTCGTATTTACCATTAAATCCTGTACTTGAAGTAGCTCCTATAGGAGTCCAAGCCGTAGTAGCTACACTCATATCGATATCGGCAACCTGTCTATAATTTGCTTCTAAAGTACGACCATCAACCGTACCTGTACCTATTGTACTCAAGTCTTGATAGTTACGTACGAAATAAGGATTTTCTTCTGTACCATCACCGACAAAAACCGTAACATTTAGATTTTTGTAAGCTGTGTTTGTTGTTTCTAATTGAATTGTAGTTTGACCACCACTTACAGCTTCAAATCTAAATACGTTTTCATCAACTTTTTCGACAAATTTTACAATACTTTCGTCCATACTCTTTAAACTATAACTGTCTTTTGATGGATTATTACGTATTACAGTTATGTCAAAAGGTTCCCCAATATTTACGTATTTAGTAATAGATTGCCCTTCTTCCGCATCAAAACTAAATGTTTCATTGTTACGCAAGAAGTAGTAAATAGACAAACCAATACTAATTGCAACCAAAACGATAAGCAAGAAGATTAAAAATCTATTTAGCCATTTCATAACACTTTACCTCACTATTTATTCATCTAGTAAATCGTTTATATTATACCCTATTTCAATCTATTTGTCAATATGCGATATAAAAGAAAAAAGCAAAAACCTTTGTATTAAATAGTCTTTGCAAATTTTTAGTCAATATTTAACTATAAACCTAAACTAATCGCTAATGCGGAATCAATATTTTCCAAAGTTTTATTGTCCGTACAGCCTATTTTTTCTAATAACCTTGCCTTGTCAAGCGTACGTATTTGTTCGAGAAGCACTACACTATCACGTTCTAAACCGTATGTATGAGCACTTAACTCAATATGGGTTGGTAATTTGGCTTTATTTATTTTACTTGTAATTGCCGCTACGATAACTGTTGGACTGTATTTATTGCCTACATCATTTTGCACAATCAAAACGGGACGCACTCCGCCCTGTTCGCTACCAACTACTGGTGAAAGATTTGCGTAATAAATGTCGCCTCGTTTGATTGTTTCCAACTATTACATCTCCTTTATCCAATTTTCATATTGAGATAAATTATCCTCTAATTCACCCCAAATTTCCTTTTCTGTAAAACCTGCAAAATTTTTATAGTCTTCTATTGCCAATATATGTTTTTGCTTGCTAACTTTGTGCGGTTTTATTGCTTGTAATTCATTTTGATAGTTTTTAAAACCTTGCATATTAATTTATCCCTTTTAATAGTTGAATTATACCTAAAAATAAAAAAATATAGGACTTTCCAAACCTATATTTTGAATTTATAAAAAAATTATACATTAATTTGATACACAAACAGCAATCGCCTGCAAATCAGTATGAGAAATACTTAATTCTATATTTTTTATATGCAGACTTTGTTGAATTTTCTGGGCTGTTCCGCTTAAAAATACATTTGGCTTCCCATTATTATCGGGTAAAATTTCAATTTCTGTCCATTTTATCCCTTTATCAAGACCTGTCCCTAAAAGTTTTAATACGGCTTCTTTGGCGCAAAATTTTCCCGTCATTCTCTCTGCCCTGCCTTGCTTTGTGCCTAATTGTAATATGTGCTCTTGTTCGCATTTTGTAAATATTCTTTTAATAAACTTTTCATCGTCAATTTTTTCCAAAAATCTCGCAACATTACAAATATCAGTCCCAACTTTCATAGTTATCTCCATTTCTTATTTTTGAAACTACCGCATTTATATCCTGCCAATCAAATCCTTTATTTGCAAGATGCCTATAAAGTTTTTCTATGTTCTCTCTTGTAGGTTCTTTATTTTTTAAATATTTTTTGGCTATCAACTCTACTGCTTTATTTTGATTTTCAATCTCTTCAATAGCATTATCAATAATTTGTTTATTAATACCTTTTTGAGCCAAATTAAACATAAGTTTTCTTTTACCATATTTATTTAGATATGTATTGATATACATAGAAGCATATTGCTCATCATCAAGATACTTATATTCACACAACTTTTCCACGATTGCATAACACAACTTTGGCAAATAACCCTTTTCTTTTAGATAATCATAAACTTGTTTTTTAGTTTTTGGTGTTTTTGAAATTAAATCTATTGCTTTTTCAAAACCACTACTCAATTCACTTTCAAGCGTAATTTCTTCTAAAATATCAACTGAAATTTCTTGTCCTATTTTTAATCTATGTTTATAAGCGGTGAATTGGTCTATTGTACAAGTAAACTCGCCATCTAAATAAATATGCAAACGCTTTCCTCTACCTTTTGCTTGCTTTAAGTCAGTTATAACACTCATTGCTCTATCCCTTTAAAAATGTTGCATTGTCTTACATAAAATTTGCGCTTTGTCGATATTTTCATCATCACGTGCTACAAACTTTACTGTTGCGCCGTTTTCAAAATTTGTTTCTAAAATAATTATATTTCTGCCTTTTATTGACTTTAAAAATGTTTCATAATCTTTGTAGTCAAAATTAATTGTGCATATCTTTGAACTAAACCATTCGCAAATTTGAGAATTATTTAATGCGTCGTTAGCGGTGGTTGTATATGCACGTAATAGGCCACCAGCACCAAGTTTTATACCGCCAAAATATCTAACCACGACCACGATTATATTTGTCAAGCTCTTTTTCCCTAAAACAGATAAAATCGGTTTACCAGCTGTTCCCGACGGCTCTCCATCATCACTTGCTTTCGCTAAATTCCCTAAAACATAAGCATAACAAATATGTCTAGCATCTTTAAATTTTAAACGTAATTCTTGCAAAAAAGCTTCCGCTTCGGCTTGATTTTCTATATGTTTCGCAAAGCCCAAAAAGCGAGACTTATTAACTAAAATCTCGCTAGTAAATACTTTATTTTCGGTTATAGAAAGATAACTTTCCATTATTTTACGTTTACCTTAACAATATTCTTTTTGCCTTTTTTCAAAACAAAACCATTTTCAGGGCATACAAAATCTAATTCG
>CALWOW010000028.1 GCA_944383295.1 uncultured Clostridia bacterium
TTTTACTAGTTATACTGATAGGACTCAATACCGTGATTATATACAATATTTAAAAGATGTGGGTATTAAAGGGTTATCAATAAATATTGAATTATTTAATAAAAAATTATGTGCTAAATATTGTCCAGAAAAATTTAATATAGGTAATAGCAATTATTTATATTTTTTAGAATGTGCTAGCGAAATTTTTGGTACTTTATGCGTTAGGTCTGGGTTAATTGTTGGGCTAGAACCATTAAAAGATACTCTGCAAGCAGTTGAATTAATTTGCCAAACTGGTTGTATGCCTATGCTTTCTCCTTATATACCTTATAATAATATAGGAAAATTTCCAACAGTTGATTTTTTGTTAAAAGCAAAAGAAAAGACGGACGAGATTTTGGCAAAATACAATATACCGCTTGCTCCACTTTGTTCTAAATGTAAGCACAATACGTTATAGGAGAAATTATGTTAGAAAATATAATTTATTTAGGTACTAGAGAATCTGATTGTTTATGGTGTGGGTATAAAAAAAGTTACACTTTCTTTGGTTCTGGGAAACATGGGAATGTTGCGTTGAATAAATTACTTAATTGTCGTTATAATCATAATAATTTAATTAAAAATAATGACATATTTACAAATTATTTTGTTAATTGTATAAAAAAAGAAGTATCAAATAATCCTAATGCAAAGTTTTGCTATTATAATAAATTTGGATATAATTATTTGCCTGACGAATTAAAAAAATATATAGTTTTTCAGTCTAAAACTGATTTATTGATATTTTTGAATGATAAACATTCAGCACATAAATGGGCATCTAAAATGGTGGGTACACTTGATTATTTTTATGCCAAAGGCGAAAAAATTAATTATAATTACTGTTCTAAGGTTTTTAAGAGCGAGGGTAGATTTGTTATACAGGCAAGAGAATCCCTAGGAGGTATAGGTACATATCTTTTAACTAAAACTAATGAAAATAAAGTTTTAAATTTATTATCTCCTAACGAAGAATATTCAATATCGCAATACAAAGAAAATAATATTTCAGTTAATGTTCATTTTGTGATTTCGGATAAAGATATTTTGTTGTTGCCCCCATCATTACAAATTATAGATACTTCTAATGAAATGTTGGAATATTTTGGCTGTGATTATGCCGCTTATTATGATGTGGTTGGGAATATGCATTCAAAAGTTAAGCGTGATGCTATGATTTTATTGGAGAATTTAAAAAAACAAGGCTACCGCGGTGTGGGAGGTATTGATTTTTTAATAGCTGATAATAAAGTTTATTTTATGGAAATAAACGCAAGGTATCAATCATCTACAAGTGTATTAAATTATGTATTGCATAAAGCAAAATTACCAACGGTAAATGAATTAGATGCTATGTGTTATTTAGGTGATGGCAGTTTGCCACATATCCCTGATATAAAAGTACCATATTCAAAGTGTGCTATAACTTCTACAATTAGTGATAGATTTCCTAATGTGCCAAGCATAAAATTAAGGGATGGTTATACAAAGCGCGAAAAATTAGATGATGAGGTTTATCTATATACTTTATTATATAAAGGAAGTATATTATTAAATAAGGGGAAAGGGGATGTAAGAAATGAAAACAAGTAAAGCAATAGAAAAAAGGACTAGTTCTAGGAACTTTCTTAAAAAAAAGGTTGCACAAAAATTAATTAATAAAATAATTTCAGCGGGGGGTGGTGCGCCAAGTGCTAAAAATACACAACCTTGGCTATTTGTTGAGTTAAATGATGAGCAAAAAACTGCGTGTGTAAAAGAGCTTATTAAAGAGGCAAATAAATTAGATTTTCAACCTCGTTCATTTTTGCTTGCGACAGCGGAAGCAATTAATCAAGCACCTGTTTTAATATTGGTATTTGCTACTATTGATGATGAATTTTTTCATAATTCTTACATTTTGTCCATAGGTGCTGCAATTGAAAATTGTTTATTGCAAGCGACAGAATTAGGTATTCAAAGTTTGTGGAATTGTGATATGTTGGCAATTGATAAATCATTTTTTAAGAAATTATTAAACATAGATTATGATTTAGTATCTGGAATAAGTTTAGGTTACAATCCAAATGTAATGAAAGCACATATAAAAAAACCAATTAGTGAAATTTTTATAAATAATAATGTAAATAATAAATAAAATTTGAAAATAAAAGTATACTAAGTTATATACTGTTAAATTTAATTCTAATTTGCAAAAAATATAAAACTCATAGTTTTTAGTATAATAAAGGCTGTGAGTTTTTTGTTTGTAGTTAGTTTCAAATAAAATCATAAAATATATGTATGCTTGACTTATTAGTATTTTTTATATTAAATTTAAAGTTATGTGTACTTAAAATATAATATAAAAATATAAACCTAATGTATATTTCTATGTTAAATAAATACTAAAAATAAAGTAATGAAAGAAGATATTATTATTAAATCTCTTGAAGCGAAAAGAAGTGCAGCACTAAAAGCAACTGAAAACCTTATTTCTGCTATTGAGCAAGGAATAATAACAGAACAAACGAAAACACGGTTAAAAGAACTTGAATGTCAAATATCACAACTCGATTTTGATATTGAACAAGCAAAACAAAAAGCATATACTTTCTTAACACTTGATAAGATTGAAGATTATCTTACAAAAGTAATTTCGGGTGATATTGAAAATCAAACTATAAGAAAAGATATAATCAAAACATTTATTCGTGAAATCATACTTTATAATGATAGAGTGATAATAACCTATAACTTTACCGACACAATACCTATAAAAAATCGTGATACAATGTTAAAAGAAGTTGATTCGGTTAAAGAGGAAGTAAACAAGCAGTTAAAACCTGCTTTATTAAAAGATTCTGTTTCGTATAAAAAGGAGTCCTCTCCGCCATTAATTTTTATTTTGTACCATATTTTATTGAGGCGGATTGCAAACAAATGTTTGCAGTATGCTTAAAGCATACTCGAACCGCCTTTTCGGACGGTGACGCTCAAATTGTTGCTCCGCCTATTTTTTGCAGCAAAGCCTTTTTCGCTATTTACAGTTCGCTGTACTTCGTATGCTCCTTACGAATCCGCCTCTCTCCGCCAATAAATTTCAATTAAAAAATTTTTTTATTTTTAAAACATTTATAAAATATCTAAATTATAATTAATATAGATTTTGCTATCAATGTGGAAACAAAAAAGGAGTTAAATTTTGTTAACTCCTTTTTTGTAGGTTAAAATCCTGTAAATACTTTAGAAATTATTTTCCAACCAGTTTTATCTTTTCTTAAAAGATGATAGTCAACAAAATTTTCCCCAAAGTAATTTTCCATTGTTATTCTAATAACCGCAATATCATTCGCAACGTCTAAAACATCAATTCTGCCTTTAACATTTGATTTACCAGCTTTATCAACGCCATCGAAAAGTGTTTGAATTGGCTCCCCGTTTATTGTTGCGTTTTTATGGAAAGCAGATTTCATTATATCACTTTTACCTTCCAAGCAACTATCAAGATATTTTTGTGCAATTTCTACAATTTCATTATAATCTTTTAAATATGTGTCTTTCATAAATTACTCCTTTTTTTACTATTCTTTTATTGATTTAATTTGGGAATATCCGTTGAAAGCAAATAATGCTTTTTCATTTTTATCCCCATAAACATCTTTTACATTGCAAATATATAAATAGTGATCACCAACTTCGACATATTCTTTTAAATCACAAACTATAGCGACACGAGAATGAAGTGGTATATCGATATCACAATTAGCAAGCGATTGCATTTTAATGCCAAATTCTTTGACTTTATCTGTGTTTCTGCCTGATGTACTACCACAATTTAAAACTTCTTTTGCGATTTCTTCACCTGGGATTGTAAGCACAACCTTTTTATTTTGCCGTACCATTTCACCACTATATGAAGTTTTTGCCATTGCATAAGCAATCATACATGGATTATAAGAAAGATATGTCCACCATGATACTGTAGCAAGATTTGTCGTTCCATCTCCCTTTTGTGTGCAAATAAGGGTTACAGGATTGGGAGAAGTGTATTTTGACGCCATTGGTAAATTAATTTTTTCCATATTTGACTCCTTTTTGATTGCTAGATAATTATTTGGAATAACTGACTTAGAACTAATCTTGACAGGATTATTATATTTATCTATAATAAATATGTCAATCAAATTTATATACGCACATTAAAGTACGATACTATCTAAAAGTAGAGTGTAAAAAGGAGTAACAATGGAAGAATTAAGATGTATAAATAAAGAAAAATTATGTGACACAGGTTTTAGTTATACGTTATCACTAATAAGTGGAAAATATAAGATGACAATTTTATACACACTTATGGAATTTAAAGTTGTAAGATATAATGAACTAAAACGATATATAAAAGGTATAACTTACAAAACTTTAACTTCGGCTTTAAGAGAACTTGAAGCTGATGGCTTAATTCATAGAAAAGAATATCCCCAAATTCCGCCAAAAGTTGAATATATGTTATCTGAAAGAGGTAAATCATTGATGCCTATATTAGATCAAATGTGTGAGTGGGGTGATAAAAATAAAAAATAATAAACCTTTTTAATTTTGAGATTAAATACTAAAAGGAAAAATTTTCGATAATGGATAAAAATAAAAAAATTTATAAGAAATGTAAAATTATTTGATTAAATTGGAATTTTGTTATGTTATAATATAAACATATAAGGAGGGGGAGATGAAAAAATTTTTAATGTTATTTAGCCTTTGTGCAATTTTTTTAATAGGTGGGGTAACTTTAGCGGCGTGTGGGGAAAACCCAGCACCCGAAACCTACAATATCACACTACCTATATCAACCGATTATACGGTTGAATGTGATAAAAATAGTGCGGAAGCTGGCCAAGAAATTACATTGAATATAATACTTTTAAATAATGAGATGGTTATAAAAAATGTTTTAGCGGACGAGATTGTTTGCGAGAAAAACTATGATGGGACTTTTTCCTTTATAATGCCCGCTAAAGATGTAGAGATTACTGTTGAAACTGCTGAATTGCAAGAAGTTCTTTCGACGGATTTTGTTTGGTTTGATGATAATAATATTTATACCATAACAATGGCAGGAGATGGAACTTTAAACAGTGATACAAGGAATTTAAACATTACATTCGCAGATAAACAAGCAATGACTATTGTAAAATCATCATTTACTTCTTCAAATCAAGATGTCATTCCTAATGAGGCAATAGAATTTGTACCGGTGAGAGACAGTGACTTGAATGGTTCAAGTGGTTCAAGCGTAATTGTAAAAGGCATTATTGAAATTGATCCTTTTCAAATTAATTCTGGCACTTCGTATTTAACAATGGAATTTGCTAACGGCAATAGCAGTTTTGGAGCTTCGAACAAAGGAGTTCTTATTATAAAAATTAGTGTTGTACCTTATGGCGATTTGACATTAGAAACAGTGAAAGAAACGCTAGTTATTGATTTATTCAGTGAGTTACAATACCGAACAGGAGATAAATTTTGTTTAAGAATTGGTGACAGAGATTACGTTGATGGTTCTTCAAATGCTATTTACACAGATTTTATCTTAACAATGGAATCAAGTCGAAAATTAACAGTAGAATTTGATTATATTATAGGACATAAATTCTGGATAAGATTGGTAGAAGGCGAAGTTCAACCTGATATACAGCCAGGATATGTTGAAGAATTTATTTTTGATGGGGGAACTGTCGAGGGCGATGAAGAGGGAGTATATACAGGATACTATAATAATAGTTTAATGTATATGGAAGCAGACGATAGAGTAACTATTGATGCTCAAAAAAATCCAGCATTGGAAAATTAAAATTTACTACTAAAAATCAATAAGTATGTTTGCTTATTGATTTTTTTATTAAAAATATTAAAAAAATTAAATATTTAATAAATAAAAAATGCATTTATTTACATTCGTTTTTATTTTTATATAAGTTTGCTTTTTTGTTTAAATTATTTTAATATATATGTTATACTTGATTAAGTATAAATGGTGTTTATCTTTATAAAATTAGCGAAAATTTGTTATCTCTAATTTTTAAATAAACAAAATTTTAATTTAAAGGGGTACGATATGCAAAAATACCTAACGAATTATGAAAATTATATTGAATTAAAATAGAAAATTGAAAAATTTATTTTAGATGAACAATGGAGATACGCTCTCGCTTTTGATTACATTAATAGCAAAATTATTTTGTGCGATTTATTAAAAATGATAGAGTTTTTTGATAAAAAGCCTAAGCCAAAAAATGTTGATTTATTTATACAAAAAAACAAGAAAAAATGTTTAAAATATTTAGAAAAAAGCAAAATAACAAAAAATATTAAAAAAGCATGGGAACTAACTAGAATTGCTTATGCTTATTATGCTTTTATTGAAGTAATAACAGAGGGCTCAAGTTACAGCGAAAGCATAATAAATGAATTACATTCAATTTACGGCGAAAATTATTTAAAAATTACATCGCAATTAGATAAATTTGCGCCATCTGTTTTGACAAATTTTAAATTTGAAACAGAGGATAATAAAATCGACAAAAATGAGATATTCGATAAATACATTATTTTAAAAAAATGGCAAGATAATCAACATACTTTTCATCACGAAGTATTATATCCAATATTATCAAAAAACGATAAAGAATATAAAAATTATTATGTAAAAAAATATGACTTAATTGAAAGCAACTCAAGAGCATTGTTGATATTAGAAAATATTAGGGAACAATCATTTTTACCTATAGATACATTAGCTATTTTAATTGATATAAAGATTGGGCAAGCCCTTGTTTCTGTTGTCGGTGGGAAAAATTACGGTCTTGCTATGTTAAAGTAAAACGGTTTTAAAATTCCTAAAGCGTGGGTTTATATCAATACAAATAAATCAATTAATAAATTAATCGCAAATTTACCTAAAAATATTCATTATGCGGTTAGAAGTTCGGCAATAGGTGAAGATGGCGCACAAAATTCTTACGCTGGGTTGTTTACAACTGTTTTAGATATTCCTTATAATGCTGTACCTCTTGCGATTAAACAAGTTAATGAGTCTTGTAATTCAAATAGAGTTAAAACCTATGTCGATAAATTTAAGTTACAGTTTCCTAAAATGGCGGTAGTTATTCAAAAATATATCAAGGCTGATTTATCTGGGGTTTGGATAGGAAAAGATGAAAATTCGGGTATTTTAGAATGGGTCGTAGGCAACGGAGAAAAATTGGTTTCTGGTAAAGTGAAGCCAAATACTGAAATAATTTCAAAAAGTAAGAAAAGTTCAATCACAATAAATGATAAAAGTTTAGATAATATTTTATTAAATTATCAAAAAACAATAGGAAATATTTGTGATTTTGAATTTTGTATAACAAATAATGAATTATATATGTTGCAATATCGACCTGTAACTAAACTAATTGATTTTACAAAAAATACAAATAATAAAAATTTAATAAAAGGAATTCCTGCGTCAAAAGGGTTTGCGCAAGGTGAAATTTCTTTTTTACGAGATACCGATGAAATCGAAAAATTTAAACCAAATACAATTTTGCTTACATATTATACAGACCCTGATTGGGTTGAAATTATGACAAAAGCAAAGGCGATAGTTACTGCAGAAGGTGGATTTTTGTGCCATACGGCAATAATAGCAAGGGAGTTGGATATACCTTGCGTTACTGGAATAGGGTATGAAAATTTAGATATACTAGCAAACGCAAAAGAAATAACGGTTGATGGCTTTTCAGGAACAATTAAAATTAATAAATAAATTTTTTTAGGTATAAAAAATTATTGTGTGATTTTTGCTTGACAAATGCGTAAAAAATACACATAATGAAAATTATGAATATAAAAAATAAATTGTATAAAAATCAAGGTATCCACGTAATTACTGCGTTGTTTACCGTAGAAGATGGGAAATTTAAGGTTTTACTTATCAAAAGAAAAAATGAACCATTTAAAGATAAATGGATTTTGGTGGGTGGTGCTTGTTATAATAATGAAGATGTAGAACAAGCAATGCGTAGGGAAATGTATGAAAAAACAGGTTTGAAAAATATAAGTATTGATTTTTTTAAAGTGTTTTCAAATCCAACAAGAAGCCCCGTAATGAGAATGATTGCAATTACCTACATAGGTGTTATTGATTGCACAAAGGTTAAAGTTTTAAAGGAAACCACAAAAACAAGTGATGCCGATTGGTTTTTGATTGATAGAGTTCCAGAATTAGGATACGACCATAAAGAAATTTTACAGCAAGCTATTGAATATTTAAAGGGAAAAATATTTGAATCAAAAATTTTAAAAGAATTATTTCCTAAAACTTTTACTTTGCCACAACTTTACAATGCTTATGTAAGCATATTAGACAAGCCAATAGACCGAAGAAATTTTAGAAAAAAACTTTTAGCTGATGGTATTATAAAAGATACAGGTTTACTTCAAGCACAAGAGGGTAAAAAAAGTGCAAAACTATATTCTTTTATATAAAGTTTTATAAATTAGTTGTTATTTAATTTGCATCACGCACAAAGGAGAAAAAATGCGCCAAACTGTAGTAATAAATTTGATGGGTGGACCAGGTGTTGGAAAGTCTACTTTTGCAAGTAAACTTTTTGTAATGATGAAACAAAGAGGGTTGTCTTGTGAATATGTTGATGAATTTGCTAAAGGTTTAGTATGGGAAGACAGAAATTTTGCATTGCAAGACCAATTATATATTTTAGGTAATCAAAATCATAATTTGATGAGAGTAAACGGCAAAGTCGATACAATAATAACTGATAGTCCTGTTTTGCTTAGTATGTATTACAACAGAAATAATCCGCCGACAACTCAATTTGATTTTAATATATTCGATGAGTTAGTGATGAATTGTTATTCACAGTACAAAAATTTAGTGTTTTTTCTAAAAAGAAATTTTGAATATAGCAAGGAAGGGCGCCGTGAAACCGAAGAACAAAGTATCAAAGCAAATGAAAAAATTAAAAGTTTATTAGATTCAAGAAATATTAAATATAAAGAAATTTTGGGTAGCGATGAAAATGCCGAAAAAATAGTAAATTATATAGAAAAATATTTTGCAAATGCTTGCAAATAAAAATTTTTAATTTATAAAATAATTATAAAAAATAATAAAAAACCCTATTTTTAAGGCTTTTTTTATGCATAGTATTAGGTATTATGCTTAAATTTATTTATAAAATATAATTTTTAAAAAAATATATAAAAAATATTAAATATTATCAAAGAATTTTTCATTGTACAAAACAGCAGGAGAGTTTGGGGCGTATTTTTTTGATAATTCGTGATAATGCTTTGCTGATTGTTTTTCGCCTAGATTAAAGCAACAAACACACAATTCAATAGCAGGAATAAAGTTTGAGTATTTACTTTCTATCCAACCCGAATTTGAAGCAGGGGTATTGAGCGCTATCTTATACCAATATTTTGCAGTAGCAAAATCTAATTCTTGCTTAAAAATATTTGCTATTTCGCAACAGGTTTTGCTACGAGGTTTATCATATAAAAATGCGTTGAATAAATATTTTTTAGCATTGTAATTATCATTCAAGTATAAATAATTTTGCGAAATTATAGAGCAAGCATCTATTTTATTTTCGACCCAACCGTTAGTTGTTAGGAATTTTTGCAATATTTTATTTGATTTTTTATAATATTTATTGTAATGAAGTTCTCTGCCATAATAATACAAAGCACGAGGTGAAAAATGCGCTTTTTCTCGCTCTAATTTTTGATATATTTTTAAATTTCGTTTTGGTTGAGTTGCGTGTACTTTTTTATGATAAATATAAATATTGCTATTTTCTATTTGACCAAAAGGGGCGATGCATTCGTGTACGGGCTCTTGCCAAATAAATCCAGCATTATTTTTTATTATGCGTTCTCTTTTATAGTAAAAGTCAGGTTTTCCATCTTCATCAACACTGGCTACATAATAACACATAATCACATCAGGACAATAAGTTTCATTTAATGCTAATTTTAGGCCGATTATTTTTTCTTGTTCACTTTTTGGAATTACATCATCAGCATCAAGCCACATAATATAATCACCGTTTGCTTTGCTAAAACTAAAATTTCGTGCTTTCGAAAAGTCATCACACCATTCAAAATCATAGACGAGTGCGCCAAAATTTTTAGAAATTTCTTTTGTGTTGTCGGTACTTCCTGTATCAACAACAATTATTTCATCAGCAAAACTTTTGACGCAGTTTAAACAACGAGCCAACACATCTTGCTCATTTTTTACAATCATACATACAGATAATTTTTTCATACATTTTTTATATGAATAAAAGAAAAAATTTGTGCTTTTCACACAAATTTTCTTTATTTCAATCCTGTTGAACCAAATCCGCCGGCATTGCGGTCTGTTTCATCTAACACACCTGTTTCAATTTCGCAAGTATAAAACGGACAAACAACTAATTGAGCAATTTTTTGCCCCTTTTCTACGTGATAATCAGTATCGCTTGTATTTAACATTATGACTTTGATTTCTCCACGATAGTTATTGTCAATAGTACCTGGTGAGTTTAGCACTTGCAAACCATATTTAAGCGCAAGCCCCGATTTTGAACGAACTTGCCCTTCTGTGTTTGGCGGAAGCATCATTTTTAGCCCTGTGCTTACTAAATACCTTTGCCCCGCAGGAATAATACAATCTTCATCGCTAAACAAATCCATTCCGCTGTCGGTAGGGTGAGCATATTCAGGCAACCTAGCCGATTGCGTAATTTTTTCAAAAATAACTTTCATATTGCACCTCATTAATATAATATAACATAAAAACGCATTAAAACAAAGCAAATTTTTATGTTTATTTAATAAAAACTTGCAAATTAAACTTATTTGTTTTACAATAAAGCGAGAGGTAATTATGGCATATAAAAAAGAAAATGATACAAGTTTTACATTAGGTGCTTTTCCAACAATGGAGTTGTTGCGTAAAAAACCAGAAAAAGTAAAAAAAATTTATTTGCATAAAGATTTAACCAAAAGCGAAGATATTGAAAAAATTATTAATTTAGCACAAAAATACAATATTGTATGCGAAACAAATAGTCATTTGATTGAAAATATAAGCAAAAAAGATAATGTATATATTGTTGCAGAGTTTGAAAAATATATTGATAAAATAGATAAAAACAATCAAATTGTACTATACAACCCTAGCGATATGGGGAATGTTGGCACAATATTTCGTACCGCTTTGGGATTCGGTTTTAAAAATATAATTATGATTGCCCCTTGCGTTGATTATTTTAATCCAAAAGTTATAAGGGCATCTATGGGCGCTGTATTTTCGCTTAATGTTGTTGTTTACGATAGTTTTGAAAAATATGTTGCCGATTTCCCCAAAATAGACAAATATTTATTTATGTTGGACGGTAACAATATTTTGCAAGAATTAAACGTCCCTAGCACTACTTTTGCGTTAGTGTTTGGAAACGAAGCAAGCGGACTTCCTGCTGATATAAAAAAATACGGCACGCCCGTTTTCATACGCCACTCAAACGAAATCGATTCGCTAAATTTAGCTATTTCAGCAAGTATTGCTATGTTTAAGTTTAGTAAATAAAACTTTGCGGGTTAGACAACACTTTTTGAAATTAACAGAATAATTAAGAGCATATTAATACAAAAATATGCTTTTTTTATTTATAAAAATGTAATAATTACACAATACAACATATTTAAAGAATAAGTTAAAATAAATTTATAATATTTAAACCTTTCTTTAAAGCGTATTTCATTGCAATTTTTGCTCCACTTACATATCTGTTGGTATCCACATAGCATATTAAGGTATCGCAAGTATCTATCATTTGTTGATTACTTACTATGATTTGTTTTTTAAAATGTACCTCTTCAATTTCATACATAACAGTTTGCACATCGTTATATGGCATAAATTTTTCATCTCCAAAAATTTCATCGTGTTCTATTTTCGATTCTATTGTTTTAAAGCTAGTAATTACAACTTCTATTTTAATAAATTTATAAAAGTTTCGTAATTGTCGGCAAACACTTAAAGCTAGTTTGTCAAATTCTCCGTGAGTTCCCATTGTGAAACACTTATAACCATCTATAATTTTCTCTTCAATAAGGTTATAAAGTCTTTTTTCTATTTCACCATATTTGTAAACATTTCTATGTCCTATAAAACATATTTTTTTATCCATATTTTCTCCAGTATAAAAATTAAAAATTTTCAAAATATATTTTATGTAACATTTTTGCTAGGCATATCTGTTACACAATAATATTGTAACATATTTTCCTATAAAATGTTTTAAAAAACGCATTAGATTTAGTTTTTTTTAACATTGGAGAATAAATGGAAGTTTTTATAGACAACTTAAAAGAATTAATTTTTGAAACAAATAAATCATTAAGGCAATTAGCAGAAGAAAATGGCGTATCTGCTATGCAATTTAGTAGATACTTAAAAGGTTCTATACCAACAATTGATGTAACAATCAAAATTGCAAAGTATTTTAATTGTTCATTAGATTATTTATTTGGATTAAGCGAAGATAAAAAAACCAAAAAATACAAAACATTTGATTATGATATAAGCAAATTTCTTGAAAACTATAATAAATTATTAAATAAAAATAATATTTCTCATTTTAAATTTATGAAAAATAGTGAGTTTGATGAAAGTATTGTTAGGCATTGGAAGTCTGGTTCAATTCCTAGATTGGATATTATCTATTACATTGCAAAAAATTTAAATGGTTCGATAGATGATTTAATAGGTCGTTTTTAGTTTATAAACTATAAATAATAGTTTAGTTTTCACTTGTTATATTTTTAAACTAATTTTTTAATAAATAAAAGATGTTGTATAAAAATTTATTTTAAATAAATTAAGCAATTTTTAAATCGTAAGTTTTTTATTTTATTAGTCTCAAAATGCTTAAACTTATTATGCCTTAAATAAAAACACTTTATTTTTGCAAAAATTTATAGCGCTGTATTTTGCTAACTAAAAAATTTATTAAGTTTCAAAATTAAAAAAGGAACTATGAAAAGTTCCTTTTGTTTTTAGTGTGCTAGACTAAATATAAAGAATTTTAATTTCTTAATAGCAAATTATCAAACCTTTTTCCAACGCATAAAAACTTGTTAAGCCACGCATAGGTTTTACAATTACTTCTTTAAATGGGCAACGCTCTAAAAGCATTTCTTTTATCTTGTTTGCATCTTCTTCGTTATCGCAGTGGGTGATTATGCATTTTCTTTCATTAAAATCATCACAGCGTGCTTGCGCTAGTTCTACTAATTTTTTATAAGCATTAAGTGAGCCGATTGATTTACTCACCATATCAATAGTACCTTGTGGACTCGCTGTGCATACAGGTTTTATTACAAGTGTCTTTGCCATAAAACCAGCGAATCTAGACATTCTGCCATTTGCAACTAAATTGTCAAATTTGTGTAAAATAAAGAATAAATTGCGAGTTTTTATAAATTGCTCAATTTCAGGTACAATTTGTTCAAAAGTCTTGTTTTCTTTGATTAATGAAACTATTTTATCTACCACCAATTCCAAAGTTCCCGAAGTCGCTAAAGAGTCAAAAACGTGTATTTTTTCTTTATTGCTTGCCATATCACGAGCAACAACAGCACTGTTGTATGTGCCTGAAAGTTTGCTTGTCATGGCAACTACAAATGTATATTCCGCTTTATCGTACATAGATAACCAAGCATCAGGGCTAGGGCAGGCAGTGCCTGTTTTTTCTTTTGTTGCGTGCATTTCAGCTAACATTTTCAAGGGGGCCAAGTCCGCATTGTCTATAAACTCTTTATCACCGATACGAATTGTTAAAGGTACTATACCAAAACCTATATCTTCATTTTGTAAGTAATCTTTGTTCATATCGCTACTACTATCTACTAATATTTGAAATTTCATACTCTTCACCCCTTTGCGTGTGTCTATATAAAAAACTTTTTATATAGTATTCAAATTCTAGGTTAATTATAATTTTATTGTTGCTTTTAGTCAATTAATTTTAGTAAATTATAAAAAAATAGTCCAAAAATAGACATAAATATTAATAAAATTGATTTATTTTTAATGAATTTTTAAATATTTTTAAAAATAATGTTAAATATTTTTGTGTTTTTAAATTAAATCTATTTGCAACTGTTTTTAATTCAACTAAATAAAGTAAAATTTAAACTGTTTTTTATATTTTTTTACAAAATACTACAAAATCTCCTAATTTTATTTTGCAATTTGCACAAAATAAGTTATAATGAACTTATAATCAAAAAATTAGGGGGTAAAATGGAAAGGCAAAATACTGTAAAATCAAAAAGTATAAAATTGATTTTAATTATAATAGCGGTTGTTTTCGTGTTGTCTGCTATAGCTGTACCTGTTGTGGTGACTACAACCCGCAATGACGCTACCGCTACCACTCAAGGCACAACCGATAACAGTATAGGTAATTTGTATAATACTGATGGAGCTTAAATAGAAATAATGTTAATAAATTTTTAAATAAAATAAATGCAGTAGATATAGCTTTTAATAAGCCAACGCTTACAGGTCCACAAATAGCCACACGAGCAAATACTAGTGGTTCATTTGTATTTGAAATGGGGTATTATGTAAGTGGTAGTACAATTACTACTAGTAAACCTATCAAATGGCAAGCCGTGTATAGTAGGAATGGTTATCTTACGATTTGGATGGCAGATAACTACAATACTAACACATTTGGCAGCAATGCCAACTACTCAACATCTAGCGCACGCACTGGTACATTAAATATTTATAATACTTTAAATAGCAAATTTGAATTGTTTAGCTCAATAGTTGCATCACCTCAAGAAGCAAGTGCTAGTTGGCAATATACACAAGGTGACGTAATGGTATATAATAATGCAAATTATTTAGCCACATACAATGGACTACAATCAAATAGCAGTACAAAACCTACTACATATTCGTGGACTAGTCGTATAACAGACAAGTTTTGGTTACCTAGCGCTTATGAGATATTTAGTACTAGTAGTTCAAGTGCTTCTACAACAAACGGTTTATGGAAATTAGATGCGACAGCAAACGGTTTTTCAACCACAACACTATCGGGAAGTAGTGCAGGTTACAGTTGGACTCGGTCTGCTAATTCTTATAATAGTGAGGTTCGTGCTTATACAATTTCAAGTAGTGGGGGATATGGGGTTTCTTCTTCAGACTGGCCCGGGAGCTCCGTAACATCTACTTACGGAATCCGCCCAGCTTGTCATATTGATTTGAGCAATTTATTTTATTCGATAACAGCAAGTATAAGCAATACAGATACTGACAAAGCAACAGTAGATAAAACTAGTGCTAGTTATGTGCCTAATTCCGGTACACAACATACCTTTATTTATACCGCAAATACAGGTTATTCTATTAGTAAAGTAACTATAAACGGTGCTACTGTGGCAATATCCGAAATTCAGCCCGAAGAATTTGCCTATGCGGTAGGTTGTAAATTTAAGTGTTTCCGTGATTTGCAAAAAGTCTATGTCATAGTTACTGAATGTTGGGAAGATGTGGATATAGTAGCGTATTGTGATATATTATTTAACGCTACAACACTGACTACCGATTTAAAGGTAGTATCTAGTACGGCAACAAGTAATGCAAGTACAATGGACGCCCGCATAATTTTAGAATACAACTGGTCGCCAAATATAAGATTTAGTTTGGATAGTGGCGAATGGATTAAACTCGTAGGGAATAGCGGTGGCGGAGTAGTGGGAAGTGCTACATACAATTTTAGTCGCCACGAAGCAAAATTCTATGTAATTATAGAAATATACGGGCTTACACAAGCGGTACATAACGTGCAAGTCGATTATTATGCTGGTGGTGCATCAAGTATAACCCCTAGTATTTACAACAATTCGGGTTCTGCAACTTTTGAACAATACGATGACGGCAACGGTATATCTCGTATAGTTGTTACCCCCGCTAGCGGAAGTTATGTGTATTCAATGTTTATTGACAATGTAGAATTTCCTATTGAATATTACAAAGCGGAAGTTTACGGCACAGGTACAGCTACTTCAATTCAATACATAGCAAAAGACACAAACAATACTTTTATTGTACTAGCGCAAAATGTTTACAAAAATATGAATATTCAATTTCAACTTGTGCAACAAGTACCAGAATTGAAAGTTCCACCTACAACGGGTGCTAGCATTACGGGTACTGTTGCTACTGCAAATACAGGTGGCGAAGTGCGTATGGTGGGTAGTGATACTATAGAAGGCGAAACAGCGCAAACTATTACTTTTATGGCTGTTGCTTATAGTGGTTATAGTTTTGTAAACTGGATTGATGCGACAAGCGGAGAAGTGTTGGGGAATAATCTCAATTTAGTGCTTGCAAGCGAAGACGCCGAAGGTAAAATTATCAAGGCAGTATTTACCCCAAAAACAAGCGAAACAACCACAAATTCACAAACAGGCAACACTGATATTTTAATATAAAAATAAAACTAGCAAATCTGCTAGTTTTTTTGTTATCAAAAAGCTTGATATTGTTTATTGTTCAAAATAAATCACATAGTGTATTATTTTTGCAGGTAAGTAGCAAAAAAGTGACGCAATGCCTGCATTTTTTATTTAATCATTTTCAACATTTTTTAGTAAAATGTATCTATTCTTGTTACCATATTTGATTTTTTCTGCTTTGATTTCATAGTTGCGTTCTAAAAAATTTGCCAAACTATATTTATTATTAGGGG
Organism: uncultured Clostridia bacterium; assembly: GCA_944383295.1. Lineage (GTDB taxonomy): Bacteria > Bacillota > Clostridia > Christensenellales > UBA1242 > UBA7867. Next base: position 16,836 of record CALWOW010000028.1, read on the forward strand.
AAACGGTCGCACATAAATATTGTGATTTATTTTCTTTTGCTAACCTATCCGCCAACCTTAATAAATAGCGTTGAATACCTAAACCACGGAAATAGTCATTTACTGCAAGGACTGCAACCACAGAAGTTTTTTCTACTGCTTTTTTATCTAATCCACAATCAACAGCAAGTTGATAATAATCATCTGGTGGATTCATAAAAATCATTAAGCCGACAATATTGTTGTGCTTATTTTTTATTATAACAATATCGTCATTTCGTTTAAAATTTTCTTTGAGTTCTTCGATGTCCCTACCTTGAAAGGTGTCTTCATCTACGCTTTTGTACATAAATTGCTCAAAATCATATATCTCTTGAATCATATCTTCGGTTGCCTTTTCTACAAAGCCAACAAATATTCTTCGTATTCCGCCTGGACTTTCTACATCAAATAGAACCTCACCAAAGCCAACTTCTTTTCCGCGCTCTATCATAAAAACCTCCAAATCAGTTTTAAACATTATAACAAAAAATACAAATTTATGCAATTTATAATGATTAAATAACATTTTGTAGATATTGAGATTTGTAAATAAAAAATTAAATTTATCCTAAATCGTTTAATGTTAGAACTTTATTAAAAACAAAATAAAAAGGACTTTATCAAAAGCAAAGCCCTTTTTATTGATATAAATAATACAACTATTTTTTTAATTTATTTCTTTTTAATTTCGCTAAAACCAACCAAATCTTGCAAAACCGCAGGAATTTTGATAGAGCCGTCTGCTTGTTGGTAGTTTTCCATAATAGCAAGCAATACTCTTGTCAAAGCGATTGCAGTACCGTTTAGAGTGTTTACAAATTGCTTTTTGCCGTCATTATCAATGTAGGTAATATTTAATCTACGAGATTGAAAGGTTGTAAAGTTACCAACAGAAGTAACTTCTCCGTAAGCGCCGTTTTCACCTCTGCCGGGCATCCACGCTTCAATGTCGTATTTTTTGTATCCAGGTGCACCCATATCACCAGAGCAAATACGTACTACGTGATAAGGAATACCCAAATCTTCAAAAATCTCTTTTTCTATACCCAACAACTCTTGTAATGCTTCTTCGCCTTTTTCAATAGTTGTGAATTGATACATTTCAACCTTTGTGAATTGATGCACTCTGTATAGACCTGCGTCTAATTTACCAGGAGCGCCTGCTTCACGTCTAAAACAGTGACTAATTCCTACATATTTTTTAGGTAAATCGGTGTAGTTAAACTGTTCATTAGCGTGCATACCGCCGATAGTGATTTCCGCTGTAGCAATTAAGTTTAAGTCCAAATCTTCTAATTTGTATATGTTGCTTTCTTCACCACGAGGGTTAAAACCAGAACCAAGCAAAATATTTGTTTTTGCAAGGTCGGGGGTGATAACAGGTGTAAAGCCTTTTTTAATCAATTTTCTTAAAACATAAGTTTCAAGTGCTAATTGTAAATTTACAAGTTGGTTTTTCAAGTAATAAAATTTAGGCCCAGCAACCTTACTTGCACGCTCAAAATCAATCAAATCCAAATCTTTGCCGAGTTCAAGATGATTTTTTGGTTTAAAATCAAACTTTGTTGGTGTACTGTATTTAAAGACTTCCACATTGCCAGAATCATCGTCACCGATAGGAGTGTCGTCTGCCATTGTGTTGGGTACAGTTAGCATTAATTTTTCGTATAATTGTTTTGCGCTATTCAAATCATCGGTGTGCGATTTTAAGTCTTCTTTAAGTTGCTTACCTTTTGCAAAAAAACCTTGTTTTTCTTGCTCATTTGCACAATTTTTGATATCTTTGGTATTTTGGTTTATTTGATGATTGATATCTTCTACTTTAATATTCAATTCTTTGTACTTATTGTATGCATCTAAAAGGGCATCAATATCGCATTTGATGTTTCTTTTTTTAACAACATCTTTCATATATTCAACATTGTTTTTAATAAAATTTATATCTAACATAAACTACCTCATAAAATATAAAAATAAATTTAATTATGCTTAATTTTATACCACTTTTAATATAAAAAGTCAAGTTAAATAAAAAACAA
>CALWOW010000029.1 GCA_944383295.1 uncultured Clostridia bacterium
TATTATATTATAAAATATTCTTTCATAAAATTCAACAAAGTATGTACTCAAAGCACAATTTAACATTTTTTGCGCTTGTTTTAATTCTTGCTTGTTAAGTGCTCCGATTTTTTCTAAATCTTGCATCAACAATTTCGGCACCTGTTGCGTTTGATTCAAGAGGCGATGCGCTGTAATGTTTTACATATCTTATATATTTTTTACTTGTACCCAATAGCACAATTGGACCAAGCAAAAAGAGTATTGCTAATATAATTAAAACTATAATTAAAAATGTACTCATCTAACTACCTAAAAAGAATATAACTTTATTATATCAAATTATAGGGTAATTATCAATTAAAATGAATTAATTTATGCAATCAATGTTAACTATTCTATTTGCATTAACTTCAAAATGGTAGATTTTCACAAATCTAGGATTTCCATTATATACTAATGCTAAATCGTAAAGCGAGCCGTCAAGGGTAGGGGTAACTTCTAAAAATTCACCAAAGTATGCGCTAATATGATTGTCTTGAAGAGTTGCGCTTAAACTAGGATGCAAGTAACTGCGTGCAAGTGTGTAATTTTGAATATTAATAGCTTCCATAAAAGCCCACGGAATAGCAACGCTTGAGGCAGGGGCGACCGCCTCGTTTTGCGTATAAACAGAATATTGCTGAAATTTGCTAAATCCACCGTTTGATTTTTTATAAGTGGTAACAAGTCCATGTCTAGCAATATCGCTTATTTCTTGTAATGTGATTATTTGAGTGCCATCATATTCGATTTTGTCTGCAATACCATCAAATTCAACCTGCAAATTGCGATTTAAAAATAGCGCATAAGTTTTTTCGCTGGCAGTTTTTCCTGTCAACATAAACAAGTCAAACATTTCTTTTACTTCTATATCTTTTAATATACAAGGTAATTGATAAAATAAACTATTTTTTGAATTGTTAAAATTAAGGATATTTTTATTTATGCTTAACAAATAATCATCAAAACGCTTGTAATAGGGGGGCGTTTCAATATTTTGGAAAGGAATTGTAAAAGGAATGGCACATATTTTAAAATGATTTTTGCCATAGTCTGTAATGATAATATTTTTATGCGTGCTTACAAGTTTACCACCCGAAAAGTGAATTTTTGCCGAAAAAGATATATTTGTCCCCAACTCATTAGTCGTTTCGATAGGGTAAGATGACAATATAAAATCTTGTTTTTCAACTAATAAATCAATTGATTCGTATTCACGTTCTATCCAACCAATTTGTTTGGAATTGATTGCAAAGACCATAGGTGCTTCACCGCAAATATGCAAATAAAATTGTTCCAAAATACATTACCTCGCAATAGTTTATTATTTATTACAATAAAATATGCAGTTGTTATGTTTAAAATAATATATTAAGTCAATAATGGTTTATGTAATTATTTTTGGGGTGAAATTATGCAAGAATACAAAATATTAGGTTGGGATATTTCGGAAATTAAAATTTTAATGAATTTGGTATCTAAAAGAGAAGAAAAAAGTTTGATAGAAGTATTTGATAATTTTGCAAAACAAACAAATCGAAAAACTTTTAGTGTTCGTAATTTTTATTATAAGTTATTAGAATTAGCAAATATAGATGACAAAATAGCGCAAGTTTTAAATAAAAACGGAATTGAAAATGCTGAAATTCGTACAAATCATTTTTCAAGCACAGAGACAGAAAACCTTTTACGCATACTTTTAAATAATGAAAAAAATATTAGTGTAAGGCGGGCTTGTATGGAACTTGCAAAAGGTGATGATACTCTTATGATGCGCTACCAAAATAAATATAGAAACGCTTTAAAAAATCAACCAGAATTAGTTTCTCGTATTTTAGATGAATTGAAAAGCAAGCAGATTAGGGTTAGGGAAGTTGAGCCAAACAATATTATGGTTATGCCGTTAGCAAAGCAACTTATTACCGAAAAAGAAATACAATCTTTGTTTGGTGGGCTTATTAGATTAGTAAAGAAAAGTGCGGAGCAAGAAATTTCAACTCAATTAAAACGTGAAGCAGAGTTTGCTAATACCGCTTTGCAAAATTCTTTGATAGATTTGCGAAGGAAAGAAATTTTGATAAAAGAATTACAAGAGCAAAACTTAATACTTAAAACTAAACTCGCTAGTTTAAAAGAAAATTTACAACATTCACAAGAAAAATTAATAGGGAATATTTCAACCATTACTCAACTAGCGCAATCATCAAAAATTGATGAGTTAAAAAAATTTATCAGCAAATTAAAAATAGAAAAAAGTGAACAAAAAGAATAATAAGTAGGTATTATGCAATGCATAGTATTTAAAAAACTGCCAATTTTGCGCAGTTTTTTGCTTTTTTAATGTATGCTATGCAAAAAATGATTGTTAATAACTATAATACTATATCAAAAGAAGATATAATCTTAAATCTAAATTGTTTGCTAAAAAATATAAATTGTGATAGAATTTAACTAAACATAATAGGGAAGTACTTATGAAAATAAAATGTGTATTTGGGGATAATTTTTTTGATATTACAAACAAACAGATAGAACTTGTTGGACAAGGGATAGCAAAAGGAAAAAAGCAATTAATGATTGTACCTGACAGGTATTCTTTGACAATGGAAAGAATGGTTTTGGAAAAATTAAAAATCAAAGCCTCTTTTGATATTGATGTTGTAAGTTTTGCGAGATTAGCAAGCAAAGTACTTTCACGTGTACAAGCTCCGCAAATTCTTTCCAGTTTGGGTGCAACTATGGTTATAGAAATGTTGCTTACTACACACGAAAAAGAATTATCGTGCTTTAAAAATACGGCAAAAACGATTGCTTTTGCAAGTATTTTATTCGATTCAATAGCACAATTAAAAAGTTGTAAAATAACTCCGCAAGATTTGTATAATAGTATTGATAAACTACAAAATTCGGCATTGAAATTAAAATTAAACGATATTGCTTTAATTTATAAGTACTACGAAGATTTTTTATCTACTCAATATATGGATAGCAATAATAGGCTGAAACTGTTGGGACAAGAATTAGAAAATAGTATTGAGTTTGAAAATTATGACATACATATTTGTCAATTTGATAACATAACAGAGCAGGGACTTGATTTAATAAAAATATTAGCAAAGCAATCTAATTCTATAAGCATAGGGTTGTTGGTACCAAACAAAGACCAAAACAACGCTGATTGCTACACAAAAGAATTAGCAAACTTTGTTTTACCTATGACAAAGAATTTGAATATTACTCCTGATTACATAGAGGCAGAAAATTCGTTACCTTCTTTTAGTAAACATATTTTACATAACTTAATGGCTATTAAACCAGACTTTTATGATTTAAAGGATAAAAATGTAAAGATTTTTTCTGCTTCAAATCCTAATGCGGAAGTTGAATTTTTGGCTAAAAAAATTTTATCTAATGTTAAAAAAGGGCAAAGATTTCGTGAAAATGTAGCAAATTGTGCTAATTTGGAAGCCTATGCGCCGATAATTACACGAGTTTTTGAAAAATATTCAATTCCTTTTTGGGCTGATATGCCGTTTAAGTTGCTTGAAAGTGAAGGGGCAAAGTTTGTTTTTACTGCTCTTGATTGTGTGCAAGATAATTTTCAAGTTAAAGATGTGTTGCGTTTTGCGAAGAGTTCTCTTACAGGATTGTCTATTCAAGATTATGCAGTTTTCGAAAATGTGGTGAAAAAATATGGAATTGTAGGTAAAAGATTTTTTGACAATGACTTACCTAAATTTGAAGACCCAGAATTTCAACAGTATCTAAATATCAAGACTTTTTTAAATCCTTTGTTTAATTTATCCAAAAATATAAATGGTAGCGTAAATATTGCGGAAATGATTTCCGCTTTACGAAATTTCTTTGTTGAAACTTGTTTGGAAGATAATTTAAATGGAATGGCGTTAGCATTTGAAGAAGAAGGCAACTTGTTAAAACAAAGTATTGCAAGACAAAATTTTGATAAATTAAATAATGTTTTAGAGCAAATGCAAAATATTTTGGGACAAGTAGAATTAAGTTTTGACCAATTTTGTAAAATATTCCGTTCAGGTGTTTCAACTGTAACCATTTCACCTTTACCAATGAGTGTAGATTGTGTGTATGTAGGGCAAAGTTTGCAAAGTGTGTTTACTTGTGCGCCGAATTATTTTATTTTGGGCGCTACTGAAGGAAGTTTACCTGCATGGATTGCTGATGTAGGGTTAGTTGCTGACAGTGATATTGCGGAATTAGGTGATAATGCAATACGGATCACACCAACAATTAGACAGGTAAATGCTAGAAGCAAATTAAATGTTTTACATAGTTTTGCGATGGCTCAAAAAGAATTAATAGTTAGTTATGCTGTCAATAATGGTAAAGATAAATGCGAGCCAGCGGGTGTTGTAAATTCTTTGCAAAATATATTTAAGTACGATGGGAAAGATTTGCCAATAATCTCATTAAGTGAAATGTTACAAGATGACAATGCTTTTGGTGGACAAATAGAAAGAGTAAAATTTTTATGGCCATCAAGTGAAACAATGTTGCAAGATTTAATAAAAGAGATTTCAAATCCAAATAGCAACATAAGTCCTAAATTGTTGGCTACTTGTTGGAAATATTTATTAGATAACGGATATGAAGAAATATTAAATGAAGTTTTAAGCAATTTAAACAACGAAAAAATCATTTCAAATTTAAGTAAACCGATGACAGTGTTTTTTACACAAGATAAAGCACGAGTGACTCAAATTGAAAAATTTTTTCAATGTCCTTACGCTCATTTTTTAACTTATGGACTAAAACTGCAACAAAAAAAGACTTCAAAACCTGAGGCGATAGATATAGGTAACATTTTGCACGCTGTGTTTGAGCGTTTTGGTAAACTAATAAGAAAGCAGTATTTAGATGATAAACAAATTGAAAAAGTCGTACCGCAAATCTTTAAAGAAGTTTTGGAGCAGAAGCAATTTGAACATTTAGTTTTTGCTGGCGGAAATGAAACGTTGTTAAAATCATTAGAAGTCGAGGCTGTGCATGCTTGTAAAGCAATTCAATATCAATTAAAACATAGTCAATATAAAATTAAGTTTATAGAAACGAGTTTTGGAACGAGTGGTTTTGCAAGTATCCCCGAAGTTGCAATTTTAAATACTGACAAAAAAATTAAGATAAGCGGTAAAATAGACCGTGCAGACTTGTGGGGAAAGCGTTTGCGTATTGTTGATTATAAAACGAGTAAAAGTAGTGGTACTTTTAGTTTATTAAATTTCTACTTAGGTAAAAAAATACAATTATTTTATTATATGCAAGCAATTTTGAATGAATTAGGATTGCAGGCAGGCGGGGCATACTATTTACCTATACATAGGGAATATAGCGAAAAAAGTACAGGGTTATATGGCAGTTTTCGATTAGATGGTGTTTCGTTATATAGTGAAGCAAATATGTTTGCACAAGATGACCAAATAGATTTTAACCACCCGAACAGCGATATAGTGAAATTCGGTATAAGTGTGGATAAAAAGAAAGTTGAAAAAGGCATTATTTCGCTTGCAAGCAATAAATTAGGTGCGAGTGAAGAACAATTTGCAAACTTATTAGTTTACGCTAAAAAAGTACTCGAAGGGGCGATTAATGATATTTATGACGGCGAGATAAGACCGTTGTTTGTTGATAACGCTTGTGAATATTGCCCATATAAGTATGTTTGCAGAAAAGATGCGCTTGATTGTGTAAAAGAGCGTAGTGACAATTTTAATATTGATTTGGATAGTTTTAAGTTAGGAGAGAAAGATGGCATTTAACGAATTTCAATTACAAGCCATAGAAACTAAAGATAAAGACATTTTAGTTTCTGCGGGGGCGGGTAGTGGTAAAACAAGCGTAATGATAGAACGAATTGTGAGAAATATCATTGCGGGTGAAGTAAATGTAAATCAGTTGTTGGTAGTTACTTTTACAAATGCTGCCGCTAGTGAAATGCGTTTAAAATTGGAAAAAGCGCTCAATGAAAAGTTGGCATCGGGTGATTTAAACGAAGCGCAGAATAAACGTTTGCGAGAACAATTAGAATTGTTGGGGCAAAGCGATATTTGTACTTTGCATAAGTTTTGTCAAACAATAATACAAAAATATTTTTATACGATAGATTTGGACCCTTCGTTTGCAATAGGTGAAGAAAGCGAAACTGCCGTATTGCGTACCCGTGCAATGAATGAATTGCTGAAAGAATGCGAAGATAAAAAAGATGCAAACTTTATGCTTTTAGCAAATACTTTTGACGATAAACGCAATTTTGAAAAAATAAAAAACTATGTTTATAAAATTTACAACTTTTTAACAAATCAACCCGATATTCAAGATTTTAAATCTAGGATAGATTTGTCTTATCAAGGGGATTTGGATAATAACGCTTTAAGTAAAATAATTAATCAGTACTGTATTGAAATGTTTGATTATTTTTATAAAGTGTTTTTTGAATTTAAAAGAGATGCTGAAATGATAGGTTATAACGAAATGATTGAGTATTTAACTACTTTTTTAAACTCGTTATCTTGTGTGAAATCTACAAATACTTTTACTCAAAATCACTTTGCCGTGTTTAATCTACCTAAAATTGCTGATTTGCGCATAAAAACTTATTCACCAGAAACAGAAGATTTAAAAGAAAAAGTTGGTGAAGTAAAAAAGAAGTTTAGCGATAAGTTAAAAGAATTGAAAGAAAAAATTTATATTTCAAGTGATTTACACACATTAGAGCAAGATTTACACGACACCAAACAAGTTTTAGATGCTATGCTTTTTTTAGTGGATAAATTTACAAACAAATATTTAAAAATTAAAAAAGATAGAAACATACTTGATTTTTCGGACCTTGAACATTATGCGCATAAAATTTTGCAACAAGAAAATGTAAGGTTAGAATTAAGCAATCGTTATAAACAAATTTTTGTTGATGAGTATCAAGATATAAACGATATTCAAGAAAATATCATTTCTAGCGTTCATAAAAAGCGTGATTTGTTTTTGGTGGGTGACATAAAACAAAGTATTTATGGTTTTAGGGGCACAAATCCACAAATTTTTTTAGAAAAGCAACAAAGTTTTGGGGATAAACACAATGATGAAAATGTTGCGATAGATTTAAACTACAATTACCGTACAGACCAAAAAATATTAGATTTAGTAAATTGGGTATTTGGCGCACTAATGACTAAAACTTTGGGCGATATCGACTATTTACCTGATAATGAAATGGTTTCGGGAATTGAGTTTGAAAGTAATAAAGCTAGTCTGCCACAAGTTTCAATTGAAATTATAAACAAAGAGAAAAAAGAGTCAGAGCCTTTAATACCTACTGTTGTTTATAGGGTAAGTGATGCACCTATAAAAGAAGATGAAGAAGATGCTTTGGCTCGTAGTGAAGGAGCTATCATTGCGCAAAGAATTGCAGAATTAATTACAAATCAAAAACAAATATATGATGCTAAAAACAAAACTTTTAGAGATATAACTTACAGTGATATCACTTTGTTGTGTCGTGGGCGTTCAAAAGCGGTTTCTATTATTCATGATACTTTAATGGAATACGGTATCCCGGTATCACCGATTAGTCAAGAAAGTGTATTTGAGCAATACGAAGTGCAAGTTCTTTTTGCTTATCTAAATTTAGTAAATAATATATATGATGATATTAGTTTAACAACATTTTTAACAAGCCCTATAATAAATTTAGATGAAGACTCTCTCGCGTGCGTGCGTGCGTGCGCGCCTGAGCGTGTAAATTATTATGAATGTGTTTTTGACTATTTGGACAAAAAAGATGAAATATCAAACAAATTAACTTATGCTATAAATCTTATTCAAGAGGGTGGGGAACATTTACAGAATGATAGTATTTACAATTTATTAAATTACCTTTGTACTAAAACAAATTATTATTCTCTAATAGGTTCAATGCAAGACGGACAGAACAGAGTAAAAAATGTAAGGGGTTATATCAATAGTTTTATAGGCAGAAAATATAATACTGATTTAAGCGAATACATATCTTCGGTTGAACAGGCGGAAGACAAACCTGCGATTGCTCCCGAGCAAACTGTTGGTGCGAATGTTGTAAGCATAGAAACAATGCACGAAAGTAAAGGGCTCGAATATCCTATCGTATTTTTAATTGATACAGGACACGGTTTTAATCGTGATTCAACAAAAGGTGATTTTTTATTACATAGCAATTTAGGTGTAGGCGTATGGAAATATGATTCGGTTTATAGAACTAAAACCCCTACTATTTCGGTAAGTGCAATCAAAATCGCTATTAAAAATAAAGAGTTTGCAGAAAATTTGCGATTGTTGTATGTTGCAATGACTAGGGCAAAAAATCATTTGTTTATTACAGGTTGTTGCGAAACAAAAAATCTTGTTGCAAATACAAGTCCTTTTGCTGTAAAAATGCGAAATAATTTTATTGAATTGATTTTATCTGCTTTTGATAAAGAAAAAATCGATTTGCTTGCTAACGGTTGTGACCATATTGAATACCAACTTTCAATTAATAATAAAGCGATAATTAATGTATTTCCTATGGCTGAAAATATAAAGGAAAAATTGAGTGACGCAAAGAAAAAACAAATTTTAGGCGATATAGACGCAAAAACATTAGATATACTTGCAAAAAATTACAACTATACCTATAAATATGGTAAAAGTACCACAACAGCACTAAAAAATACCGTAACAGCATTGAATAGAGAAAGTGAAGCAGAAGAAAGCATAAATCTTCAATCAAAACAATTTAGCATAGCAGAAAATACTTCATTGTCGGCTATTTCGACCGAACAAGGTATTGCGTATCACAAGGCAATGCAGTTGATTGATTTTGATTTGCCAGATGTCGAGTCGGTTAGATTGTTTTTGCTTTCCAAAATGTCACCTTATGAAATGGAATTAATTGATTGTGAAAAGATATTTTCTGCAATTTTAAATATAAAACCTTTGTTAAATGGTGCTAGAATTTATCGTGAACAACAGTTTTTGATGTTGGAAAATTACAATGAGTTGGTAAAAAATTCGACTTTGGAAGATGAAATTTTAGTACAAGGGGTCATTGACTTAATAATTGTAAAAAACAACGAAATTTATTTAGTAGACTACAAAACAAGCGCTTCGCATAATGTCGAAAAAACTGCACAAAATTATATTATGCAACTTAATTGCTACTCAAAAGCGATAGAGGGAGCGTTGGGTGCAAAGGTTTCAAAAAAATTTCTTTACTTTTTTTTGCAAGAACGCTTAATATTAATTGACAATTAATATTGTTATTTTATATAATTGTCTTACAAAGATAGACAAATTTTTGTAAAAATAGGAGTTTATTATGGTACAAATGCTAGGCGCAAGTGTAGTAGATGGTATGATTGCTTTTTTGAGTGATATTTTACTTCAATTAAATTTAGACTATTTACTATACATTTTTGGCGGTTTAACACTACTCATTATTTTGATTAGTGCTGTTCGTTTAATTTGGTGTTACGAAGACCGCACAATTCGCGCAATGAAGCGTGTTAATAAATATTTGAAAAATAACCCAAAGATTAACGATGACAATTTGGTAGAATTTCATAAAAAGATGAAAAAATTACCTCGTCGTGTCCGTGATCGTTGGCAGTTGTTTATGCTAGAACGTGAGGGTAGTCCTAGTAGATATATGACTGTTGAATATTGTGTTAAGCGTCCGTTATACAATAGTGCAATCTTGATGAATCAAAAACAAATCGGATATACAACTTTCATTATAGCGATTTTAAGTTTTGTTTTCTCCCTTTCAAATATTGTAGCGGAAAATACAGTCACAAATCTTGCAAGTATTTTGTTACAAGCAGCAATTGTTCCTGCTGTTGTCGGTGTTTTGGGTAGTATTTATTGTATGGTATTACATTTAAGGTACAATAGGGTAAATCATGACTTTTATGATATGTTTACGGCTTTTGTCCGCAACATTGATAAAGCAACCAACACTATGCCAGACTATGTAGATTATGAATTGTTGTTTACTAAAAAGGAAATCGAAAAGGGTATCCCTGTTTTGCGTGAGTACTTGGAAAAACGTGCTATGGAAGAACAGCGCTTGCTTGAAAAAGCAAAACGTGAAGATACAAATCACAGCCCATACGACTTTTCGAGTTTGGGTGTAAACGGTGCTCAACTTATTGAACGTGCAGTAAATGAAAGTGAAAAATTCTTGATTAATAAAATCAATATGCAAAACGAGATTACCGACCTTGAAAAGCAGTTGCAAAAAACTGACCAAAATATGGAAGATATTCAACGTGAAGCGAATCGTAAATTGCAGGCAATCAAAGAGAACTTGGAAAGACTTGATAAGGCGATGAGTGAAACTACAAACCGTGTAGAAATCAACTATAACCGCCGTCAATCTGATGCTGAAATGAACAAAAAATTGTTACTTGAAAAAGATATGCAGACTATGTTGGACAAGGAAAAAGTTGCTGCCGATGCTTTGAAAGTCGAAATTGAAAAGCGCAAAGAAATTATTGAAGACAACAAAAAAGAAGTTGAAGAAGCTCTTAAATCAGAATACGACACATTTGCTACAAAGGTTTATGATGAATTGAACGAGAAGATTACTCGTGACAATTCGGAGTCTTTGCATGAAATGGAAATGACGATTGCTCGTTTAAAAGCCAAGGTAAAAGAATTTACTCGTGATATTGAAAAGAAAGATGCAATAATTGAAGCCCGCAACCTTGAAATTGATAACATGCGTCAACAAATTAGCAGACAAAAGGGTAAAGGAAAAACGAAGAAGGAGTTTGGACAAGATTATATCAAAGTCCAAGAGAATAACCCTGAAGGCAACATAAACGGCTTGAAAGTAGACATGTATGATGATAACAATTATGCGCAAAATGCTGACAACACTCAAAATTATAACAATAATTACGAGCAAGCCACTGATTCGGCAAACGCTTATGTAGAGCAAAATCAAGATTATAATAATGGATATAGCGAACAACCTCAACAGTATGATAACTTTGACCAAAACTATGACGCTAATTATAATCAATCTTATGAGCAACCTGCATACACAGAAAATTACGACAATCAAGCTTCTCAATCTTATGACAATCAAGGTCAGCAAAATGTGGACAATCAAGCGTACGATGTTAATGCTGACTATAATGCGCAAAATGCATATCCAGAAAATTATGCTCAAGATTATTCTCAATATGTACCGCAACCTGATGACTACAATGCACAAGGTTATGATACTCAATACTACGATAACAATGTTCAACCTGAATATACCGAGCAGGGTATAGCAACAGATACAACAGGGCAACAAGTTACTGATACAATTCCTTATAGTGAAACTTCTAATGAGCAAGTTGTTGAAACTCCAACCGAAAGCACAGAAGAACCTGCTACAAACGAAAATGCTAGCAACACAGTTCCTGTTGAAACTACCGATGACGGAGTTATCAACTTACAAAATGTTGAAAATGACGACAACACTATCAAACTCGAAAATCTTGTTGATAACAATACAACAAACAATGACGATAATGTAATAAATATTACTGATGAAACGGCTACATCTGATAAATCTGAAGCCCTAAAAGAAGAAAACACAAAACAAGAAGAAGAAAATAAAAACAAAGATGTTAAAGAAAATAGCGTTAAGGAAGATAACGAGGAAAAAAGTAAACTAAAACCAGCAAAGAAAACAAAAATCAAAAAATTAACTGATGAAGTGCACGAAGAAGAAAAGGCAAGCGAAAAAGAAGAAAAGAAAGAAAAAGACACTTTAGAAGAAAAGACAACAGCTAAAGACAGCAAGGAAACTGAAGAAAAGCAAGAAAACGAAAAAGAAAAGAAAAAGTATGCCGACAATGACGATTTAGTTGCTTTGCAAAAACAAATTGAAGAAGAAAATGCTAAACTCAAAAAGCAACAAGAAGAGTTGCGTGCACAAATAGACAAGACTTTAGCATCAATGGAAAAAGCATCAAATGCGACAAAAGCAGAACGAACTCGCAATATCAAAAAAATCAAAGATTTGATTGCAAAATTAAAGGTAGAAGCCGAAAATGCTAAAGCACGTGGAGCAAGTAAGGCGGAGTTAAATAAAATTAATAAATCTGCTGCTGAATTGTTGAAAGTTATTTCTGAATATCAGGCTAAAAAATAATTTAAATTAAAGAATACAATCGATTGTATTCTTTTTTTATTGCAAAAATGAAAATTTAAGCTCTTAACAAAATTTTACATTATGTCTAAAATTTCTTATTTTTTAATCACACTTTACATATTTATACAAGTGTGATAAAATATACACTAAAATAATAAGTGTTTAAAAATGAGGTTTAGATTTGTCAAAAAATTTAAGTTTATTTAGTATGTTTTTTACTTTTTTTGCTTTATTCGTTTTTGCAGGGTGTGGGGAAACTACTGTAAAAACTTTTGATATAGTAGGAAAAGTAGTTTACAATGGTACGCCAATAGAAGGTGTAACAGTTGAGTCGGACATAGGTGGCACATTTGTAACTGATGAAGAAGGTGTTTTTAATTTTGTTGGTTTGACAAGTGCTACAGTGTTAACTTTTTCGGCAGATGGATATGTGTTTAGTCAACCTAAAATTGTAATTTATAGAGAAACCACAGATTTAACTGTAACGGCTGAAAGAGAATATCTTTTAAATGGTCAAGTTGTTTCTAATAATATAGGTGTCGCTGGGGTGACTGTGCAAATTAGTGGTTTGACTCCTTTAACTGTTATCACAAATTCAGAGGGGCGTTTTACCGCTACTGTTGCTGGCGAAGTAACCTTGAAAAGCTCGAAAGAAGGATATGTATTCGCTGATAAAACTGTTAGCATTGACAATCCAAATGTAACTATTTCTGGTACTACTGATATTACTGCTACCGTTGAGGGTGTGGATAATGCAGTTTTAAAAATTAACAATGATATAGAAATGGAACTAAATGACAAAGTTTATAGCGCTAGCAATGTTAGTTTGGGAAGTGTAATCACTCCTGTTTTGGCTGGTTATCATTTTGAACCTTCTAGTTACACTATTACTATGGAAAATGAACAGATAAAATTCACTGCTTACAGACTGTACTCTGTAAGCGGCACTACTAAAAGTGGTGAATTTGCTATTGAAGATGTAAATATTTTAGTTAATGGTGAAGTTGCCACTCAATCTAATGAGCTTGGGGAATTTTATTTAAGCAATCTTTGGGGCGATAATACGATTGCTTTTGAACATTCTATATTTAGATTTAACAGTCAATTTGTAAAGGAAAATTCACAAGATATAAATGCACAGGGCACTTTCAATTTATCAGGTACCGTTGTTTGTGAAGGGCAACCACTTGAATTTGTGCGTGTATTTTATGGACAAAAGAATATTCCAACAGACGAACAAGGTAATTTTAGTTTTGATGGCGTTAGTGTAGGCGATACGTTGTCCTTTGAAAAAGAGGGATACAAAATTGACGATTACACAATAGATAGTGCAGGTAACATTGTTGTTACAGCTATTGAATACTTTTATTCAAAAATTACAATTTACGAGGACAATCTACCACTTGTTGATGCAGTAGTAAGAGTGCAAAATGAAGAATATTACTCAAACGCAAGTGGAGTAGTAGAAATTCCTAATTGTTTAAATAGTTTTGTTGCAACAGTTTCTAAAGATGGCTATACATCGATAACTGTAAATATTTCTCGTGAAAACAATCAAGTTGTTGCATCTCTTGATAAGTATTTTGATGTAAACATTAGTGTTCACAGTGGCGAAATTGTGTTGGAAAATGCAAATATTTGGGTTGGAAATGATAGGTACGATACACAGGGAAACGGCATTTTAAAGCTAGAAAACTGCGTAAAATCATTAAATATACAAGTAAATGCAGAAGGTTATAATACTCTGACTTTAGTTGCAGATAAAAACAACAGCAATTTAGACTTTAATCTCGCTTATACTGTTAGCGGAACGGTTTGTAATGGAGATTTGAACGTTGATGCTGAAATTATTGCGACAGATAGAGATGGTAAACAAACAAAAACAAACTCATTAAATGGAGAGTTTAGTTTTGATTTATATGGTGAAAACGAAATCACCGTAAACGCTGAGGGTTTGATTTATAATAATGAAACAGTAAATAGACAAACAATATTAGATTTTACAACTACTTATGATATATCGGGGACTTTAACTGCTGATGGTTTACCTATGGAAAATGCAACTGTTTTATTGATAAATAAAAACGGGACTCAAACCGTAACCACGGGAAGCGATGGAGCATTTGAGTTCGTTGGGTTATCAGGGCAATATACTTTAATTACACAAAATAAGCAAGGTGTAACTTTGCAACCATCTAATTATTTAGTGAATAAAGGTGGAATATACAATTTTGATGCAAGTGGATATGCTGTAAGCGGTATGGTACTATGTGGTGATAATAGTGTAGCGGGGGTAACCGTGAAAGCGGGTGACTCTATTGCTACTACAAATGAAAATGGTGTATTCGAATTTGATTTGATTAGGGGCGATGTTCAAGTTATAGCACTAAAAACAGGATATACTTTTGAAGAAACTTATGATTTAACTCCAGAAGATAATGGCGCAAATCTTACTTTTAATGGAACCTACAAACTCGAAGGTAAAATTACTTGCGCAAGCGAAAATTTGGCTGATGTAACGGTTTCAATTCTTGACAGAAGTGTAAAAACCGATGAAAACGGATACTTTATGATTGATAAACTTAGTGGCGAAAATGAAATCGTATTCGCAAAACAAGGTTTTGAATTTAACGCTGAACAAAAGTACAATGGCTACGAATATATAAATGTTACAGCAACGTTTACAGTAATGGGCAAAGTTGTAGTTGGAGAAAACGCTCTTGAGGGGGTTGTGATTTCAAACGGCAAAATTGATACGACGACAAACGATTTAGGCGAATTTCAATTAAGTGGAATTGTATTTGGTGATGTGTTGTCGGCAAACAAAAACGGGTATAAATTTAATAGTATTACAGTTAATGAATATGGTCAAGAACTAAAATTTAACGGTACTTTTGATATAAGTGGAACAGTAAAATCTGCAGGAATGGTTGTCGCTGGCGTTGTGGTACAATTTAATGGGAAAGCTACCGAAACAGACAGTTTAGGAAGGTTCAGTTTTACTGATTTGCAAGAATTTGGTGAAATGACTTTTACAAAATCAGGCTATGAGTTCTCACCTATAGAAATCAACGGACCGCAAGAACTAGAAGTTTTGGCTTCGTTTAGCGTAAACGGTAGAGTAACTATAGAACAAGAAGGGCTGGCTGGAGTTACAATAAGTGCAGGAAATAAATCCACGACCACAGATAGTGACGGATATTATACTTTAAACGGCTTATCTACTAAGGGGTGGTTAAGTGTAGAAAAGTTGGGTTATGATTTCGTTGGAGATTTGTACTTTAATGGCGCTTCTACGCTAGATTTTACGGCAACTTATTTTGTAATGTTTACGGTAGAATGCGGTGATGCAGATATGGGTAGAGCGGTAGTTACTACAAGCGCTACTCTCGAAACACTATCAAATAATTCTTTTATAATTAGAGGTTTGGTAGGTAGTCATACATTTACTGTAAATGCTGAAACAAAAGGTTTTGATGAAAAAGAAGTCACTGTTACAGATTATGTAGGTGATTTGGTGGTTACTTTAACTTATACTGTAAAATTAAAATTAAAAACACCTATGGAAAATGTTTTGGTAACATATTTCTACAATGATACACAATACGAAACAACATTTGATGCATCAGGTATTGCGAATTTAACAGGTATAGTTGGTGCTGGTGAATGGAGTGTAGAAAAAGCAAATTATAAATTTACCCCTTCTACAGGTACGTTCTCGTTACCAAAAACGGTAGATATAACTTATCAAGTAGTTTATTCGATATCTGGTACAGTAAGAAGTGGCGATATCGGTGTGTACGGTATGGTGATGACACTCAACGGTGTATCTTCTACCACTGATGAAAACGGATACTACGAGTTGACAAATCTTGTTGGAAGTGGTAGTCTTAAAGGTGTACTGAGTGCAGAAAATTGCGATACAGTAACAGTCCAAAAGGACAACATTTCGGGCGCTGGTGTATTTAATTTGAATGTTGAAAGCACCGCATACGGTTATTGGTTGTTCCAAAAAGGTTACCAAAATTTGAGAGACAACCCTTACGGTTATATGATAACTTCAAAGGGTGTCGTTCACCCTTCGATAGGTGGTGACCAACATGCCGAGGGCTTGAAAATAAAAGATAAAAATGGCGTATATTTGACCGAAAGTAAAAACTATGGTAGCAAAATTGATGATTTTGGTATAAAAGTGGACCCTAGAGTCGATTTAATAGGCTATTATGATCCGAAATTGTCTAGTAGCATTATGCAATACAAATTTATAAAGGGCGATTATGTAACTTACGATGAAGATGCAGATAAAGTAGTAACCGCTGGGCAAGCATATAATGATGTTAGATTTGCAGATATAAATATAACTGGTGCTAATAGTTTTCAAGATAATTTTGGCGGACACCCAACAGGAATGTATATCTATATAATCAATAAACAAACTTCAGTAATTAAAAATTTACAAAAATTAAGCAATGGCAATATTGAGGTTACTATGAGTTTAGCAACGACAGATACTTGTCTTGCTAACTATAAAAAACAAATAAACGCTTTCTCTAATCAAAATCCAACATTTACTAATATAACTTTAACTTATACGTTAGACAAAAAAGGTAATTTAATTTCAAATGTTATTAGTGAAACATACAATGTAACTCAAATTA
>CALWOW010000030.1 GCA_944383295.1 uncultured Clostridia bacterium
GTGGTACAAGTTACAAAAATAAGGGTATTCAAAAATTACTAGACGCTATAGTTGATTATATGCCAAGCCCTGTTGATATTCCACCAATCAAAGGTGTTTTACCAAATGGGGAAGAGGGAGAACGTCGTCCAAGTGATGACGAGCCATTTAGTGCTTTAGCGTTCAAAGTAGCAACAGACCCTTATGGTAAATTGACTTATTTCCGTGTGTACAGTGGTAAACTTGAAAGCGGAAGTTATGTTTACAACTCTACAAAAGGCAAAAAAGAACGTGTTGCTCGTTTAATACGTATGCACTCTAATGAGCGTATAGAAATTAACGAAGTACACACAGGTGATATCGCTGCTATCGTAGGTCTCAAAGATACTACAACTGGTGATACACTTTGTGATGAAGGTCATCCTATTGTACTTGAAAGTATCAATTTCCCAGACCCTGTTATCAAGATTGCTATTGAGCCAAAGACAAAAGCAGGTCAAGAGAAATTGGTTGCTGCATTGTTAAAATTTGCAGAAGAGGACCCTTCTTTCAAGACTTATACTGACCAAGAAACTGGTCAAACAATTATGGCTGGTATGGGTGAATTACACCTTGATATATACTGTGATAGATTGAAACGTGAATTTAACGTTGATGCAAACATAGGTAAACCTCAAGTTGCATATCGTGAAACAATACGTAGCAAGACTAAACAAGAGGGTAAATACATCCGTCAATCTGGTGGTAAAGGTCAATATGGTCACTGTGTGATTGAGATGGAACCACTAGAACCAGGCAAAGGTTACGAATTTGTCAACAAAATTGTGGGTGGTGCAATTCCAAAAGAATTTATCCAGCCAATTGATGACGGTATTCGTGAAGCCGCTCAAAACGGCGTGCTAGCAGGATATGAAATGGTTGACTTCCGTGTTACTTTGGTAGATGGTAGTTACCACGACGTTGACTCTAGCGAAATGGCGTTTAAGATTGCAGGTAGTATGGCTTTCAAAGAAGCTGCTAAAAATGCTAATCCTGTAATTTTAGAGCCAATTATGAAGGTGCAAGTCATCGTTCCAGAAGAATATTTGGGCGATGTAATGGGCGATATTAACCGCAGACGCGGACAATTACGTGAAATGGAGAGCAAAGATGGACAACAAACTATCAATGCGCTTGTTCCACTTGCCGAGATGTTTGGTTATGCAACCGACTTGCGCAGTATCACTCAAGGACGTGGTATATTTACTATGGACTTAGAGTGCTACTCCGAAGTTCCGAAATATGTCGCTGACAAGATTATCGGAGAAAGAAACTCTGCCAATTAAAAATTAAGTAAGGAGAATTTAAAAGATTATGGCAAAAGCAAAATTTGAAAGAACTAAACCCCACTTTAACTTGGGTACAATTGGTCACGTTGACCACGGTAAAACAACTTTAACTGCTGCTATTACCACTGTTTTAGCAAAGAAAGGTATGGCTGAAGCTCGTGATTACGCTTCAATTGATATGACTCCAGAAGAACGTGCTCGTGGTATTACTATTAACACTACTCACGTTGAGTACGAAACAGCAAAACGTCACTATGCACACGTTGACTGTCCAGGACACGCAGACTACGTAAAGAACATGATTACTGGTGCTGCACAGATGGATGGCGCAATTTTGGTAGTTGCTGCAAACGCTGGTGTTATGCCTCAAACTCGTGAACACATCTTGCTTGCTCGTCAGGTAGGTGTTCCTTCAATCATTGTATTTGTAAACAAGGTTGACCTTCTTCCTCCAGCTGACCGTAAGGATTTGTTGGAATTGGTTGAAATGGAAATTCGTGACTTGTTAAACGAATATGGATTCCCAGGTGACGAAACTCCTATTATCTTTGGTAGTGCTAAACCAGCATTGGATGCTGCAAACGCAGGTAACGTTGATGGTGAAGAATGCAAGTGTATTTTCGAACTTATGGATGCTTGTGACAACTACTTCAAAGACCCAGTTCGTGATGTTGATAAACCATTCTTGATGCCTGTTGAAGACGTATTTACAATTACAGGTCGTGGTACTGTTGCTACTGGTCGTGTAGAACGTGGTACAGTTAAACTTAACGACACAGTTGAAATCGTTGGTATGGGACCTACTAAAACAACAGTTATTACTGGTGTTGAAATGTTCAAGAAATTGCTTGACCAAGCCCAAGCTGGTGACAACATTGGTTTGTTGCTTCGTGGTGTTGACCGTAAAGACATTCAACGTGGTCAAGTATTAGCAGCTCCTAAGAGCATTACTCCACACACTCAATTTACTGCAAATGTATATGTATTGAAGAAAGAAGAAGGTGGCCGTTCTACTCCATTTGTATCTGGTTACCGTCCACAATTCTACTTCCGTACTACAGACGTTACAGGTACTATTAAACTTGCTGATGGCGTTGAAATGGTTATGCCTGGTGACAACGTTGAAATGTCAGTTGAATTGATTACTCCTATTGCTATTGAAGAAGGTCTTCGTTTCGCTATTCGTGAAGGTGGACACACAGTAGGTAGTGGTGTTGTTACAAAAGTTAACAAATAATATTAATAAAAAATAAAAAGAACCTAAAATTTTAGGTTCTTTTTTAATATTTTCGACATTAATGCTTAAAAATATAAAAATTTTTAAAATACTACTTAAAATCGTTAGGAATTTTTGAAATATTATAGTAAAATATAAGGTATAAAATAAGTTTATTGTCAAAAAATAGTACATATATGGAGGTATGTATGGCTGAAATCAATAACAGCAACAATAATATGAATTCCAATAATAATGGGTCTTTTAATAATCCTCCGCAAAATCCTAACAATATGACAGAGGGTCAGAGATTTCAAAATAATCCTAATTTTAATGCTCAACAAAACCCACAATTTCAGCAAAACCCAAATATGCAAGGGGGTAATCAGCGTTTTGCACAAAATCAACGTGTAAATCCACAACAATACGCCCAAAGTCAGCAAAATTCTGGGCAAAATATGTCTCAACAGCGCCCAGCTCAAAATCAACAAGGGTTTACTCAAAATTCACCACAGCAACCATTATCTAATCAATCTGGTTTGCAGGGGAAGAAGACACTTTCCGAAGAAGACAAAGAGCGTTTACGTAAAGTAGCTCGTGATAATCTAGATATCAAAAAACTAAAAAAACGTGTCAAAAAGCCTTCAATTACTGAAAATGCTCGTCCTTTGTTTAAATTGCGTAGTTTGTATAGTGCTAAATTAGCTCACAGAATGTATTATGAGCGTATGCTTGAAATTGCAAAATTGCGTGCTTTAGCGAACGAGGGTGGAAAGAAAGGTGCGGCTCTTATTGGTACAGCAGCAAAGAAGACTCGTAGTTTAGTAGCTACACTTTTGATAGTGTTTGCGATTTTGGCTGTTGTTGGTACAGGTACTTTTGTAACAATTTCAATGTTAAATAGAGAAACGCCAAATTATGACTTTACAGGCGTTTTGACAATAGTAGACCAAAATAAAGTTGAAGCTAAAGTAGATAACTATGTTTTCGGTAGCGATGTGAACGTACCTATCTCTATCAATAATTCAACAGGACAAATCATATTTATAAGTTTTTATATTGATATGAAACCAAATGAATACTTACAGGATGCTCTTGACCGTGGCGAGTTAGATTTTAGCAAATTAGTACTTTCATATAAATTTGGTGAGACTTTTAATCCTGATAATTGGTTAATTCAAAATGTTGATGGAACTACATATATGTATTATTACGGTCAAGTAGGTATTAATTCTCAATTGACAATTATTGACGGTTATAGTATAGATTTGGCTGAAGGAGAAACAAATCACGAAGATTGGGTTAAAAATGGTTATGGCGTTGAATTAACCTTTACTATAAACTATTATTCTGTTCCTAGTGTACAAGCAGAAGGATTAAATTCTGTACCTTGGCCACAAGAATGGAAAGATGTAATAAAAGAACGTATTCCTAACTTTAAATAATATCGATCAGTTTAATATGGACTATTTGAGGTACTATTAAATTATATCTAGCAGATAATATTTATAGTTAAAATTATGAATTTGGTACATTTTCAAAAATTATTTAATATATTAAATTAAAGAGGTTTCAAATGAGATATATCAAGACAATTTTACCTATGGTTTGTATCGCATTTGTTGCTCTTTTTTTTGCAGGTTGTACTTTATCTGCTCCACAAATTCAACTAAATGGTTATGTTATTAGTTGGGCATCTGTAGATAGAGCAAATTCTTATGAGGTAAACGTCGATGGAATTAGTTTTACGACAAATGATACCGAAGTAAATCTAATTCAATACTTGCAAAAGGGCAACATTACTAGCGTTAGGGTAAAAGCATTGACAGGCAGTTATTTTTACTCTGCGTCAAACTTTTCTAATAGCGTAAGTTTATCAAAAGGTACTAACAAATTATCCACACCTTTAAATCTTGCGGTAGATGTTGAGGGTAATCGCTATAATTTTACGTGGGATGCTGTAGAAAATGCTGAACATTATTGTTTAAGGTTAATTGATAATGTTGGAGTTGAACAGTATTTGTATGCTGATACAAATAGTTTCGATGCAACAGGGAAAATAAGCAGTTCGGGTGAAATTAGTTTAAGCGTTTTTGCTTATGCTGATAATTCTATGACTTACGCACCATCGGAATATTCTGAATCAGTGGTATTTTGTAATAGTGTGTTGTTGGCTACCCCAACGAATACGAAATTGACAGCAACAAATCAAGGGTATTTGTACACTTGGGATGCAGTAAAAGATGCCGCAAGTTATAATGTTAGTATTTTAAATGGTGAAACACTTTCAACTGAAACAAATAGCGTTTTTATAAATAAAACGCAACTAAATGGCGCAGTTTTGTTTGTAAGTGTTCAGGCAGTAAGTGCTAATCCTTTAATGTCTCAAAATTCGGCATATTCAAATATGGATAGTTATTATTCTAGCGCTAACAAAAATGATTATTTAGGTAAATATTATACTTTTGGTTCTACTAAATTTGATTTAATAGCTGATAGCAAAAGCGAGTTGGACGCAATAATTCATTTTACTTTGTATTATAGAATTAACAATTTAGAGTATTATGTAAATTACAACGGGTTTAACGTTAATGATACTATAGATGCATTAGATTCTTATAATGAAATAAAATATATAAATTTTATTGCTTATCCAAATGTTAATAGTGCAGGAAGATACAAACTAACGGTTACTAAATACTTGCACCCAAATTATCCAGATAAAGTTGCGACAGGTGATATAGTTGTTACGCAAAATGAATACGTGCAACCAACTTCATTTACAAACAATCCACGCAGTATTGTTTCGGCAAAGTTTAAAATCGATGAACGCACTGAAACAATGATGGTTTATAGTTCGGACCAACTTTACTATGCAATACAAAAAGGGTGTAAACCTGTTTTCCCAAATGAAGATTGTCCAGCGAAAGACGCTTATGACCAAGCAAAACTAATTTTATGTCAAATTATTGATGACTCTATGAGTGATTATCAAAAAGTTTTAGCAATCTTTGATTGGCTAACTTATACGGTAAAATATGATTACAATGGCTTGGAATTAGTAGATACTCTGGGTATAGGGGATACAGCTGAAATTAATAGATATAGATGCTTCTATATTGAAGGTGTCTTGTTTGATGGTGGTCAGGCGGTTTGTGATGGAATCGGTAAAACTTTTGCTTTGCTTTGTGGTATAGAAGGAATTGATTGTTACAAAGTATCAGGGTGGGGCAACGGTGGAGGCCACGCTTGGAACAAAGTAAAGCTTGACTTAAATAACGATGGCGTAGGCGAATGGTATGCTGTTGATTCAACTTGGGCTGATTTGGTTGATACCTCTGTAAATAAATATGAAGAAATTTTAAGTCATTCATTCTTTCTAGTAACTGATGCTGAAATGATTGCTACTACACATATTGAAGAAGACCCTAAAACAGATGTCGCAAATACTGTATTTGATTATTATGAAGCAACAAAATATGATGGCGTAAACTCACTAAATATTGATACAAGGCTAGAATTAGAGAATCTTTGCAGATATATGCTAGAAACAAACACAAGGTCTATGGAATTTAAGACTATATTAAATTACGGAGTTGTAAGTACGGCTAGCACATA
The DNA here is from genome assembly GCA_944383295.1 of uncultured Clostridia bacterium. Lineage (GTDB taxonomy): Bacteria > Bacillota > Clostridia > Christensenellales > UBA1242 > UBA7867. The sequence continues at coordinate 6,142 of CALWOW010000030.1, forward strand.
TTTGTTGGGTGATAATTATTTCATTGAATACAATTATAGCGGAACTTATATTTTGTATAGAGTAAATTAAAAAAAGCACTAATATAGTGCTTTTTTATTTTTTAGTAAGGATGATATAAGCTAAAATGAAGTTAAGTTTGATATTTCTGTGTAATTAACTTTAAAAATTTTAGGGTAAATATAGACCAAAAAGGCTTAAAAAACGTTTAAAATTAGGACACACACGGTAGGGTGCTATAAAATACCGCAAAAAACGCAAAAATTATTAAATTTTTTTATTTTTTTTAGAAAAAGTAGTTGACTGTGAGGATATATATTGTTATAATACCCAAGTATCACCGATCAAGAAACGGAACGATGATACGCGACGTTAAGTCGCCAGTGTGTACTTTGACAACTGAATAACTGATTATTGATTAAGAAATTATCTTAACACAATATTCTACGAAATGATAGTGTAATATGCAATTTTTCACAATTACAAAATTATGCTAAGTTTTTTTAACAAAGAAAATCATGCTAATGCAATTCCTATATATTATAGGAAATGCCAGAACGCAAAATTTTTAGCAATCGACGTATACGATCAAGCTACAAAGAGCGTATGGTGGATGCCTTGGCACTAGGCGCCGATGAAGGACGTGACAAGCTGCGATAAGCGACGGGGAACCGCAAATAGGTTGTGATCCGTTGATATCCGAATGCGGTAACGCAATACTCCTAATCGAGTATTATCTTTACAGGAATACATACTGTATTGAGGGGAACCCAGGGAATTGAAACATCTTAGTACCTGGAGGAAGAGAAAGAAAAATCGATTTCCTAAGTAGTGGTGAGCGAACGGGAAAGAGCCCAAACCACAGGTGGTAACACTTGTGGGGTTCGGACTGACATCACGCAAAGAAATCCGTAGTTGAAGTTGGTTGGAAAACCGCACAACATAGAGTAATAGTCTCGTAAACGAAATGGATTTTTAGCAGTCAGTATCCAGAGTAACCCAGAGCACGTGAAATTCGGGGTGAAGATAGGAGGACCATCTCCTAAGGCTAAATACGACCTAGTGACCGATAGCGTATAGTACCGTGAGGGAAAGGTGAAAAGTACCCCGGGAGGGGAGTGAAAGAGTACCTGAAACCATATGTTTACAATCAGTAGAAGCACGACTT
>CALWOW010000031.1 GCA_944383295.1 uncultured Clostridia bacterium
TTCATTTGACATTTCGTTGGTTGTGTTGTATTTTGTGCCGATTAAAATACCACCAGTAATTAACGAAACAGCAAGAACAGCAATAACTATAACATTAATAAGTATTGACCTTGTCTTAAATTTTTGCATTTTATCCCCCTAAATGTTTTGATTATAAGTTTATTTTAACATATTTTGTGCAAATTTCAAAATAAAATTAGGGAGTTTTGTTAAATTTTAATTTTATTTGTTTAAAAATATAGTTTTTTGTATTTTATGTTTATCTTTTTATAATCTTGTTTATGCTTTGGTCTTTTATTTATATGGTTATATATTTGTTTAATTTTGTACCTAATTTATGTTTTTTGATTTTTAAAATATAATTAATTTTGATTTTTTGTGTTTGCAACTAGACAATCCTTTTTTATTATGTTATCATATATTTATTAAAATTTACTAGGAAGCGTAAAAATGAAAATTTTTAAATTTATTTTTTATCCCTTTGGGGTGTAATTTAATTTGAAATAAAAAAACAATAAATTACATTTAAAGAGGTAAAAATTATGAAAATAGCAAAATTATTAGGTGAAAGATTTAAAAACGCAGGTGCAGAATGTACCATTGATAGCCACGCTTTGATGGTGCGTGGTGGTTATATCAAATCATTAGGAGCAGGTATTTATTCCCTTTATACACCTGCAAACCGCATAGCACAAAAAATTGAAAACATTATGCGTCAGGAAATGGACGCAATCGACGGACAAGAAGTTTTGTTTCCAGTTGTTATGCCAGCAAACATTTGGCGTGAATCAGGTAGATATCAAAGTGTTGGCGCAGAAATGTTGCGTTTTAAAGACAGAAACAACAGTGATATGTTGTTAGGTATGACTCACGAAGAAGCAGCGGTCCAACTTGCTCGTGATTGTGCAAAATCATACACAAAATACCCATTTATGATTTATCAAATTCAAACAAAATTCCGTGATGAACCACGTAGTCGTGGCGGACTTATTCGTACACGTGAATTTACAATGAAAGATGCATATTCTTTCCATACTTCTCAACAAGATTTAGAAGATTATTACGAAAAATGCTACAAAGCATACGAACGTATTTATGCACGATGTGGAGTTCCACAAGTTGTTGCTGTAAAAGCGGACACAGGTATGATGGGTGGTAGCGTTTCGCACGAGTTTATGTTGCTAACTGATATAGGTGAAGATAGTATTGTAATTTGTAAGGAATGTGATTATCGTGCAAATATGGAAGTTGCAGATTGCGTGATTGACGCACCACAAAACGACATTGAAGAACTAAAATTAGTACACACACCAAACGCAAAAACTATTGAAGATGTTTGTAAACTTTTAAATGTTGATAACGAGACATCTTGCAAAGCGGTAATGTATCAAAAAAATAGCGATGACACACTCGTAATTGTGTTTATTAGAGGTGATTTAGAAGTAAACGAAACAAAATTGCGTAATGTAGTTGGTGATGAGGTTCACTCTGCAACCATTACACCTGAAATGAATATTCACGCAGGTTTTGTAGGGCCAAAAGATTTACCAGAGGGCGTTGTTGTCGTTTACGATGAGTCACTAAAAGGAATAAATAGTTTAGTGGCTGGCGCAAATAAAGTTGACTACCACTATGCTGGCTTGAATATTGCTCGTGACTGTGGTGCAGTTACTTATGTGAGCGTAGCGAAAGCGGTAGAAAACGGTATTTGCCCTGTTTGTGGCAAGCATTCTATCACAATTAGTCGTGGTGTGGAAGTAGGTAATATCTTCCAACTCGGCACTAAATATACTGTTTCAATGAATATGCAATATTTAGACAAAAACGGCGAATTGCAATACCCTATAATGGGGTGCTATGGAATAGGTGTTGGCAGACTAATGGCTTCAATTTGTCAGGTTAGTCACGATGAATTTGGACCTATTTGGCCAATGTCGATTGCTCCTTGGCAAGTGCATATTTGCGCTATGCGTGTTGATGATGATAATGTGCGTGCAACAGCAGACAAACTTTACAAAGATTTGACTGCACAAGGAATTGAAGTGTTGTATGATGACCGTGAAGTAAGCGTAGGCGTAATGTTTAGTGATGCGGACCTTTTGGGCGTGCCTTTGCGTGTGATTGTTAGTCCACGCTCGTTAGGTAAGGGCGTTGTTGAGTTAAACGCTCGTGACAAATCATTTACAACTGAATTAACAGTTGATACAGCATCACAAAAAATTGCCGAAAAAGTACAAGAAATGCTAAAAAAATACGATTTTAATAATGAATATTAATAAATCTATTTAACATTCATAGATATTGTTTTATTAAAGACTTTTTGCGTTAAACAAGCGTAAAAAGTCTTTAATTTTTGGCAAATTAAAAAATTTTGCAAATTTTTTTAATTTTTTTTAAAAATATAAAGGGAAATGGACAAGTTGTTGCGTATATAAGAGTAAAACACACAAAAAGGAAAACCATAATGGCAAGGTTGTTTACTCCTGAATGGTTGGACGAACTAAAAGCACGGTGCGACATTGTTGATTTGATTTCACGATATGTTCCGCTTAAAAGAAACGGCCGAGAATTTGTAGGCTGTTGTCCGTTCCACCACGAGAAAACGCCATCTTTCTTTGTTTACCCCGAAAGTCAAAGTTATCACTGCTTTGGCTGTAAAGAAAGTGGCGATGCAATTAAATTTTTGAGTAAGTACGAAAATTTAGGATTTATCGAAGCAGTTGAGCGTTTGGCTAATAGTGCTAATATGCCGTTACCTGATATGAAAGATAATGAAATGCAGGCAGTACAGCGAAAGAAGGAAGAACGTGCTAAGTTGTTATCTGCTTTGAAAGATGCGGGGCGATATTATTTTAATAATTTATTTTCAAACCACCCAAATGCTGAAAATGCTCGCAAATATTTAGCAAAAAGACAAATCGAAAGGCAGTCAATTATTCGTTTTGGGCTAGGGTGCAGTCTTGATTTTGATAGTTCGATAAAATACTTAAATCAAAAAGGATATTCAAACGAAATACTCAAAAAAGCAGGGCTAGTAGGCGAAGTTGATGGGCGTATTTTTGATGCATTTGGTAAAAGACTAACATTCCCTTTAATAAATAAAGAAGGCGAAGTGATTGGCTTTTCCGCTAGGCTACTTGAAGATAAAGAACTTGCAAAATACAAAAATACTTCGGCAACACCTGTTTTCAATAAAAGTGAAGTTGTTTTTGGTATCAATTTATTAAAAAAATTGCGTGATGAAAATCGTGGCAAAGATTATGACGGTTTAGAAAATTTAATAATTGTGGAAGGGCAAATCGATGTAATCACTATGCATCAATTTGGTTTTGAAAACACTGTTGCTTGTCTAGGTACTGCAATCACTCCTATGCACGCACGTAAACTAAAACAATTTAGCGAAAACATAATATTGCTACTTGACGGTGATGGAGCAGGGCAAAAGGCAACTTTAAGAAGTATTGATGTGTTGCGTAGTGTTGCTTTGAATGTGCGAGTATGCCGTTTGCCAGAAGGGAAAGACCCTGATGAGTTTTTGCACACTTATGGTGCAGAAGCGATGAAAAAATTGCTCGCTGACTCTACTGATGGAGTAGAATTTAAAATTGATGTGTTGGCAAAGAAATATGATTTAAACGAGCCAAACGAACGAGCAAAGTTTGTGCAAGAAAGTTTGGTGGTTGTAAAAAACCTTGAAAATTCTAGCGAACAAGATATCTATTTACCTATAATACATAAATACAGTAGCACCCCTATTGATATACTTCGAATTGATTTGTCTAAAATAGATGATACTGTCAAACCTTATTATGAGCGTGAAGACGATGACAATCAACCTAAACCACCAAAACCCGTAAAAAAGGACGGATTTGCTCGTGCAGATTTATTCGTTTTAGCAAGTGTGTTATACAACAAGGAGTATGCACGCAATCAAGACTTAAACGGTTTGTGGTTTATAGATAAGGGTCTTAATGATGCTTATGGTTATGTAATGCAAGCAATTTCAAACAACAATACGCCAAACATTAGCGGGCTGTATAGTTTTATGGAAGTTGACAACTCAACCCCACTGCTACTTGAAATGGTAAATTATGAATTTTTACCCGACCCATTCCCAGAAATTTCGTTCCGTTCTTGTTTGCTGAAGAACAAAGGCCGTGCAGTGCAAAAATTAAGAGATGAATATCAAATCAAGTGTGCGACTTCACAAGACAAAGAGGAGCGAGATAAAAATATGCAAGAAGTCATCAATTTAACAAAAAAACTAGAAGAACTAAAACAACAAATTGATGTTATCAATACAGAATATTCAGCAAAAATGAATAACTATATAAAACAAAAGAGCAAAAGGCCAAAGGAGGATTAGTTTTGGAAAAATATACAAACGAATATGCTAAATTTAAAGATATAGCAAACAAAAAAGGAAATGTAACCGAGGAAGATATTTTCTCAACTATGCTAAAAGTAGATGCAAGCCCCGAAGATATCGATGCAATGATGGAACGATTGAAGCAAGAAGGCATTGAAATCAAAAAAGATGATGAGTTTTCAGATGAAGATGCTGTAATGCTAGAAAACTTAATGAATCAGGCAAATATCAACGACCCTATCAAAATGTACTTTAAAGACATAGGAAAGACAAAATTGCTTACCCCAGAAGAAGAAATTGAATTAGGTAAGCGAATGATGGAAGGCGACCAAGAAGCGAAAAAGAAGTTGATTGAATGTAACCTTAAACTTGTGGTTAGTATGGCAAAGCGCTATTTGGGTAAGACAAGTATGAGTTTTTCAGATTTAATTCAAGAAGGAAATTTAGGTCTTATAAAAGGTGTAGAGCGTTTTGACTACCGCAGAGGTTGTCACTTCTCGACTTATGGTACTTGTTGGATACGACAAGCAATCAGCCGTGCGATTGCTGACCAAGCCCGTACAATTCGTATTCCTGTGCATATGGTGGAAACTATAAACAAATTAGGTCGTGTTACTAGACAGTTATGGCAAACTTTAGGTCGTGAGCCAACTGAAGCGGAAATTGCCGAAGTAATGGGTATGACCGAAGAAAAAATCGGTGAAATTCGCCGTATAGCACTTGAACCTACAAGTCTTGAAACTCCTACAGGTGAAGAAGGGGATAGCGAATTTTACGATTTTGTTGAAGATGAAAATGCAAAAAATCCGTCTGAAACAGTAATTCAAACAATGCTTAAAGAACAACTTTTAGCAGTAATAGAAACACTAACACCTAGGGAACAAAAGGTTATCCGCTTGCGTTATGGTCTTGATGATGCACATCCTCGTACTTTGGAAGAAGTCGGCAAAGAATTCAATGTTACCCGTGAAAGAATTCGTCAGATTGAAGCCAAAGCGTTGAAAAAGTTGCGTAACCCTAGCCGTAGTAAAAAATTAAGGGATTTTATGGATGATTAAACTCACACCACGCCTACAAGCAATAGCAGACGAGATAGAGCCTTGTGGCTGTTTTGCAGATGTAGGTTGCGACCACGGGTACATTAGCCTTTATGTACTTGACAGGTGGAAGGCAAACAGAGTGTTAAGCATCGATGTCAGTCTTAAATGCTTAGAAAAAACAATTAAACTATTAAAGTCTTATAATGTTGATGACCAAGCAATTTTTTACAACTGTAACGGTTTGGCACATATTCGTGAAAAACCTGATGAAGTTTTGATTGCAGGAATGGGTGGCGCTGAAATGATAAATATTTTATACGAATATGGCAAGACTCGTCCGCTTAATAGTATTGAAACTTTGATTTTGCAACCTATGAAAGATGTTTATGCCGTGCGCAAATGGCTAAACGAAAATGGTTTTGCTATCGTTACAGACAAAATAGTAAAAGACAAAAAATTGTATCATATACTAAAAGCAATACCAAAATATCAACGATTAACCGAAGATGAACTTATGTTTGGTGCGGTAAAACAAAGTTATTTTACAAAAGAATATCTTGAATGGCTTTACTTGTATGCTACAAAATATGAAAATATATTAAAATCAGCGAGTAAACAAGCGACTATGCCAGCATCAATCAAACAAACTTTAAATCGTATAAGAAAACAAATTCAATTAGTTGAGGAGAATTTATGTTAGAAAATATTTTAGAATACCAAAAGAAAGACGCTATGCTCGTAAAAATTGAAAGAGAATTAGAAAACAGTGAGTCAAAGCGTGTAGTTAATGAAATGGTTGAACAAGTAAAGCAAGCGCAAAATAAATTAGTTGCTTTGGAGCGTTCCGCTTCTCAAATTATTGCGGAGTATGAAAAGTTAAAACAAAGATTTGAGCATGAAAGCAAAAAACTTGAAGACGTCAAAAAAGTTGATTTTAGCAAAAAGTCCGAAAATGAATTGCGTGAAAGCACAACTGTAATCAACAGACAGATTGCAAGTATGTTGACATTGAATAAAGAGATTACAAAACTTTCAAACCGCATTGTTTCGGCTCTAAACGACTTTGAAAAAACTAAACAAGCGGGAGTTTTGGCGAAGAAAAAATATAGCGAAAGTATTGAAAAATACAACAAATTTGCTAGCAATAAAAATAACCAAATAACACAGATAAAGGCAGACTTATCAAATCTTGCAAAGAAAATTGATAGCAAGGTGTTGGAGCGTTATAACAAAATGCGTGATGACCACAAGTTCCCGATTTTTGTACCATTAGTAAATAATTCTTGTGGCGGGTGTGCTATGGAAGTGCCAAGCGCTAGGTTAGATTTGTTAAAAAAAGAGAAAATGCTCGAATGTGAAAGTTGCCACCGTATGATTTACATAAGTGACAAGCCAAAAACAAAATAAAGCACTATACCTACAAAAACAAGCAAGATAGTTGCGTTTTTTAGTAGTTATATATCAAAATTTGATTACAAAGGAAACTAATTATGGAAATTTCAAATGTTTTAGCACAAAAATTTAACTTAAAACCTGTTTATGCACAAAATCTCATAAACTTAATCGATGAAGGTTGCACAATTCCTTTTATTGCAAGGTATCGAAAAGAAATGCACGGTAGTTGCGATGACCAAACAATTAGAGAATTTGCTGATAGTCTTAATTATTTGAGAAATTTAAACGAACGCAAACAAGAAGTTATCAAACTTTTGACCGAGCAAGGTAATTTGACACCTGAATTGCAAAAACAAATCGATGATTCAATCACATTAACAGAAATTGAAGATATTTATAGACCATTTAGACCAAAGCGTAAAACTCGTGCAAGTATTGCAATCAATGCAGGGCTTCAACCGCTTGCTGATGCTATATTAAAGCAGGACAACAATGATTTGGTTGGTTTGGCAACTCCTTATATAAATGAAGAAAAGGGTATTTTAGATGTGCAAAGCGCACTCGCTGGCGCTAGCGACATAATCGCCGAAATAGTTGCTGATGACGCAACTGCACGTAAAAATTTGCGTGTACTCTATTGGCCACGTGCTAGTATAAATACGGAATGGAAAGAAGATAAAGACGAAAAAAAGGTTTATGAAAATTACAAAGCATTTCATCAAATAATTAAATTTATTCCTGCGCACCGCATACTTGCCTTTAACCGTGGTGAAAAAGAAGGGGCATTAAAAGTAAGTATGGATTTAGATAAAAACGGTTATTTAAAGGTTTTTGCTACACTGTTTAAACAATTTGTTAAGGGCGATGCGGAAAAATTTATGCCCGAATTTGATGAGCAAAGTAAATTAAAGTTGCCAAAAAGTGTAGATTTTACAAAATTTAGCGCTAGTGAGTTGGTAGCGTATGCAGTCGTAGATGGTTACACTCGTTTGCTTGCTCCTAGTTTAGAGCGTGAGTTCCGCAATGAATTGACAGACAAGGCAAACGAACAGTCAATAAAAATGTTTGAAGTAAATCTTGAACCTTTATTAATGCAACCACCGCTAAAAGGTAAGACAATTTTAGCAGTGGACCCTGCCTATCGTACAGGTTGCAAGATTGCAGTAATAGACTCTAGTGGAAAAGTGCTAGATACAGGTGTTGTTTATCCTACACCACCACAAAGCAAGGTGGAAGAAGCAATCAATACATTATCTGCTATGATAATCAAAAATAATGTAGATACTATCGCCATAGGTAACGGGACTGCAAGCAAAGAGTCTGAAATTTTTGTAACAAAATTAATTAAATCTATGGCACCAAGAAAATTGCAATATGCAATGGTTAATGAGTCTGGTGCGAGTGTGTACAGTGCTAGTAAATTAGGTGCAAAAGAGTTTCCGCAATACGATGTAAGTATCCGTAGTGCCGTTTCTATCGCTAGAAGATTGCAAGACCCATTAGCAGAATTAATTAAAATTGACCCTAAATCATTAGGGGTAGGACAATATCAACACGATATGCCACAAAAACGATTGAGCGAAGTGCTTGATGGTGTGGTAGAAAATTGTGTAAACACAGTAGGCGTTGACTTGAATACCGCTTCCGTTGCGCTTTTAACTCACGTCAGTGGATTAAACGCAAGTATTGCTGGCGAAATTGAAAAATATCGCAATTTGCACAAAGGATTTACTTCTCGTACGGAATTGTTGGAAGTAAATAAATTAGGTGAAAAAGCATACGAGCAGTGCGCTGGTTTCTTGCGTATTCCAAATGCAAAAAATATTTTGGATAATACCGCCGTTCACCCTGAAAGTTATCCTGCGGTAAACAAGTTGTTAAAGTATTTTGGGCTAAACGAAGATGATATTCGTGCAGGCGGTTTGCAAACTTTGTCAAAACGCATAGAAGCGGAAGGAACGGCAAAAGTAGCCGAAATTTGCGGTATAGGTGAACCAACTTTGATTGATATCGTAACAGAATTACAAAAACCAGGTCGTGACGTCCGTGATAGTTTACCACAACCTGTTTTAAGGAGTGAATTGTTAGGTTTGGAAAATCTACAAGTTGGTATGGATTTGGACGGCACAGTGCGTAATGTAATAGACTTTGGCGCATTTGTTGATGTAGGGGTACATACTGATGGTATGGTGCATATTAGCGAAATTAGTGATGCCTATATCAAACACCCTAGCGAAGTTTTAACCGTAGGCGATCACGTAAGAGTGCGTGTAATAGGTGTAGATTTAGAAAAGAATAGGCTTTCATTAAGTATAAAAAAAGCGGATAAAGATTAAAGCAAAAACTATTAGATTTCTAATAGTTTTTTTGTTTTTGGTTGATTGTGGCTATTTATTTAGATTTAAACTTTCTTTGCTATAATTTAAAAATAAGCAATAAATAACCAAATTATTGCAAATTTAATAATTAAAATTTTTTTACAACTTGTATGCTAAAATGCGTGCAAAAATTTTTTTGATATTGTATAATAAAATGTAATATTGTAAAAAATAGGCTAAAAATAGGGAAAAATTTGGGAAGTACACTATTACAAAGACATTTTTAAGTACAGGAAATACCATTTTTGTGTATTTTTTTGTTATTTTTTGTAATTATATGTTAGAGGGGTTTTGTATGCAAAACAAGAAGGTTTATGGTAGTATAATCGGTGCTGTCGCTTTGGTTGTTGTTGCTTTGGTTTTTGTACTAGGTTTTACATTAGGTTCTTTAAATCAAAATCAAGAAAACAATCTAAACAATACCGCTTCGGCAATCGAGGGACAGGGTATGAGTTGGAGTGATTCCACTGATACAAAATACTATATAAGTACTCAAGAAGATTTGGAAAGATTCCGTAAAGAAGTAAACAGTTATGGAAAAACCTTTGCTGGTTGCACGGTTTACTTAACAAAAGATTTGAGAATTTCTGGTGAGTGGACTCCTATAGGGGTGTCAAATAATGAAGCAAACACCTTTAAGGGTATATTTGATGGACAGGGTTTTTCAATTATTAGTGCCGATAGCACAAACGGTTTTTATGGTACGAGTGGCGTATTAGGTTTGTTTGGTTATAATTATGGTTGTACTATTAAAAATCTACATATCCGTGGCGTAAATTATAATGGGGGTAGTTACATAGGTGGCTTTGTGGCTTATCTTTCTTCTGGTACATTAAATATCAGCGACTGTTCAATTATGATAGCGGAAGAAATGTCTGGTTCATCTAATGTAGGTGGTTTTGTTGGTTATGCTAATGGTAGTATAAATATTTCAAATGCAAATGTTTACTCAACAAAAAACATTAAAGCGACTAACGGAAACGCTGGCGGTTTAATAAGTTTTGCTTATATGACTGGCAATTCATCAATTACAAACTGCAATGTTACATTCCCAACAAATAGCCTTTCTGCAACAAGCAGTGTCGGCGGTTTGATAGGAGAATGCGATACAAGCGCAGGAACATTTACTTTTTCAAATATCGAAATCGCTATGCCTAGTTTAACCCCTTCGGCTAATTATGTTGGTGGTTTGATAGGATATAACAATTTAAGGAACAATAACGCTACTTTAAATTTCAGCAATATTAATATAAATATTGATAATATCTCGGGTGCTAATTATGTTGGTGGTTTGATAGGATATCAAACTAGTGGTTCGAATTCAAGTTATTTATCAAACTTTACAGATATCACTGTTGACTTTACTTCAATTTCAGTAAGCAAAAATTCTAGTTCCGCTTATGTTGGCGGTATTGTTGGTTATTCAAATAAATATTCAACATTTACTCGTTGTAAAGTATTGAAATTTTCGACTGCTTCGGGTGGTATTAGTGCTTCTATTTCTTCAAGTATAAACGAATCGACAAGTGAGACAGCAAGTATCACAAAATCTTTATCAATAACAGGAAGTTATGCAGGTGGGATTATCGGCTATGCTAGTTATGGGGTATTAATGACAAATTGTGAAGTTAATATCAATAATGGTACATACGGTATAAGAAGTTATGGTAGTGTAGAGGTTAGAGCAACACAGTCCTATGGCTCTGGTTACGGTGCGACTGCAACTGCTAGTACAACCGACATATATGCTGGCGGATTAATGGGGTATAATGGTAGTAGTGGTGGCACGGCTACAAACAATATTAGCGGTTGTGTAGTTAATTTGAGTGGTTTGAAATATGGTGTATATGCCGAAGCCTACGCTTATGCTTATTCAAAAACAACTTCAAGTGGTCGTACCGCAACTTCTTCAAGTACAACAGAATGCTATGCTGGTGGTGCATTTGGTTACAGTAGTTATTCTAATATTAGTGATACAAAAGTGCAAATATCCGCATCAAGTTATAGTGTGTATGGTAATGCAAATTCAAATACAGTAACTTATGGTAATGGTGGTTCTACAGGATATACTAATCAATCTTATGGTGAAGACAATGTACATACATTATCAGGGAAATCATACACGGGAGGTTTGGTAGGATATCAAAGGAGTACAGCAAATTTATCAAACAATTTAGTCACGGCAGGAAAATCAACAGGTATTTATGCTTTAACAACTGCAGACTATAGTTACGCTGGAGGTATTGTTGGATATCTTAATTCTACCGCAACAGTTAGTGGGCAAAAACTTGATAACACTCGTGTTTATGCTAGAACTACAAGAAATTATATAACTACAAAATATACTTATGCTGGTGGCATTACTGGGCACTTAAATGGTAGTGGTGGTACAATTAGTAATTGTTTTGTATCAGGGACTATTCAAACCGATGCAACTACATCTTATAATTCTACTACTTATAATGGTTATGAATATTGTGGTGGTATTGCTGGTTATAATTATGGTTTAATTAAAGATTGTTTAAATGTCGCTACTATTAACGCAAGCAAAGATAAATCAACAAATTATGCAGGTGGTATTGCTGGATATGGTAGAAGAAGTAGTTCAACATCTTATATAATTACCCGTTGCGGAAACCTAGGTTCTGTTACAGGATATTATGCATTTGCAATGGGGTATTATAATTATGCTACAAGTAGTTTTGCGCAATGTAGTATAAGCGCAGGTTCAACAAGTAGCTCATATTGTGGATTTAGTAGTAGCGTAACAGGAACTAATATTTATCAATTATCGGGTAGTTCAACAGCATCAAGCAATACTAGTTATTTAAAAAATTATAGTAAATTTAATAGTTTATCTTATTTCTCAAACGGTTGGACATTAACCGACAGCGTAAATTACAATGGACACCCAACTATAGTTACGACTTGTAATAGTGTAGGCACTTCTTCTTCAACAGCTACTTCTCAAATTACATATTCATACGCATTGTACAATTTTAATATGGATTTAAGTACAGTAACTGTTACTGCAAATGGTATTTCATTCAAACTTGTTTCAGATGAGTCATCGAATGTAATTTCTCAAGGTATGGCATCATTGCAAATGAATAGCAATACTAAATATGTGCTAGCAAAAGCATTTGATGAAGTCGATTTAGGCTACTGTAAAATTAGATATCAATATATAGGTAAAACATTAGATTTATTAGTTTTCGATGCTAATCCTAGTTCGGGGACAAGTCAAAAATATACTATTTCTTATAATTACAGTTTGTTTAAAAAGACAGGGGATACTTTCTTTGTAAATACTAGCGACTTTAATTTAGATTATACTACAAATCAATACACAGTTACATACGAAGTTCAATTTAAAGGTGGTTACTTCCCTAAATTTAGAGAAGGTCAAAACGACTGGTCATTTATAGCAGATAGAGAAGGAAATTCTTTAAACAATGGTACTTGTATTTACGAATATACCTTTGTAAATGGTTTATTAAAAATGACTCTTTGGGGTTGGTATGATTATGAAAATCCTCCTACTTTTGAAATGAGTGCTTACGATTCTTCATTTAATCAAGCGAAAAATATTTCTGTAACATCAAGCACTGGTGATATAAGAGTACAAACAATATATGACGGAATAAACGCAACAACTTTCATCACTCCAACAGGAAGTCAGCACGTTCATTCAATTATAATCGACAATCAATACGAAGTGGAAATTGCTTATTACCGTGGCACAATTTATCAAGCTGGCGGGGCATTTAATATTGAGTATTCTGCAAAAACCTATGATAACACTCTTACACTAGATTTTGAAAAAATTTATAGAGAAATTAAGATTGAAGTTAATTTGGTAACTGGTGTTGAAAACACTGATTTAAAGGAACCTGTAAATGCATCAGGTGGCGCTAGTATCAATGGTGTTGTAGTTAAAGCACAAATCGGTGGTGAGGCACGTGTTGTCGGTAATGATATTGCTGATAGTAGTGTAGGAAATAACGAAGAAGTTACTCTTGTTGCTGTTGCTTATACAGGCTATAAATTTGTAGGGTGGATGGCTAGTGATGGTAGTGATATACCAAACGCAGACCAACCAACATTACGTGTTACAAAAGAAAATGCACTAAACAAAATTTTTGTTGCGCAGTTTGTAAAAATCGCTGAAAATGGCAATATAAACGGTCAAGTAAATGATGATTTTAGCGGTATAGTATAATAGAAAAATATTTTAAAATGAGCAAAAATAAAAAGGTAATGTATTTTACATTATCTTTTTTTGTTTACTATCAATAAGCAAGTTTAAACATTTTTTAATACAATAAAATAAGAAATGACTAGATATAATAAATATTAAAAAATAAATTAAAATTAGTATATTAAAGTATAGTAATTTCGAAGTAGATTAGAGTTAAATTATTTTTTAACTTAAAAATAAAAAGAACTTATTTAAAAAGTTCCTTTTTAATAACTAAAAAGCATTTTACTAAAACACTCTTTATTTTTTATCTAACCATTTCTGGTTGTCCGCTACGCTCTGCTCTTAATTGCTTTAATTCTTTGTTTACCATTGATTTTTGTTGTTTGCGTGGATATGGTTTTGCTGTCAATGTAAATTGTACCCCCGATACATCAAAAGTATCTAAAACATATGCAACTTGACACTTGCGTTGTTTTTTAGGCGTTGTTTCTTTTTGTGCTTGTTCTTCGTTTACTTCAACAGAATTTTGTTCTGTTTGCGTTTGAGTTTCTAAATTTTCTGTGTTTTCTGTTACAAACACAAAATTTGAATTAATTAAAATAGGTTCTTCTTCAAAGTGCGCCACTCTCAACGCTTCTTTGTAAATTTTTTGCTCTATTACAGAACGATTTTTTTCTTCCAAACATAGTTTTGCAATGTTGGAAAGTTTTTCCAAAGGTATTCCTTCGGCAACCGCAACAACATATTCCATTTTCCCGCTATGTATTGCTTGTTCTATCCATTTTTTTATTTCTTGTTGTCTGTTGTGATTTGTGACAACAATTTGATTTAAACATTCCATTGTGTTTGCTTGTGTTTCTTCAAAAAACGAATTATTTTCCATAATTTTACCTGCCTTAATGTTATATTTTCAGTTTATCACAAAATTAAAAAAAGTCAATAGTACTTAATTATTTACAATTTATTTTAATTATGTTAAAATACAAAAAAATGTGTAAGGGTTAAAAATGAATTTTAAAGCAAGAGTATTTGAAATTGTCAAAACCATACCCAAAGGGAAAGTCGCTACTTATGGTGATATAGCGGAAAAATTAGGTATAAAGGGCGGAGCAAGGGCTGTAGGGAATGCTTTACACAAAAATACTAATAGCGAAATAGTTCCTTGTCATCGTGTTGTAAATTTCAAAGGGCAACTTGCAAAAAATTATGCTTTTGGTGGAGCGCAAGGGCAAAAAGAGCGCCTACAAAATGAAGGTGTGTGCGTTAATGATTTTAAGGTTAATTTAGGACAATATCGATTTAATTTTACAAAATAAAATACTAGATTTGTTTTTATTTTTAAAATAAAATAATTTAATCTTAAATATGATTTCTAATTTAAAAGCAAAAAATATATTTTGATTAATAAATTATAAAATAATAAAAAAATAGTGACATTATCGCACTATTTTTTTTTAATTATTAAATAATATTTTTTATTTTTGTAGCAAATTAATTTGTTGAGATAAAATTTCTACTGCTGAAACACCTTGTTGAGTTACTGTTGCTGTTGTTTGGACAGTATGGTCTTGCGTTATGTTTTCTGCTATGCTCATAAAACCGATACTTGCTAATTTATTAATATTATTGCTATTTTCTTCATTTTTTGCATTATAAACATATCTTTTATTGTCTAAACCGTATATTTTGGTTAAAATTTGTTTATCTTTTTCATTAATTTTATTTAATTTTTCTTTTATTTTATTTTCATAAAACTCTTTTGCTCGTTGCTTGTTTTGTTCCGAGATGGAATAAGTGCGCACACGTTGGCAGTTTTCTAAGGTGATAAATACAGAAGATAAATAATTTGTTGCAAATTCAAAGTCTAGTGCATTAATTGTAAAATATTCTAAATCTTGTTGTTTAATTTGTTTGTATTCATTGTCTTTTAACAAATCATCTATTATATCTTGAGCAGTATTTCTTTGATTTGATAACTCTCTTTCATAAACTTTTGCGCTTACAATTTTACGCCATTTTTCTATTTTTTCAATTTTGCTTTCTATCATTAATTAAACTCGCTTTTAAGAGTGTTTTCTCATAAAATTTTGTGTAATTCTATCACAAATTACAAAAAATGTCAACATACGTGAAAAATACCCTAATTCGTTTGTTATTTTAGATAAAATTAGATATAATAAGAATAAAGACTGTAAGGAGTGTGGGGTATGATGGAAGATATCAATTTAGGTAAAATTGAACCTACCGTAACAAAAAAACGCATTAGAGCGAGCGAAAAAGATATGAAAGAAAGCCCTAGACCAGCCTTTCGTTCGGCGTTTTTTAGTGGGTTTAATGATTTTCAAATATATGTGCGTACGTGGGATAATGTAGAAAATCCTCGTGCTGTTATATTAATTTTGCACGGAATGGTAGAGCACGGTTTAAGATATGACGGTTTTGCTCAATTTTTAAATTCAAAAGGATTTATTGTCGTTGTTCCTGATGTGAGGGGGCACGGAAAGACTGCTGGAGCGCCCGAAAACGTTACGAAATGCGATGGAGATATTTTTGCAGACACTGTGCGTGATGATATAAAATTAGCGGACACTTTGATTGAAAAATATAATTTACCTTTGTTTGTTTTGGGGCATAGTTATGGTAGTTTTTGTGCTCAAAGTTTTATTGAAAATTATCACCGACATGCTGGTGTAATTTTAATCGGTAGTGCTAGTTATAAAAATTCTTTACAAATTCGTATGGGTAAAATGGTGGCAGATTGCACAAAATTATTTAAAGGAAAAAATGCACCTGCAAAATTAATCGGTAAAATGACTTTTGGTAGTTACGGAAAGCATTTTGAAAAGCAAAATTGGCTAACAGGTGACGAAGAAATTTTTAATGCATATTGTCGTGACCCTTACTGTGGTGGCTTTGCGACAGCACAATTTTATAATTCTTTTTTTGGTAATTTAAAAAAGATTTACAAATCATCGTTATTAAATCAAATAGACAAGGACAAACCTATCTTAATTTCTAGCGGTGAAAAAGATTATGTGGGCGGTAAAAATCATAAATTAGTAGATAAACTTGCTCCAATGTATAAAAAGTTGGGTATAAAAGACGTGCAATACAAACTTTGGCAAAACGGTAGGCACGAAATTTTAAATGAAACTTTCAAACAAGAAGTTTATGATTATATTGTGAACTGGTTAAGCGATGTAATTAATTCGCAAAAAAAATAAAAAAAATATTAAAATTAATTTGTAACTTTTTGTAAAATTTTGTTATACTAATGTTGAATACAAAAAATAGAGGTTAATATGTCAAAAAATATGGAAAAACAAGGGAAACGAGTCGGTTATATTATAGGTGGTATTTTCGCTTTATTATTAGGTGCTTTATTGACGCTAATATATTTACCTAGTGCATTGACGGTAATCGCTGGTATAGAGCCCCTTTGGGATTTTTATGATTTGTTTGAGTCCGTTTTGGGACAAAACTTTATGGAAATGTTTTTAGTTTGGGGGCCAGCGGGTGTCTTGATATTGCTAGCGGGTGTTTATTTTGTTTGCTTGTTTGCTCGCCCTTCTACTGCTTCGACAATGTTTAGATTGAGCGCAATGTTTGGTTGCCTATCTTTAGCTGTACCACAAGTAGCGGTTGCATTGCTTTTAATGACAGCCGAAATAGATATAACTAGTTATGCTAATTATATTTTGTTTGGCTTGTATATTTTGTGCTTTATATTTTATGTAATAGGTTTTGTTGCTCGCATCAAACAAAAATATCACAAAAACAGACCAAGCACGACCTTGACTTTTGCTAGTACTTTCTGGATGCTATTAGGTTTGTTCCCTATGTTGCAAGTAGTAAATATTTTAATGAACGCAGAAATTCAGTTTTTTGTTGATGCTAGTACAATAGTTAGTCAAGCATTAATGGGTATAATTGCAGTATTTTTAGTTGTTAGCGCTATTTGGATGTTCTGCACTGTCCCTCATCGTGTGGTAGTAGATTACAACCCAGACACTCGTTACACTCACAGAAACGGTCGTCCAAAAGTATTAGCAAGTAATGAAACAGTCACTACTTATGACCAAGCCCAAAGAGAACCTTTCCAATCTTCTCAACCTCAAAGTTATGCAACACAATCAACAGGTTTTGGTGCTCCGCAAAATGAAACTCGTTTTGCTCATAACTATGGAAACCAACAAAACGGTTTTGCTCAAAATCCTGTGTTCAATCAAGCGCCAGCACAACAAACATTTACTCAACCAACTTATACACAACAGCAAAATAATTTTGCAGGACAAACTCAACCAAGTTTTACTCAGCCACAACAAAACAATTTTGCTCGCCCAGCTCAACAGGGCTTTGCTCAACCGCAACCTAATAATGTAGCACAACCACAACAACCTAATATAAATAGGGCACCTCAACCAGCACCGCAAAGAATTGTTCCAAATCAATCTCAACAAAATCCTTACGCTAGTTACAACAATTTTGCTCAAAACAGCCCATACAATCGCCCTCAACCTGTTCAACAAACTCCACCTAGTTTCCAAACAGCAAATCAACAACAAGTGCGTCCGCAAGTCAACACAAATTCAAACCCTGTGCAACCAGCAAGACCAAATATGCCAAATACTTTGCCACAAGGACAAAGACCAGCACAGCCACAAGCACGCCCTAATCCATTCTCTCAACCTCAACGACCTGTGCAGGCAGGCAGACCAGGACAACCACAATCACCTAGACCTCCTGTTACACCTTTTACAACTCCTAAAAATCCAAACAACAATGGAAATAACAACGCAGTTTAAGGAAGTAAAAAAATGAAAACATTAGACACTGTTTGTATTCGATGCCCTGTAGGGTGCCATTTGCATGTTGAAATGCAAAATAATGAAGTTGTCGTAAGTGGTAATAGGTGCCCACGTGGTGCGGAATACGGCAAGCAAGAATTTACATGCCCTATGCGTACGCTGACAACCATTTATCCTTTAAAGGCAGGGGGTACTTTGGCGGTGCGTACCGATAAGGCAATAGAAAAAGATTTGTATTTTGATGTGTTAAAGGCAATAAAATCAGCCCCTGAGCCATCAAACCCAAAATACGGCGATATTTTAATTCAAAATGTATTAGGTACAAATGCTAATGTAGTGATAACCGAGTGCAATTTTAAAGATGCAGATTAAATAAAAAAGCATAAGCAAATCAAAGTCTTGTGCTTTTTTTTTAATTAAAATCTATTTTTGATTGTTTTTATATGCTTAAATTAAGTTGAAATTATACTTAAAATTTTATATAATAAAAATATGAGGAAAATAACTTTAATTTGTGTTGGTAATTTAAAAGAGAAATATTTAATTGATGCCGTTAATGAATATAAAAAACGAATTTCAAAATTTTTCGATTTTGAAATAGTCGAAATCCCCGAAGCAAGATTGCAAAAGAACAATCAAGCAGAAATCGAAGCAGTTATCAAAAACGAAGGCAATAAAATTTTGGAAAAAATAAAAGGGAAAAAGGTGTGTGTGCTCGCTATTGAAGGTAAGGAAATGAGTAGCACACAGTTTGCTGATTTTGTTGCAAAAGAAAGTGATTTTTTTGAATTATGTTTTGTAATAGGTGGTAGTTACGGAGTCGATGAAAAAGTAAAAAAATTAGGGCAAAATATTAGTTTCGGGAGGCTAACTTTTCCGCATCAATTAATGCGTGTATTGTTTGT
>CALWOW010000032.1 GCA_944383295.1 uncultured Clostridia bacterium
GGACAAAGTACTATTCTGTTTTTTATTTCACAATTTCCTATCTTCCAAGGTGTGAATAACGGTTCATAAGTTTTATTCATCGCATACCCCTATAAATAATATCAATTAAAATTTATCTTTTTTTAAAGAAAAAGTCAAATAAGTAATAACAAATTATAAATAATTTGATTATTTTATTTAAAAAACTAATTTTGATAAATTTATCATTAACAAAAAAATTTAAAAAATTAAGAAAATGAAAAAATAAATCAAAATTCGATAATAAATTATTTTTAAAAAATATTATAGCAAGTATATTCCAAAAATAAAAAAGAGATACTATCTCTTTTAAATTAAATTTCCGCTTTCGTTGTTATCCGTTTCGCCATTCACATCGAGATTGTTTACTATCTCAAAATTTGCAGTTACAATTTTCCCTTTTACTAATATGTATGGTATGTCCGCCGTATCACCGTAAGCGGATAAATCCGTGCCATCGTTTACAGTCCACCCTGCAAATCTATAACCTTTGTATGCAAGTGCGCTTAAATGTACGATACTGTTGTTATCGGTTAAATCAAATCCTGACACACGTACTTCCCCACCTATTGTAGGCAACACCGAAAGGGTATTTGCTGAAAAAATTGCTTGTAATGTTATATCTTTGGTTACTGTAATTGTAAGTGGATTATCCGTGTAAACCTCCCATGTTTCAGTGTCCAACCACTCTATAAATGTGGCATTTTCATTTGCGGTAGCGGTTAAAATAAGTGTTGTACCATAGTCGTATGTACCGCCCGTGCTAGACACAGTGCCTAGTTGGTCATTGTTAATTATTATAGTTATATTATATTTATTTATTGTCCAATTTGCGGTTAGGGTTATATCACCTGTCGCTTTTGCGTGTATTGTTAGAGTTGTGCCCGAAATCGAAGCACTTGCACCCGATACTGTCCACGAACTAAAAGTATATTCCGTGCGTGTTGGGTTTGGAATAGTCAAGGTTTGAGAAGACAAACTAGAATTGTATGTGGTTGGTGTATTTTCTCCATTTGTGCCCCCATTAAGATTGTAGTTGATGTTATAAGTTTGAGAGACAAAACTTTCTTGCACCAAATCTTCAACAGGAAAGGTGAAACAGCAATTAGATAAAAACATCATATTAGTAGAGGCTTCCCAAAAATTATCTGTTCGAGTATAAGTCAAATCTCGATTTTCTTCAAAACCTAGTGATGATATTGAAACTTTTGTATTTATTATCACAGAACTTGAATTCCAAATATAGCTTTTGTTTAAATCAAAAGTAAAATTTATCATAACCGCATCAGTTTCATAATTAATAGAAGTATAACATGAACCTACTATTCCGTAACTATTATCGTAACTTATTGTTATCTTATCATATGTTTCCGTTACAACTTCGGCTTTTGGGTTGTTGTTTTCTTGTGATACAAGAAAATTATTTGCTAATAAATGCCCCCCCCCCCGGCAAAATCGCATATGCTACCACTATGCTGACAATTTTTATAATAGTGCGTGTTTTTGTGTTTATCATTTAATTAGCCCCCTTGTTTTTAATAATATTCATTATGATTATACAAATATTTACAGAAAATAACAAATAAATCTAATATTATTTTTACAAGTTTTTTAAATTCTATGATAAATTTGTTTGTTTTGGTATAAATAAAAAAAAATGTGTATAAAACTACCAAAAATAGCAATTTAGACAATAATTTTAATAAAAAGTCTTTTTTAATTTTTGAAAATTAACAGCATTTTCTATTGCATAATCTTTAATTTTTTCTTTTGTTGCCCTAATCGTATTAGGAGTACAGTTAAATACTGTTTTCTTCCCCTCCACTTCAAATTCACAAGCGCTTTGTTTTTCTTTTAATTCGCCCAAAGCATAATCTACTACAAATTGATTGAAGTACGGTACTGCTAAATCTGCACTTTTCAAAACTTCCACTTTACTCCCTACTCCAACACTTCCTTTGATTAAACCCATTTCACCCAGCGCAAGCAATTCCAAATCGTTTTCGCCATCACCAAAATAAACAAGATTTTCTAAATCACTGCCACAAACTTTTCTTATTGCTTGCAATTTACTTGAAAAACCTACGCACATATCAAATCCGCCAGAAATGTTTAAATCATCATAATTTTTTGTCCATTTTAGCAAATTTTCGTAAACTTGCGCATTTTTCTCTTTGTCTGCAATTAAAATCCACGCACTACGTACTTTATGATTTTTTTGCAAGTCTAAAAGTTTTGCTTTTTCAATAGGTTGAATACTAAAACGAGCAAGTTTATACGCTACTTCAACGACTTCTTCGGCACTTAACCAATGATTGTCTTGTTGTTCTTTTCTATAATCGACAAAAAAATTTCCTTCATCGGTGGCGTAAGCGATATAAGCATATTTTTCGCAAGTGTAAGTGATTTTTTCCATTTCGTTACAAATATTTTCGTCCATAAATGTAGGGGCGCAAAACAAAGTATTATCGGGTTTTAATATAACTGCACCTGTAAGCGCTATAATATATGGGTTTTTAATTTTCAAGCCCGCTTGTGTTTCAATCAATTTGATTGAATCTTTTATTTTCTGCACATCAGCACCTGAAACAAACATAACCGTTGGGTCGTCATACTTTTTATAGATAGATTGAAAAAGTTCAGCGACAAAGGGCTGGACTTTTCCTTGTGAAGTAATTAAAGTTCCATCTACATCAAATGCAAAAATTCTTTTTTCCATTAATATTGCCTACCTCTTCTAAAATTGTTTGTATCTAAACTATTTTCATACTCTTCTTGTTCTTTTCTTCGTGCTTCTTTTACATAAACTTGTAAAGTTTTCAATGAATTTTCTCGTGTAAGTTTCAACTCCGCCGAACACGCACCTTTACTTATTATATACACCCTATTGTAAACTCTATTTAAATCCGCTTTGTCCTTGTATGTTTCAAAAAAATCTTTTAAAGCAACTGTATTTGTTGACTCTAATATTTTATTTTGAATTCTCTCAAAATCTACACCCTTTACACCAGCGAATTCAATAAGATCATAAACTCCGCCTTTTTGTATAATTTTATCTTCAAATATTTTTAAAGTATCATCAGCAATAAAATCTTGATTTTTTATTAAAATATTTTTTAAATCTTTAATAGGGAAATTTAGCAAAATATCTTTGTTCGTTTCATCAATATTTATTTTGTGCGTTAAATAGAATTCAGTCAAGTTTTTTATTACTCCATCTAAATCACTTTTTCTATAAAATGAATTTAAAAAATCATCTTTATTCCATTCATTAAAAAATTCGTTTGCGTTCTTTTCGATACTTTTTTTATCTTGTAACTCAATAGAGTCTTGTAGTTTCTTTATATCCATACTTAAAACATCGTTTTCTTCCATTTTTTTACTCCTCGTTATTAAATTATAAATCAAACTAAAACGCAAGTCAATGTGTAAAAAAAATATTTTTAATTATTTTACAAAAAATATAAAAAAATATTTTAATATAATTAAAAAAATGGTATAATATATAAAAAATAAGGACGGTACAAAATGGGTACAATAAATTTTTTACAAGATTATAGACTATATGATTTTTTTACTAACAGCAACAAAATAACTGTTTACAAAAATGGCAACAAAAAGACATTTGAAAAAGGTAGCAACGCATATAATCAA
>CALWOW010000033.1 GCA_944383295.1 uncultured Clostridia bacterium
TTTATATAAAAAGGAGTAAATATGGAAGAAAATACATCAATTTTAAATACAGGTTTTACAGATAGAGAAGGTTCACACCTAAACAGACGCAAACTTACAATAATTTCACAAACTCCAAAAGAAATTATTGTGGATGTTGAAAGAGCTGACGATAACATAACTGAAACAGGTACAAAAATTAATGCTAGCAATTTACAAAATATTATTACAAAAATTAATGATTTGGAGTCTAAAATTGGTCAAGAAAGTGGAAGTTATATCTATGTTGACCAACAATTTGAAAACGAAATTAATTTTACTAGCGACCCACAAACACAACTTGATAACAAACTAAACAAAACTGATATTTTAGATACTATCTACCCCGTTGGTTCTATATATATGAGTGTTAGCACAACTTCGCCGACTATTTTATTCGGTGGACAATGGGAGCAAATAAATGGTAAATTTTTGTTAAGTTCAAGCAATGAATATGCACTACTTTCTACAGGAGGAAATGCTACGCATACTTTAAGCATCGACGAAATGCCCGAACATACACATTTACAAGAAGCGCATACACACACGCAATCATCACACAATCACGGGCTCTGGTCTGCTAGACAATATCAAAATAACGCAGATGGTTTAGGTATGAATTCTTCCGATGGAAATATTGCTTACAACAAAGGTAATACTTTGTATATTGCTGGAGCGTGGAACGGTACAACTCGTGGCAATAGCGAAAGATACTATTTTTCGAATAATTTAGATAATCAATATGTGAGTTCATGCGCCCCTGAAATCCAAAACTGTACAGCAATAAACAAAACAGAAGGGAAAGGATTACCTCACAATAATATGCCACCTTATTTAGTTGTGAATATGTGGAAAAGAATATCATAAGTTTAATATTAAGATTAATTGTATAAAGTTTTTAAAGATTAAATATAATTCATAATTATCTATTATTTTAATCAATAATTTTTAGGTAATAATTTAAAAAAATAAAAAAGTCAATCAAGTTTGATTGACTTTTTTTAATTTTTCTATGTTTACGCAACTAAAATAAAACTTACAGGAACTGCCAATTCAATCAAAGTATCTTGCGTTGCCCCTTCGGCGCAAACATATATAGTAGCAATATATTTTCCACTACCATTATCTACAAAATTTAATGTTAGGGTTGAAGTTAAATTATTTTCACTTGGCCCTACTAATGCAGGCGTACTACCATCTTCGGGTAAACTTGTAAAATATTGATACCTATAATCATCGAAAGTTGATTGCCAAGTAACGACTACATCAACAGAAGTTTCTCCCTCAGCCATTCCCATTTCTTCTCTAGTCACTTCAACAGTAGCGCCACTATTATCTTTGATAAAATCTCCTAAATCAACAATGCCTGTTAATACTTCGTCAACATTAACTTTAAAAGCCAATTGCTTATCCTTATCGTCTATTTCATCGTTGTTATTTGTATCAAAAATAAAATTCATAGGATATGGCGGTCTATCTTCAAATATGAAATACACTGCAAAATCTATACCTTCAATTTTGGCATAAACCAACACATATTTAGCGCCAACAATTTGAGTTATTGAGCCATCTGTATCAATCATTATTTTTAATAGAAGATTATCTAGATTTGTTATAGGGGTTTCTTTGTCTGAGTAATAGAGCATACCTTCATAAGCAGAACTACCTGAAATTGCAACTTGTGTCATATTACTCAAATCAGCATATCCAAAATAACCTATAAAGTACGGACCTGTCAATGGGTCGTATTTCATCTTCATATTACCTATTGGCCCTTGATTTGAATATTCAAGGTAGAGTCTTTCATTCCCATAGGAAACTTCAAACATTAGATTAATGTAACTTTTAACCTTTATAATTAGTTCTCTTGTTGTAGTATTATCCGAAGAAGTTATTTTTATTTTATATGTTCCAACTGCATTTAATTGAAAATCACTACTATCAACGCTGTTCTCTCCGAAATAATACTCAACTCTAGCCTTGTTATCTTCCAAAACGATATCCAAATCACCGAAAACATTAACTACTTCTATTTCGTAAGTATTATCTACAAACAAATCAGTAATATCCTGATTAACTTTTGCATCTGTAAATATTACTTGAGCATTCGTATTGTTTGAAATTGTTCCGGTTGTTTTAATATAAGCCCTGAAAGTTTTATTTTGTCCATCAACAGAAATTACATATTCAAGCCAACACAATGTTTTATCATTAGAAAATTTTATTTCTTTTGAAACAACTGTATATACAGTATCAATGAAAATATTATCTTCTTGAACAAATGCCAAATCTGTCAACTCATACTCGCCATATGTAAATGCCAAATTACTATCAAAGTCTATATTATACTCACTTCCCCTCTGTGTCTTTGCTGTTATGCTAATATTAGAAACATATTGTTTTGGAATTTGTTCCTCTGGGACATATTCAACTATTAAATCAAAAGTGTACTTATAAGTTTTTTGATTTGCTATAAAACTATAAACAACTTTAACAGTTTGTTGTCCTTCTGTTAATGTTACTGAATTACCATTATTAAATGTTATACTTTGATTTGTGTAATTTCCAGTATCAGTTAAGTTTGGAACTGTTAATTGACTACTATTTGTAACAATTGAAGCAACATTTGAATTTCCTAAATATTGCATACCTTCAATTAAATTGTTGAATTGGTATTTAACTTTAATTATAAATGAATATATTTCACTCTCGCCCGAATAAATTTTTGCGGTATAAACTTTGTTTTGTATTGTAGTGAAATCTTCAACCTCAATTCCACTTTCATCAAAAATTTTATATGTGCAATCTGCATAATCATCGTTGAATGTTATGTTTAAACCATTTATAGCACCGTAACTAGTTATGTTTATCTCATCGTTGTAAACTTGAAATTGTGGATAATCAATAGAATTTTGTTGATAAATGTTAGCCGTGACAGTTTCTACAGGGCAAAAATCTTTGAAATAAATTGTTAACACCTGCAAAGCATCGTCGTTGTAAACTACATAAATATATAAATATTCTTGGATTTCATCTATAGCAATTTCAAATGATGGTTGTGTAATTGCAACATTTGTAAATGACAAACTAGTCTGGTAATAAAAATCATATTGATTCATTAAACTGCTATCAAACGAAATGGTGAAATCGTTTTCGTTTAAATCTCTATTGTATTCTATATATGTTGATTGTGTAGTGTCAATAACACTATTATTAATTTCAATATTATCAAATAAAATAGAATTCAAATGTATGGAGTCTAATAATATAAATGTTTGGCTTTGTTGAATGTCCAAATGCAAACTATTCATATCATCTACAGTAATTATCTGTTGACCTGTTAATGTTTGACCATTTCTTGTAACTTGAACTAAATTTTCAAATTCTTCATTTACAGTAAAAGTTAAAGTACTTCCCAAATAAATCTTATTCATTTGCAATAATTGTTGGAAAGTTAGACTTTCATCATTAAGTAAAATATTTGTCAATACATCGTTTTTGCATTCAACATTGATTGTATCAAAAATTTCACCTGTTGGCTTATAAATAGTAATTTGCATATTCTCTGTTACAGTATAAGGGAATGAACAATCAGTGTAAAATCCGTTTAAATCATTCTTAAAATTTACTGATAATGTATCACCATATTTCACCACAGGATTAGCAGTAAATTCTTCATACGAAAGCGTTTGAGAACCAACTGTTATATTTTCTATCGGTTCTATTAGGCACAAAACATCAATGGTTTTATAAACCCTTGTATCCAACAATTGATAGGTTATTGATATTGTCACATCGTCAGTCACGGTAATACCATTTTGACTAAAATTGAATATATCTACATACTCAGCTTTTAGATTAAATGTCAAAGTTTTGCCATACTCAACTTTGGGATTAGCAATAAATTCTTCAAAAGTCATTTGAGTGTCGCCTACCATAACATTTTCAAAAACATCGTGATTTACTGTTATGGTTTTAGTATAAACAACTTGAGCATTTTGAGTGATTTTGATTAGATAAGTAAAGTCTGATGGATTGACCGTTACATCAACACCGCTACCTTCACCTTCATTTGTTTCACCTGACCATACTTTATTGTTATTTGCATTTACATACTCATAATTTAAACTATAATTATAACCTTCGCTAACAGTAACATACCAATTATCGCCTATGTTAAATTGCGTAAGGGCTTCAAATTGACTTGCAGATAACTCTTGCTCATTCAATGTCATAGCCAAAGGACTATCAATAATATTCCATTCTAAAACAACATCGGCACCTTCTTGCGCTGTTCCAAAAGCATTTTGCCAGCCATAATTTGTTTTATCCTTTAATGTAAATGTAATTGCATATGTATTAATTTCAGTTGCTGATAAATCACCCGTCATTTCTACTATATCTGTATTTAATTTTTCAACTAATTCTGGCGCAAAAGCAGAACCTGTATATATAAAACTATTTCTAACTAATTCGGGATTTTTAATATAATTTTTTGATATAGAAAATTGCTTATATTCGGTTTCTTGTGATGTGTAATTGTTATCACCAGCAGAAAATCCTTTTACATAATAAGTCCCAACATTTGTAGGTTTAGAAATTTCTGCATATTCACTATCATAATACTTATAGGTAATTTCACCATACAATGCTGATACCCCACTAGGTTCAAGAAGTGTTTCCCCATAAGTTATACTATCTAAAACTATTTCGCCACTTATTGTGTTTTCTGCTTTTTCAATTTTCCATTGTAATTCTTGTGGTTCACCAGAAAGATAATAATTTACATCATCATAATCAAACTCAACACCCGCTGTATAATTTCCAGCATTTATTGCTGATACTGTTCCTGTATAATTTTTTACAGTAACTTCTTCTGGAAAATTAATAATAGCAACTGTTTTTTCTTCTCCATTGTAAACAAATGGTTCATAGGAATTGTAGTTCCAACTTGCGCCCCCAACATAAAGTAGCGCTTTTTCAATTTCCCACTCTATTGAAACACTAGCAGTTGTTTGGTCATTCCATTCATAATTATTTGTATCTATTAAAGCAAAAGTTGCAGAATATTGACCAGCATTAGTAGCGACAGCATTTCCGCTAACAGTAAATACTGTATCTAAATATTCTTGATTATAATTTACACCTATTTGCTCTTGTCCGCTGTAAAAAAATCTACCGCTTACTTTATTAGGTTTATTCACCTGTTGCTTGTTTATAGTCCAACTTATTGTTTCATTAAAGTTGAGATTAATTAATTCATAATTTGTTGTATTATAATCTAGAATTGCTCTTGCGGTATAAGTACCTGCATTTGTTTTAGCGTTGTTTTCATAACTTACTCTTATACTTTCTGGCAAATTAATTAATTTTACTTCTTTTTTGTTTGCATCAAAAGTAAATGGTTGTGTAGAAGAATAATCCCAATTAACAGACCACATATCTATCTGCGCTTTATTTATGGTCCATTGTTGAGTTAAAGTTAAATGTTCATAATTTATAGCATCATAATTACTTTCATCATACTCAACGGTTGCAATTGCAGTGTATGTACCTGCATTTGTTGCAATATTGTTTTCATAAGAAACTTCAACATTGTTTGGAATATTAAGTAGTTCTATTGTTTTTGCTTCTCCATCGTAAGTAAACGGATAAGAACCATCATAACTCCAACCCATACTTGAAAAATCAATAGTTGCCTTGTGAACAACAATTATTAAATCTTTGCCAAAATCTTTGTATGAGACTGTAACAGCATAACCTTGCTCATTTGCATTCAAATTTTGTGGCAAATTAGAAATGGTAAAACCATCACCGCCATAAGTCAAACTATCTGTAGTTTCATCACTGTAATTTACCGTTACAGATAATTTACTATTAATTAATTCTGTTGGACTACTATAGTCACCGTAACAAATTTCGATAGTATTAGACTGTTCATTTACTTCGGTTCCGTCTATATAAACAGTAATACCCGTTTCTTTAATTTCTGGCGGATTTTGATTGCAACACGCACTTAAAATTAAAGCAAAGGGCAAAATGATAGCCACCGACATAAATAGTGTTAAAAACTTTTTTTTCATAACTCCCTCCTTGTGTTATACGCAAGTTGGTTCATGACTAAAATAAGACTGTATAACCGGTAGTAGTATATACTAAAAAATATAAAAAAATCAAGTAAATAAAAGTAAAATTCAATAAAAAACCTTATTATAAAAATCAAATAATTAAAATTTATTTTCAATTAAATAGGTAAAATTACATAATAATTTTTTCATGAAAAATATCTGTTACTTCTACTTGTGTTTGTTCGGGCAGTTTTTTCCTACCAACACCATTCACCATTGTACATTTTTTAAAATTTGGAAATTTTTTAATTTTGCTTTTTTCGAAATTTGCCTTATATATCATTTCGACTGCGCCCAAACTTTTAATTTTTGTATCTTTAAAATCAACTTTACCCAAAATAACTTTTATTTTATCAAAATCAATTTTATCAATATTTTTTTCATTAAAATCACCGAAAATAATTTCATCTTCTTTGCAACCAAAATACTTTGCTATTTCTTGAGTAAATTTAGGTAAAAGCAATTTAATTTCGGCAATATTTGGATTATCACCATCAATAAATTTTTTGTCTAGCAAAGACATTGCTTTGAGTAAACTATCAAAATTATTGAAATTAAAATTGTTGTTTTGTAATTGTTCTTTATATTCTATTAATTGTTTATTAACTAAAATTCTTTTTTTCCATATATTGTCTTGATAATTGTTATTATCTAAAAATTCAAGTGCTACATCAATATAATTTTTTTCTATTTCTTGCCCACCATCTACGCCCCGCACTTCCCACATTTCATTATCGTACATTGTAATAATTATATGTGCGTTTTTTTCATTATCTATAAAAACATAGACATCACCATCTTTTAAATATTGTTCGGCATTATTTTTTAAACAAGAATTTGTATTGTAAACCAAATGCGATAAACATTCTGCATTTTTTATATAATTTTGCTTATCTTTTTCATAACAATCAAATTTTACCCAAGCGCCTTTGTTAAAGGTATTTACTTTTAAATTCAAATCTCCCTTTTTTAATTGAAGTTGCTTTACTCCAACTTTGGTTAAGTCCTTAAATCGTTCAATTTTTTCGTTTAAAAAACTGTCCAGCACTTCTTTATGAGCCAAATAAGATTGAAGATAGATTTCACCAAAATCTGCATTGTTTTTGCTTAAATTTTCCGCCATATTAAATATAAAATCGAGTTGAAATTCATTTAGTTCTAAAATACCAAAAATTGATTTATTTAATTTTCTTTGTTGCCTTTCAACTTCGGTTTTACCATTTATAGTATCAAGTTTGTATAACTGCGTTAAATATTCATTTAAAATCAAACATTGAAAAGTTTCTGGATAATTATTTTTTTCCAAATAGCAAATTAATTTTAGATATTTACTAAAATTCTGTGATGTCTCTATCTCCGCTAATATGCATTTAAAATTCTCTATATTTTTACTTATAGCCGTAAAATAACTAAAATCTTTAGATTGATATGCCGTTTCTAAAATGCCTTTAATACGCAAATCTAAACCTTTGTTATCTTTGCTTTCAATAACAAAATTTTGCAAAGTCAATTTTTTGAGTTCCGCTAACTGCAATTTTGCGTTGATTTTTATAATATTTGAAATTTTATTTTTATCATTAATTTGCAAGGGAAAATTTTGCCAAAATACAAGGTCCCAAAAAGATAAATTTTGCTTATATTTTTTATTATAAATTTCTTTAGTTTTTTCTATGCTTAAATTCATTTTATCCCCTCATTGTTTTGTTGTTAATTGTGCCATATTATATTAAACAAGTCAATACCGCTAACACCGACAAAAATTTGAATAAAGTATTGAAATTTTAAATTTATTTTGTTAAAATACCCTAAAAGGAGTAAATATGATTAACTTTGAAATTAAAGATATTGATTTAATATTAGCCTTAATTTACGAAAAAAGCGAAATAGAAAAACAGCCTGTGCATTTTAATTTAATTGTACAGGAATTACAAAAATTTAATAGATATGAAAATTTAAGCAAAAACCAAATTAAATTTTTAACTTCATCGAATATTGATAAATTATTTGATTTTGCTATTCTTTTAGGAAAATGGGAAAAATTAGATAATCAATGGTATAGAGTTTTTGTGATAGACGAAATGGCAAAAAATATAACTAAAAAATTCTATTTTGAAGATTTTATTCCAAATTTAACTGCAAGTTTAAGTGGTAATTCAAAAAATTTTTTAGTAAACAACTTTACCAAAGACAAATCAAATACAAATTTAGGTATAAAAGAATATTATCAAAATATGGATAATATAATTGAGTTAAAAAATAAAAACATAGTTACGCAAAAAGAAGATATGTTGCAACCTTTTGAATATTCTTTAACAACAACAGGACAAAATGTAATAGAGTGTATCAATTCACAAATGAATCACACGCAACTTACTGAAAAACAATAATAGAAAATTAGCGGAGTTTCAATATTGAAATCAACAAAAAAAGGAACTATTAAAATTCAGTTCCTTTTTTTATATTAGTTTCATAATAAAAACAAAGATAAGATTTTTAATTACTTTTATAAAGGTAAATCTTTTTTATCAAATCTAAATATACCTATAATAATAGTTACTACACCTATTGCTATTAATGCACCGAATTTCCATAAGAAGTCAAGTGTACCATTTAATATTGACACTGTATCAAAGAATGTAATTATAGACAAGTAGTTAAAGAAGTCCATTGCTGGAATACGCATTGCGCTTGGAACAACGCTAGAACCAAATAATCCTAAAATCGTACAAACGAGCGCAAACATACTTAATCCACCGCCTATGCTTAGCGAATGTTTTGACCTATTGAATATTGCAGAACACATAAAGCAGAAACCTGCTATTGCAAACATAGTTAGGAATGCACCTAAATTGAGCAATAAAATTTCGCCGTAATTAATTGCAAAACTGTTTCCCCCTGACACCCAGACGGATATTACACTTACCACAGTCAACACCGCATACATACAGAACAGTGAGAAAATTAAATACAACATTTGAGTTACTGTAACCGTTCTGCGTTTTGTAGGAGTAGATAACACATACGCCATAGAGCCCGAATCAACTTGCCCTGCTAAAAGTGCATTTGCTGTCATTATCACAAATACCAAAGGCAACAACAAACCTGCTATTCTATAAAATATTGAACCTATTATCAATCCATAGATATCCATATTGCCCAACTCTGAAAGTGCTTCGGCAACTTTTTCTGGAATTTGGTCCGAAATGCTTTGACAAGCTTGTGCTTTTGCTTCATCTTTTGTTACACCAGCAGTTGTATCATCAATCCAGAATTGGTAAGTTGTGATGGCAGTATTTGAAATAACTTTTACAGCAACCGCATACTGCTTCGCTTCATCTTCCGCTACTCCGTCTGCTATTTGCATATCATACACATTACTGTACATTAATTGATTTACATAATTTGTTGCAGGTTCTTCAAAATCACTACGGTTATAAGTAAATCCTTCTGTATCATTTTCTGCTTCATAATATGCAATTGCATCAATGGCTAATTGTTTTGAAGTTTGGGCTCGTTCTTGCGCTTCTTCTTCTGTGTATCCTTCATCTAATGAAAGCGTGTATGCTTGATTATATACTGTATCATAGTAATATGATGTAATCAAATCAAGATTTTGCAATGTAGGGTTAGCATCATGGAATAATAGTAAACCGCTTAAAAACTGTTTTAATTCAAGTTTTTTATCTTCACTCATACTAGGGTCCATAGCACCCATCATATTTATCCACTTTTCCGCTTCACTATTAGCAATACGCTCTTTATCTTCTTGAGTTGGTTGCTCAATACTTGAAATTTGACCGTCATAACTCTGCGTAATAAGTGTCATATAGTTGGAAATTGACAATGCCTGTGAATATGTATCAGTTGTTGTCAAATATAATTCATAACTATCCACACATTCTTCTTTTACACTAGACTCTTGGTCTGCTTGGACAAATACATTTTTTAATGAATCTCGTATGTCACTTATACCCAAATTACCTAAAACGATAATTACGATTGCTAACATAACGCAAGTAGCAACAGTAACCGATACCCACCTTGCCCAATGTGCTTTTACAGTTTGTTTGAATAACGCTTTGCTAAACATTGTTTTCACCTCCTTGGTATTTTTTCAAAACTTCCATAAAATACTTTTCCAAATTATAATCGACTTCTGCAATAAATTTCAATTTATAACCTTGTAAAGATTTGAAAAAGTTTTGAATATCATTATTGAAAACCTTAACGGTCACTTGATTGTATTTTTCTTGGTCACGCACTACTTCAAACTGCATCTTTTTAAATTCATTGTAATCTTTTGGAGCTAAAAATTCGACTTTAAACATTTTGTAAGGTAAATTTTGCAACTCTTTAATATTTGCAATATCAATTATCCTACCTTCAAAAATTAAAGCAACCCTATCACAAATTGATTCAAGTTCATTAAACATTTGACTGCTAATTAAAATCGTTTTGCCTTTTTCTTTTTCTTCTTTTAATAAATCAAGAAAAGTAACACGCATCAAAGGGTCTAGCCCTGTCGTTGGCTCATCTAAAATTAAAATATCTTTATCAGCCATTAACGCAGTAACTATAGCTGTCTTTTGCTTCATACCTTTACTCATTCGCTTTAAATTTGCAGAAGTATCAAGTTGTAATTTATTGATAAGGTAATTTGCGTAATCCATATTTTTAAGCTTTAACAACTCGGCTTGACTTTTTAAAAAATCTGTACCTGTCCTTAAATCAGGAAAAGCAATTTCACCCGGCACATATTCAACATGGTTTTTTATTTCGCTTGCTTTTTTCCAACAATCTAACCCCATTACTTCACAACTGCCCTTTTGCGGTTTTAAAAAGCCCATTATGTGTCGAATGGTAGTAGTCTTTCCACTTCCATTTGTGCCGACAAAGCCAAAAGTTTCACCTTTTTTCACGTCAAAAGTGATATCAAATATACCTCGATTATTTCCATAATCTTTTGTTAGATTATTTGCTTTTATAACTTCATTCACAGCACACCTCCGTAAGTTTTGTCTTCTTTATAAAATTGCATAAAGTAATCTTCTAGAGTGTACTTATCTTGTTTAAAAGATAAAATATCAAATTCGCTAATTTTACTTACTAATTTATCTATATATTTGTCATTAATATTTACGCAAACTGATAAATTTTTGTTATCAATAGATTTAATACAAAAATCTTGATTTTTTTGCGATTTTTTACTAATTTTTGGTATATTTTCGCAGAATTTTTGTAAATCATTTTCGTTTTTAAATGCAATTGTGTATGATTTGTTTTCATTATGTTTTATGTCATTTGCATTAAATTCGGACACAATTCTACCATCTTTAATTATTGCAATTCGGTCGCAAGTGGCGTTTACTTCTCCAAAGATATGCGAAGATAACAAAATTGTCTTGCCACGTTTTTTCTCTTCTTTGATAAAATCAATAAATACTTGTTGCATAACAGGGTCTAGTCCGCTTGTTGGTTCATCCAAAATCAACACTTCAGGGTCGTGCATAAATGCCGTCACTATCGCTAATTTTCGTTTATCCCCCAAACTCATTCGTTTTGTTTCACCAATAGGATTAAGTTTAAATCGTTTCAAAAGCATATCAAGTCTTTCTTTGTTCTTTAAACCACGCAAATTTTCCATCATTTCTATAAATTCCCACCCTGTTAGTCCCTCGGGTAGTGCAATTTCACCAGGTAAATAACCCACATTTTTTAGGATTTTATAGTAGTTGTCGAAACTTTCCATTCCAAAAACTTTTGTATGCCCCTTTTGTGGCTTGCTAAATCCCATTATGTGTCGAATGGTAGTCGATTTTCCTGCTCCATTTGGCCCCAAAAAGCCAAAAACTTCACCTTTTTTGACAAAAAATGAAACATCAAATATTCCCCTTCCGTGTCCATAATCTTGAGTTAGATTTTGTATTTCAATCAATTTTTCCAAATCAGCCAAGATATCACCTCCAAAAAGGTTTTCGCTTATTATATATGTATTTTAGCATTTAAAATTTAATTAATCAATCCATTTTTTAAAAATTAATTATTTATTTGACAAATTAAACAAAAAAGAGCCTATTAGTAGGCACTTTTTGTAATATCATTTACTTGTTTTTTTCTAATTATTGTGCTAACGATAAAAACAACAACTGATATGATTATTAAACCAGCGATTACTATTAATGCTATTAGCAAAGCATTTGAAGTTGTTGGTTCGCTTATTTTTATAACAACGCTTGCAAATTTAGTTGCATCTTGACTAGATGTAGCAGTTACTGTTATCTCTGTTGCTGTTTCATCGTTACTTATTGTTAATAGTCCATTACTATCAATTTTAGTGTTTTCGCTTTTTGCTCCGCTAATACTCCAAACAATATTCTTGTTTGCAGTTGCATCGCCGATAACGTTTGCATTTAATTGAATAGAAGCACCTTTTTCTACGTTTAAATCACTTTCTTCAATTGTAACATTTTCTATATGTGACACTTGTTTAATATTTAAGTACTTGTAAGTATCAAAAACCGTTTCGTCATAAGTCACAGGACTTTCACCATTTTCGTTTGTTGATGCAATAACCTCTAATTTATCACTTATTGTAGGTGCTACGCTTACAGCATAAACCTTACTTTTTGCTAAAATATTACCATTTATAAAATCAATATTATTTTCAGCATAGAATGCTATTACATTTTGCGCATCAGTAGTTGTTGTAGCATAAACTTCCACTTTCCCACCGTTGACAATAATATCACCGACACTGTAAAGACCAATTGAATAATCTGTAGGGCTACCGTTTGTGTTTACTACCACTTCGCCACCTGTAATCTCGATATTACCTGCTTGTGCTGTTTCGCTTTCTTCGATATACATTCCAACTAACATTTTTGTATTTAAATTAGTTGTTATATTTACTCTACCGTTTGTGATTTTAATGTTTCCGCTTTCTGGCTTTGCATCAAGTTTTTGTGCAAAAATTCCTATATAACCTACATTGATATCAATATCACCGCCGTTGATATATACGCTACCTGCTTCATCTACTTCTCTATGACTACTATTCCCTGCGATGATACCCATTGCATACTCTCTATCACTAGCGCCATTTACTGTAAGCACCGTATCATTGCCGTTTATTGTCACATCACCATAACGGGCATATAAACCATTGCTTGAGAAATCTTGATAAGTTACGACCCCGCCATTAAGCACTATGTTTGCGTAATTAGAATAAATACTTGTTGTATTATTTTTTAAATTAATGATACCGCTGTTTACAATTATATCATTGTGAGCATACAAGCACGCAGATGACCTTATTTTGTTAGAATCAACTTCAATATTACCACCGTTGATGGTTAAATTTCCGCCATCTTTAAAATTACCTTCTTCAAGTCCATTTAAAACATCATAGTTCCCCATTATGTTAAAAGGATGCGCAGAATAACTTGTAGGTGTTTCGGCAAAGCCAACAAACAAACTACCTTCACCTGAAATAGTTAAATTACTGTCATAAAAAAGTATTCCCGAAGAAGTGTATTGTTTATTTAAGTAAACATAATTTTCGCCATTCAAAATAATTTCAGCATCGTGATTATATGCAAGTGCAAAATACGTTTTCCCACTAGGGTCGTTTCTAAATTTCCCTTCTAATTCTGCATTTAGTGTCGCATTATCAAAAACTATACGAGCAATTTCATTTTGCGTTGCAGGAATAAAAGTAACTGTACCACTTCCCGCTTGATACACTGTTTCGCTTGTTGGACAATTATTAATAAAATCCAACCCGTTGCTACCATCAATTGTTTCCGCTTTTGCTTGTTGTGGTAAAACAAAAGATATACAACATACTGTCAAAACAAAAACAATAGATAAAAAAGATAACAAAATAAAATTATTTTTCTTAATTAAATTCATATTTTCTCCTTTGTAATTTAGTTTTTACCTAATTCAAATCATTATGTAATGCAAAACTTGTAAATATATTGTATCATTTATTGAATTAAAAACAAAACGATTTGTATATGTTTATAAAATTTTATTAAAAATAAATAAATAAAAAAATTAAAATTATTTGGTAATTATGTATTTAAAAATCTAATATTTGCATCGCTGTTGTATTATATTAATGATTTAAGCGTTTATTTTTTTGATTTTTATCGTTTAAGTGTTATAAAAATTAAGAGTTTATTTTGAATTTTTGTTGTGTTGCTAATTTTTAATGTTTAAATTTTATAAATTAATTTGATTTTAATTTTTTGAATTTAAACGGTTTTTAATGCAATTTTTTAATATTTTTAATTTTTTTTGTTTAAATTTTTACAAAATACAACAAAACCCCCTAATTTTATTTTGCAATTTGCACAAAATAAGTTATAATAAACTTATAATCACAATTTAGGGGGATAAAAAGCAAAAATTTAAGACAAGGTCAATACTTATTAATGTTATAGTTATTGCTGTTCTTGCTGTTTCGTTAATTACTGGTGGTATTTTAATCGGCACAAAATACAACACAACCAACGAAATGTCAAATGAA
>CALWOW010000034.1 GCA_944383295.1 uncultured Clostridia bacterium
CCACAATATTCATATCTGCGGTCAAATCAGTAACCGTGACTATAACCTTATTGTTTACTCGATAGCATTTGTATTTACCTGCACTTATGGTAGAAAAACCGCTCACGCTATCGCTTATTTCAATAAGCGTTCCATTTATTCTCATTTCACCGATATAATATTGCCCAAAGGTAGAAAAAGTAAAGGTACTTTGCATATTTAGATAATTAATACAATCTTCTTGCGTCTTATCTACCGTTGCCTTGTTATCTCCGCCCCCTGTTATACTTGCCTTTACTATTCCACCATTTTTAAAATAGCCACCAACAATACTCATATCTTGTGTAAGGTTAGTTACAATTACAATCACTTTGTTAGCGCTACGATAACATTTATATTGTCCGCCTGTAATATTAGAAAAAGTGCTAGGAATACTATTTGAAATAGTAGCAGTGCTACCATTTATTGTTATTGAATTAAAATAATAGTGCGATAAGCCGGTAAAGGTAAATGTAAGTTGTGTGCCAGAATTTGGTTCATATACAGCACTAGTTTTATCTACTGTTGCTTTGTTTGTATCGGGATTGCTTATACTTGCTGAAATCATTTCCCAACCACATAATTCAATTAATTTCATCAAATCAATATGACACGCAGGACGGATACCACCTGTATATGAACTACTACAAGTACTTGCAGAACCGTTATTAACTATATAAGTTATCGTCCCACCTTGAGAATACCCCGAACGCATCCAACACCAAGTATTACCGCTAGTCCCATCAATGGTTGTTGTGTTATATGCACGAGCTGTATTGTTAAGCCCCCATAAACCAGTGTCTTGTGAAGCTACATCTGTATTAGTATTGTAAATTTCATAAGCACTTGGTGCCCAAAACAAGTTAGTAGATGAAAGACCGTTATTAGTGCAAACATAACTAGTCGTTGTTACGGGAACACTGGGTTGTGAAGCTTGCCAACTAGAACCAGCAATCTTAGGCGATTTAAGTATACTGTTTAAAGTAGAAAATTTAGACTGTAAGGTATTGTAAACTGTGTTTATTTCATTTGTAAGGTTAGAATACTTCTTTTGAGTATAATTATCCGCCATCCAAATAGTGAGATAACCATTCCTACTATACACGGCTTGCCATTTGATAGGTTTTGATGTTGTGATTGCTCCACTCGTACTTACATAATATCCCATTTCAAACACAAACGAACCACTAGTGCCTGCTCGGGTGGCTATTTGCGGTCCTGTAACTGTAGGCTTTGAAGTAACTAAATCACTTGCATTTATTTTATTTAAAAATTTATTTATATTATCTCTATTCAAAGTCCCATCGGTATTATATAGATTTCCTATACTGCTATCAGCACTTTGAGTGGTAGCGGTGGCGTCATTGCGAGTTGTAGTCACTACAACAGGTACCGCTATTGCAGACAACACGAAAACAACCGCTACAATGATTAAAATCAATTTTATGCTTCTTGATTTTATTGTATTTTGCTGTTCCATTTTACCCCCTAATTTTTTGATTATAAATTTATTATAACTTATTTTGTGCAATTTGCAAAATAAAATTAGGGTGTTTTGTCGCATTATATCAAAATTTTTGAAAATTTAATTATTATGTTAAGAAATTAAAGTTATATTTTTTATGTCACAATTCAAAATACTAGAAAAATTTTTTCAGGATAACATAAATTTATTTTGTACAAAGAATATTAGTATTAAATTCCTAATAAATAAAAGTTTACTAGACATATTTAAAAATTAAAAAGTAAAAGCGGTTTAATATATTTTAAAAAATCAATATTAAAACTGTCTTGTAACAAATATTGATATAGTTTTTATTCTAGTATATTATTACCCAAAATAAAACATTTTTTTATATATATCATATATATATTGTGCAACAAAAATAGCAAAATCATTTTATTTAAAATTTCCAAAAAATTTTGTAAAATTTGTTGACAAAACTCAAAAATTAATGTATGATTTAATCGTTATATCGCTTTACGGGGTGTAGCGCAGTTGGTAGCGCACGTGGTTTGGGACCATGGGGCCGGGGGTTCGAGCCCCTCCACCCCGACCATTAGTGATATAACAAATTATGGCTCAGTAGCTCAGTTGGTTAGAGCGCCGCCCTGTCACGGCGGAGGTCGTGGGTTCGAGCCCCATCTGAGTCGCCATTGGGTGTTCTTGCACCCTACGACATTACAAAAAGGACTGACCTTGCTATAAACAAGGGACTTTAGCTCAGTTGGTTAGAGCGTCCGGCTCATAACCGGATGGTCCAAGGTTCGAGTCCTTGAAGTCCCACCATTAAGTAAGGTCTTTTCTTAAAACAGGACAGATTTACTTATTTGCGCGCCCTGGTAGCTCAGTTGGTAGAGCAAAGGACTGAAAATCCTTGTGTCGGGGGTTCGAGTCCCCCCTGGGGCACCATTGATGCTTTGCATCATAAAATGTGTATAATTTTTATGCTTTAAGTAATAATTATACCTACCCTACTCGACTTGGTCGATTTTACCGATTAATCGGTTATTATGCTGGCGTGGCTCAATTGGCAGAGCAGCTGACTTGTAATCAGCAGGTTGAAGGTTCGATTCCTTTCGCCAGCTCCATTAAAAAAGGCGCAATCCTTTTTATTTATGGGAGCTTTCCAGAGCGGCCAAATGGAGCAGACTGTAAATCTGTTGTCGGAAGACTTCGGTGGTTCGAATCCACCAGCTCCCACCATTTATTGTAATTAAAAACTCAAAGTACAGAAATTTGTGCTTTGAGTTTTATTTTTAGTTAAAAAAATTAGATATGTAAAATTTATTACTTCCTTGTAATTTATGTTTTTTGCTTGTAAATAATCTAATGCTTAACT